>NZ_BPUU01000003.1:0-473204 GCF_054772415.1 Capnocytophaga sp. HP1101
TCAATTTCTTCTACGATACTCAACTTAAAGCAATCACTGTACCGAACTATTACTTTTCTCCGCTCTGTCATATTTTTTCCTGTTTTTTGTGTAAACCTATTTCAGGATATGACAATGTTATCCCCTTTTTTCCTCCCTACATCTCCCCTTTTTTCCCGTCGCTTTCCCGTCACTAATTCCCCCCTTGAGGGGGGCTAGGGGGATGTTATTCCACCTTTTCCTGTCGCTTTTCCGTCTCTACACTCCCCCTCTCTGAGGGGGCTAGGGGGAGGTTTTATCACTTTTGCATCGCATTTCCCCCTTTGAAGGGGGCTAGGGGGATGTTATCCCCTTTTTCTGTTGCTACATTTCCCCCCTTGAGGGGGGCAGGGGGGATGTTCTCTTCGTCCTTTGCCCCTCGTTCCTCGTCCATTTTCTCCTATTGCCTATGGCCTAAGGCCTATCACATCTTCCTCTTTCTTTCGACTCGAAACCCTATTTTCAGCATTATTGGCATTATTGTATTATGGTATGAATCAATCACTTATACACCCTTTGTATAACAATCGTCCAAGATTCGTATAAGCTTCCTATAAGCTTTGTATAAGCTAACCATACCCTCCTTACAGCCTTTTTTTACCAAAATCCCTCTTAACCATCTTCCGAACTTTTCCGTTTCCTTCTGAACTCCTCAACTCTCCCATTTGCTAATTTCTCTTTTCCGTCCCTACACTCCCCTTTTGAAGGGGGGTAGGGGGGATGTTATCCCCTAGTGCCTAAGGCCTAAGGCCTCCTCATTTTCCACCAACCTTTATACTAAACTCGTAATGGTAATACGGTTGGTTGAGTAAGAACTCTTTATGTACGCGAGGCGACCAGCTGTCGTCACCACCTACCCCCATTTGCGCCTCATCGATGTGCAAATAAGTATGGTTGTCGCGTTGTAGCTCTTGGCTCTCTTTGGATTGGTTGAGTGCGTCATCCGAATAGTTTTGCACATTGAAATTAAAAAGCGCAGGCGCACTGACAAGCAATTCGGTACTGCCTGAAAGGAGTTTGAGCCAACGCGTATCGGTGCGGTTGCCGTTCTCTGAAGGCATTACGTAAGGAAAATACATATCGCTCACCGCACTGCTGTGAATGCCCACAAACGCCGATTCTTTTCTATCAGCATAGCTTTCATAAGGACCTTTGCCATACCATTCCACTTTGTTAAAACTCTTATCGAGTGTGAGGAGTATTCCCACTCTTGCCAAAGGAGGCAATGAGGCAGGCACTTCAAAATCAGTAGAAATATCCATACGTCCCTCGCCATTGATGAGATAGGTAATGCGCTGGATAATAGCACCTGCTTTAGTTTCAATGCGGTTATTGGCGGTTATGCGCACTTGGGTAGTTTCTATAGGGGTAGCTTTCATTTCAGTAGGCATTACCGTCGCCTCTTTGAGTCCTGCTTTGCGCCACGCTGAGGCGTAAGAGTTTTCAAAACCTCCCTCGTCGTTATCGGTGGGCACACGCCAAAAAGAAGGTGTTAAAGCTTCGGAAAGCAAGTTTTTACCTTTGTAAACTAACTGACTTAAACCGCCTGTTTTTTTGCTGAAAACCGCTGTAAAGTGTTCACCTTTTACGGTAATACCCATTGGCTCTTCGCTAAAAGTAAGTTTCTTATCCGAAGGTTGAGCGATTTCCCTCACAAAACGGTTAGGAAAAGCGATTTGTTCTTTGGCAACTTCAAAATCTTTCGATGCCCAAGCAGTAGCTTTTTTGTTTTTAAAACGGAAATTCATAAAGTACTCCTTGCCGTTTTTCACGAGTTGTTTGTCAAAAGGAATTTCAAGAACTCTCTCACTTTGAGGAGCGATATTTAACTTATCAAGTACCCCTTTAGCGCTAGGTTTGCCATTCTCAATGAGTTCCCATTGCAAATACACCTCGTCGCTATTGACGAAATAGTTACTATTGCGAATCGCTACCAATCCCGTATTGATGTCAATCGCTTTCACATTGAACTCCTGATACACTTTCTTGAGTTCGTGCATTTCGGGTTGCGCAATGCCTGTAGCATTTACCAAACCGTCGTTCACGTTTGCTCTATCAATATGGTTGATAATGTTCCAATACTCTTTGCCGTTTTTATCTTTACAGCGCAAGGCTTGGTCTTTCCAATCCCAGGTAAAACCGCCTTGGTAACGCTCGTTGGTAGCGAATAAATCCCAATACTTGCGGAAGTTGCCCAAGCTGTTCCCCATAGAGTGAGCGTACTCACAGATAATCACAGGGCGTTTGGGGTCTTCGGTAAAAAGATTATTGAGGTGATTGAGTTCCGTGTACATATTCGAGATGATATCGTAATGCGAGAGCACACCTGCATAAGCAGGGTTCTTGGACTCGTAATGCACAGGACGCTTTTGAGGGTCGAGTGCTTTGATAGCCTCATAAGCCGCATCAAAGTTCACTCCCCAACCTGATTCATTCCCCATCGACCAATAGATGATACAAGGGTGGTTCTTGTCGCGGGCTACCATATTCACATTGCGTTCCACGATATCCTTTTTCCATTCGGGTCGTTCGCCTATGTAGTAGCCACTTTCCCACAATCCGTGGCTTTCGATGTTGGCTTCGTCTACCACGTATAAGCCATATTCGTCGCAGAGGGTATACCACTCAGGCTGATTGGGGTAATGAGAGGTACGCACCGCATTGATGTTGTGGGTTTTCATTAGGATAATATCGTCAATCATCGATTGGCGGGTGATCGTACGACCGTTATAAGGGTCGAACTCGTGGCGGTTTACCCCTTTAAACTTTACAGGCTTACCGTTTACCAATAGCAATCCGTTTTTAAGCTCTACTTTCCTAAAGCCCACATTCTGTGTAAACGATTGTAGTACTTTGCCTTTGGCAGTAAGCAAACTCAGTTCTACCTTGTAGAGATTAGGCGTTTCGGCTGTCCATTTCAAAGGGTTCTTTACGTCTATTTGTGTCTTTACTATTGACTTGTCTTTGCTATTTACTGTACTGATAGGTGCTTTCTCAGTACCTATCACTTCCCCTTTGTTGTCTTTAAGAATGGTTTGTACTACAAGGGCTTCACTCGCTTTATTGCCTAAGTTTTGCACTTCCACTTCCACTTGTAAGGTCGCATCGCCGTATTGCGCGTCTAATTCAGGATACACTGTAAAGTCGCGCATACGCACCTCAGGGGTAGCAAAGAGGTACACATCGCGATAAATACCGCTGAGTCGCCAAAAGTCTTGGTCTTCTATATAACTCCCATCCGACCAGTTCAAGACTTTTACGTACATTTCGTTCTTGCCTTTTTTTAGATAAGGCGTAATGTTGAACTCGGCAGGCAACATCGCATCTTCGTGATAGCCCACTTGCTTGCCGTTGATAAACAATTCCATCGCCGATTGCACTCCCGCAAAGTGAAGAAACACCTGCTGTCCTTGCCACTTGTTAGGCACCGTGAGCTGCGTTTTGTACACGCCCGTAGGGTTGTAGTCCTTAGGGGTATAGGGCGGGTTCATCTCAAACGGGTATTTGATATTGGTAAACACCGGAGGGTCATACTTTGTACTTTGCAATTGCCAGTTCGAAGGCACTTTGATAGCGTCCCACTTGGCAATGCCTTTACCGAGAAAGAAATCGGTGGGCACTTGTGAAGGGTGCTTGAAGTACGCAAACTGCCATTGACCGTTGAGGAGCAGTTTGCCAGCAGGCTCATAATGACTATGGCTGGGCTCAGTATTGACGCTACTCACCGCTAAGTTCTCCCAATTGGGGGTTTGTGCTAAGCTAAGGCTACTTGCTAAGGCAAGTACTGATAAGAATAAGGTACGTTGTATTCTCATAATCGTTTACTATTTTATGGTTTGTTATTCGTCTATCGTAAAATGTTGTTCGTGGGTATTATCAGCTGCATTGAAGCTCACCCACAGTAAGCACTCGCTGGGTTCAGTGTCCTTCTTCCCATTGATACCGTAAAAAGCAAGCGCTTCAGAAGTCACTTCAAAACAAATTTGTTTACTTTCACCAGCTTTGAGAGCTATTTTCTGGAATCCTTTCAATTCCTTTACAGGGCGGGTTACGCTCGCCACCAACTGTCGGGTATAGAGTTGCACCACCACCTCGCCTGCTCTGTTGCCAGTGTTCTGCACAATCACATTCACTGTAATGCTATCGCCATAGCGCTTAATGCTTGTTTTACTCAGCTGAATGTTATTGATAGCAAAGGTAGTATAACTGAGCCCATACCCAAAAGGATATAGCGGAGTGATAGAACTATCCAAATAACCAACGTTGTAATGAGGGCGATGGTCTACTTCCTCATTTTCGAGATAGACAGGTCTCCCTGTGTTCTTGTAGTTGTAGTAAATAGGCAGTTGTCCTACATTGCGAGGGAATGACATTGTCAATCGTCCTGAAGGGTTTACATCACCTGCTATTACGTCGGCGATGCCATTGCCTCCTTGTGTGCCAGGGAACCACGCTTGCAAGATAGCTTGTATATTCTCGTTTTCCCACGAAAGGTCTAAAGGGCGACCACTAAAAGTGATAATGCCTATTGGTTTGTTAGTAGCTTTCAACGCTTCTAATAATTGGCGTTGTGCTTTCGGCAAACGAATATCGGTGCGCACCGCCGATTCTCCTGCCCAATTGCTCTGTTCACCTACTGCTACTAATATCACATCCGCTTTGCGGGCAATAGCTACCGCCTCACTTAGCTGTTCAGCTGAAATAGTTGTAAAACCACTTCCTTCGGCATACAGAAGTTTTACGTTCGTGCCCTTGTATTTCTGGGTGAGACCTGTGAGAACGCTAATACTTTGTTTGCCGTCGCCTAAACACGTCCAACTCCCGTTGATATCGCTGGTGTTATTCATCATAGGTCCTATTAGAGCAATTGTTTTAGCACTATTCTTTTGGATAGGCAATACAGCTTCATTTTTCAACAACACTACTGAAGAGGCGACCGCTTGTCGTGCTACTTTCAGATATTCTTCAGTAAAAGTATTTGTTTTCGCGCGCTCTTCATCTAAGTACCGGTAAGGGTCATCAAAGAGACCTAAAAGGAACTTCATTTCCAAGATATGCTTTACTGCTTTGTCAATTTGCGCTTCACTTACTTTGCCTTCTTTCACTAAGGCATTGAGGTATTTAATAAAAGTAGCCCCGTTCATATCCATTTCTATTCCCGCATTAGCTGAGAGGTAAGCAGCTTGCTTGTCGTCTTTAGCTACCCCGTGTCGCACCAGCTCGTTAATACCTGTGTAATCGCTCACTAACAATCCTTTAAAGCCCCATTCTTTGCGAAGCACCTCAGTGAGTAACCATTTATCAGCGGTAGCAGGCACACCGTTTATCTCGTTCAAAGAAGCCATCACACTACCTACACCGGATTTTAGGGTCGCTTCGTAAGGTGGTAAATACACATTGCGCAAGGTGTGCAGTGAGAGTTCGGCAGTGTTGTAATCCTTCCCCGATTCGGCAGCACCATAACCGGCAAAGTGTTTGCCACAAGCTAAAAGCGTGTGGGGGCTACTCAAAGTCTGCCAATTGTCGCCTCCTTGAAACCCTTTTACGCGTGCTTCGGCAATTAGGCTTCCTAAATAAGGGTCTTCACCCGCACCTTCCATTACGCGTCCCCAACGCGCATCACGCGTGATATCTACCATAGGGGCAAACGTCCAGTTGATGCCATCAGCACTGGCTTCTCGGGCAGCGAGTTCAGCTGTTTTGCGCATCAGTGCTAAATCCCACGAGCAAGACTCAGCTAACGGAATAGGGAAAATCGTTTTGTAGCCGTGTATCACATCTTGACCAAAGAGAATAGGAATTTTTAGGCGCGTTTGCTCTACCGCTATCTTTTGCAATTGGCGTATACCCGATACCGAGGTAGCATTAAAAATACTCCCTACTAAGCCTTTCTCAAGGTAAGGCTGGTATTTATCAGCCATTACAGGTCCTGTAACCGACCAGTCCGCTGAGAATTGTGTCATTTGTCCTATCTTCTCTTCAAGAGTCATCAGCTGTAATACTGAATCCACTCGTTGCTCTATACGTTTGTCACCACTGAAAGACCTTTCTCCGATTGCTTCACGGTTAGACTTTAGTATAGCAGGCGCGCTACAGCTCACAACAAGTAATGCTATAAAGAGCTTAAAAATATACTTGCTATATCTCATTGATATTTTGGTTTTCTAAAAAAAAACACCTTCCCGCCTGTACTCTTCCCTTGAAATGAGAATTACATATTGCTTTGTTTTTATAGTCTTGCCCTTTGCTCATCCATCAGGGCAATGAGAAAACTAAGGAAAGAAGACAGGAAGATGCTATGGGTTTTCTAATACCACTACTATCGAACGTTTGAAGGCTGGAATCAATGCCTTTCCGTCATACATAGGCATATGTCGTTCCCAATTATCCGTCCAAGGGTCGTATACACTGTAATGCGTATATTTTGTGTTGATAACGTTAAGTGGTATTTCAAAATCACGTTTCATTTTAGCATTACGCCCCTCTCGGAGCTCTGTTTTCCAGTTGTTGGCACTATCTCTGCACCATAAAATCGTTTTAGTTTTTCCTTGTAAGCCATAACAAATTACATTTTCTATGGTAAACGAAATGGGTTGCATTTGCTCCTTTATAGGGTCGATGCCCTCTATCGCTTTTTTAAAACGACCGAAGTGGTACCACAGTCCATTAGGCTCTATATAATGATCCCAATGCCACGTAGTACCCGAACCTGCACTCCCACAAAAGAAAGGCGCAAAGATAAAGTCGTGTAGCAAGACACCTTCTTTATCCTTAGGGTAAAGTGCCGAAGGTCCCGCGTGGTTGGGCTCTACTGCTCCTATCTCATTAATGACCACAGGCTTTGGCTGTCCTTTAGTCATCTCAAGCCCAACAGCCACTGCATTGCTCACTAATCTGTCCACCGCACCCTTTACAACAGGGTATTGTTGCCATTTGTTACCTTCGTCTACATAACGGTGAATACTCAAAAACTCGTTCTGAGGTAGCTCCGCTATCTTTTGATAGATTGTCTCCATATAAGCAGAATGCATACTGCCTAAGGATTGACTCACCAACTGCTGTGGGCACTCCTTTTTCACCTTGCCGAGCATCTCCTCAGTGAAAGACAACCATTCCGCTTCAGGTACTACTGCGTCCATCTCGTTCCACAGCTCCCAGCCATATACGTAAGGGTGGTTTCGGCACTTTTCGGCAAGCGCTCTGAAACGCTTTAGGTAAGACAGCCTGCCTTTTTTTGTGCTTACGTACTCATTTACGTTTTTAAAACGACTCGCTAATGCCCGACTGTTAGCCCACGACGCCTCAGGCGCTATAGTATCAGCAATGGTGCGCAAGTGATGCAAAGTAAATTTTAGATAGATGTGATATTGCTCTGCCAACTGCAATAAGTGCTCAATACGCGCTAACTTTTCGGGGTTATATTTGCCTTCCTTTTGCTCTTCTATTTCTAAGAACTCAGTGCTTATCCAAATGCGCATTGCGTTTCCGCTGTTCTCAGCAAAGTGTTTAAAGTACTTTTCTACCTCTTCAAAATTATGTGAGGGTAGGTAGTTGGTCGCAATAGGAATCCACACCGCACCGTTTTTCTCAAAATAGCGCGGGTGGGTCTTACTTACTGTTATCTTTGCTTGTGCCCAACCCAAAGCACAGCTCAAGCAAAGTGCTAAAAGCAAAACGTTTTTTAGTATTTTACGTAGGTTTATATTCATTCTTTCTATCATATTAATATGAATCAAGAGTTAAAAATATTTACTACTGATTAACAGTCCATTGTTGCTTTTCCGTCACTAACTCCCCCTTTGGAGGTAGTCAGCGAGCTGGCGTAGCTGAGTATGTGTATTAGGGGGAGGTTTTTCAGACTCTCTCCTACCTATCAGATTTATCCGACCCTCCCCGTCCAACTCCTCTACAAAATTCCTTGCCTGTCGTGCTACGACTGCCTGTGCGGCTCGCACCTTATAAATCTTTATTAGGCTCAAAAGGCAATACTTCTACGCTTACTGTAGCGCTATTAGGTAGTTTTTGTACTATTGCACCGTAATATAATACCGCAGGTTCCAATAGCTGTGGTGTGCTGAGGTCTATTGTAAGCACATAACTATTATCACCCTTCTTGCTGAATTTGCATTTCGCATCAGTAATTTCAGTAAGGCTCTTTCTCCCTATGATAAGCGTCTGTGTAGCAAAGTCAATGTCCTTAAATTCCTTTATGCTACTAAGGTCAGTATTCCGGAAGAGCGCTTGTAAGGCTTCCTTATTTTGCACTATGCGATAGCCATCTGAGGTAAGTGCAAAATTCACAAAACTATGGTCAGAAGTATTCGTTACAGTCACAAAACTCTTAACCAATACAGCATCAGGAAATGTAGTTTCCTTATCCTCTGTTTTAGAACAACCGCAAGCTGTTATCACCAATAACAGCACTGCTAAAAATACATTTGTCTTCATATATAACAATTATTTTTTATAGTCAATCAGAATTAATTTTGCGAATTTTTGCGTCGTGAACTTTCGCAAAGTTCCAACCTTTGTCAAAGTTGATTACCTTGGCAATCACTCTTTTATTTGGGTATGTTGTAGGGGCGAATTGCAATTCGCCTTTAATTTATTCGCAATCTATATAAAATCCGTTTGAGTTACAAACCTCTGAAATACCTTTTTTTTCTACCTCTCTTGCTTGTTACCTAGAAAAAATTTTTACAAAATTCTCATTTCACAGAGTGCCCCCTCCCAAAAAAGGGACTTCTATCCTATAAGGTTCGTCCAAGATTCGTATAAGGTTCGTATAAGGTACCTATACCCACAGTATATTTTTCTGTCTGAAAAATCTCCTATTCACACCACAAAAATATAAAAGATTTACCAATACAACAAGTCTTTTACCGTTTTTACTTGTTATAAGACGTTGTTTTCTCACTCACTAATAACATTCTTTTTTCAAGACCTCTTTCCTACTCACCCGATTTTTATCAAATCTTCGCGTATTATCAGTATAGTTTTTAGCTTTTACCTTTTTATCTTTTACCTTCAGTAATTGGTATTATTGGCATTGTGGTATTAAGCTCCGTCTTAATTCATTCTCACCGTCGCCTCTTTCACTCCCTCAGCAGTGGCACGCAGTTGCACCTTTCCTCCTTTTTCACTCGAGCGAATAATCACTTAGCATTTGCCATTGAAGAGCTTGCGCTCAGCACGGTTTCCTTCGGCAAAAACATCTTGCTCGTGCGAACTCGGGTCGCCATTACCTACGCCTGCTATAATGGCATCTCCAGTAAGGCTAAAGCGAATGAGGTTTTGAGCATCGGGCACTTCACGTCCTTTTTTATCCACTACGCTCACATTCACCACTACAGCGTCTTGTTTACCAGCTTTTAGCTGCGTTTTATGAGGAGTGAGCACAATAGCAAAAGGCTTTTCGGTAGTTGTTACTTCGGCAGTGATGCGCTTTCCGTTCTTGAGTCCTACCGCTTTGAGCGTACCTTTTTGGTAGGGCACTTCCCAATGTAGATGTCCGAAGGCAGGTGTTTTTTGTTTGCCGAGTGTTTTTCCGTTTAAGAAAAGTTCCACCTCTTCAGCATTGCTATATACCCAAACTTTTACGGGAGTCCCTTTTGTCAAGTTCAGATTCCAATGCGGGGCAATATGTACCACGGGCGTTTCGCTCCACTGGGCTTTGTAGTAGTAATACACGTTCTTAGGAAAGCCACACACGTCCATTATCCCAAAATGCGAACTGATATTAGGCCACGCAAAAGGAGTGGGCTCACCGCGATAGTCAAAGCCCGTCCAAACAAAACCTCCCATAAAGCGAGGGTCATTGGCTGTGGCACTGTACCATTGCACTGCTTGCGAAGCCCAACTGGGGTAACTCTTGTCTTGGTCAAGCAAGTAAGCACGCAAGGTGTCGGCTACAAAGTGACCGCTGTAACCACCGGCTTTCTCAAGCACTACTTCGGGCAGATACACCCCGCGAGTGCTCACCGTACTGGCAACTTCAGTGCCTATAATAGGTTGGTCGGGGTGTGCTTTCTCGTAGTCAGTAAGTCCGTAAAGGTTGTAATTAAAACCCCTTACGGGGATTACTGCACTTACTCCTTCGCTCTCATTGCCTACGTTGGCGCCATAAGTACTCACGCGCGAAGGGTCTAAATACTGTTGCAAACTCACTAAAGTACCCGCAATGCGTTCCCCCGTATCGTTGCTCTGTATTTTTTCCTCCTCATTCCCGATACACCACATAAACACGCTGGCGTGATTGCGGTCACGCTTGATGAGGTCTTCAAACTGCTGGCGATACTCCTTTCCGCTGTTTAGCAATCGGGTTTCGTCCATCACTAATAATCCTAAGCTGTCGCAGGCTTGCAGTAGTTCGGGGGTAGGAGGGTTGTGTGCAGTGCGGTAGGCATTAGCACCCATTGCTTTGAGTAAGCCCACGCGGTAATATTGCAATTCGTTTAACAGCGCCGTGCCAACGCCAGCGTGGTCTTGGTGCACACACACGCCTTTTATTTTCATTTTTTTGTTGTTGAGGTAAAAGCCGTCGGGTTGATAACTGAAAGTACGTACCCCAAAACGTGTGTGAATGAGGTCTACGGTCTTTCCGTCAGCAATGATTTTAGTGACCAAAGTGTAGAGGTAAGGTCGCTCAGTATCCCAAAGCTGTGGGTTAGGGATAGTGATTTCGTTCTTTAGGGTGATTTTTTCGTTAGGGATAAAAGTAGTATTGTTAGAACTCTGAGTAGCTACCACTTTCTTCTCACGGTTGAGAACTGTCCATTCCACAGTAAAATTACTGTTTTCTCTCCCCTGATTATACACGGTAGTTTCAGCGTGCATTTGGGCTTGTTTGCCTATAGATTTAGTGTATACAAACACATCGGAAGGGGAAGAATGTATAGGATTGTAAGTGTTTAACCACACGTGCCGATAGATACCTGCCCCTTCGTAAAACCAACCTTCGTTTTGGGTAGCATCTACTCTTACGGTAATCACATTGGGCTTACCGAAATATACTAAGTCAGTAATATCGTAAGTTACTCCTGTATAACCGCTGAGATGATGCCCCACATAGATACCATTCACCCAACAATGACTATCTCTAAAAATACCGTCAAACTGCAGACTTACCCGTTTGCCTTGTTGTGCCTCACTCAGTTCAAAGGTTTTTCGGTACCACCCGATGCTTTTCTCAGGGAAGGCATTGCCTAAGGTCTTATACCCGTGTGACCAGTCGCCTTTTTCACTAAACGGAAGTGTTACTGCCCAATCGTGAGGGAGGTCTACACTTTGCCAAGAGCTATCGTCGTAGTCTATGCTCGAAAAGTTTATGCCTTTAGAAAGAGCTTTGGAAAAATCGTTATACACGCGGTAATACAAATCCTTAAAAGGGTCTGTAGCGTGCCCTAAAGTGAATTTCCAACCGTTATCTAATAATATATGCTCCCTTATGGCTTGCCCATAAATAGGGTGAGCAAGCCATAGGAGCATACCGATGAGAAAGGGAAGAAACTTGTATGGATATCTCATTTACTTTTTAGGTACATATTTGTATACCTTAGCCCAGTCTACTTGTAGTTTGAGTTGTTTGGTAAAAGGTTTGTCAATGTTTTTTTCAGTTTGGAAACATAAATGGTGGGGGGCTTTAGCTATAGCCACTGGGTCTTTCAGTGTCCATTCTAATTTGCCGTCGATATAAATCTTTATATACTCAGGAGCCCATTCCATTGCTACAATATGCCAATCGCTCTTGTTGTAACGGAAGGTCTGTTGGTACTGCCGGTCACTACCAGACACAGCATAGTGGATATAGGTATTCCATACATTGTCCTCGTGATTTGTTTCATAGATGTCGTTTTCACCATCGTCAGGCCATTTTTCACTCTCAGGCCAAGTAAGTCCTAACCCACTCGAAGCTTTATCGGGGTCTTCGTCCATTCGTATTCTGAACTCAAATTTGCCGTATTGGTAGTTCTTTTTATGGGCGAGACCTCCAGTCATAAAGAACCCTTCGCGTTTAGGGTCTTTGTCAATAAGACAGTTCAAGAAGCCGTCTTTCACTTCCACTGCATACGTACGACGCGTGTTTTCGGGTTTGAGCTTACCTTCTTTTTCGAGGTACTCATTGTCGTACACAGCCCAATTATCCGTGTTCAAGGCGTTGCCCTCGAAATTATCTTCAAAGTCTAACACCCATTCAGTAGGGGTTTCGGGCATAGGATTATCATCAATAGGGGCATCGCCTCCTGATTTGTCACAGGCTATAAGCCCGCACAATAGCATTGTAATAAAACTAAAGGTTGTTGCGTTTTTCATATGTTTTTAATTTGTTTATTTAATACGTATTATTAAGGTGCTTTTTTAATAAAGATATCCGATAGTGTCAAATCTTCGTAGTTATTATCCCAGCTGCCTATCTTTATCACAAAGTACAGCTTGCCGGTTTTGGTAGCGGTGTAAGTCTTTTCACCTGTAGCCAATTCCGACATTAGTCCGCTCTTAGGCGTCTTAATTTCTCCCGATAGGTCAAACACTTTACCGTCGTTAAAGTCTTTGCCTTCTTCAGGCGCCCACTGACTGATGTACACTTGTATCCAACCCCACGCTTTACCTTTGGCGCTGAGGGTCATATCGTAAGTATAGGTTTCACCCCCTACCACATCTATCGGCTGATAAATCACGTGGTTGAACATCTTGCCTTCGGTGCCCGAAGTGTAGTGAATATTGCCATCGGTAATGGTGATATCCGCTTTTTCTGAAAGTCCGCCATTGATACCTTGTAAGAGTATTTTCCAAGCGTCTTTCTTAAGGGTGGTCTCTACTTGGGGTTTAGGAGGCTGAGGGGTGTCGTCCTTCTTGAATACGATATCAGAGAGCACTAAATCCTCAAAGTTATTATCCCAGCTACCTATTTTTATCACAAAGTAGAGCGTACCAGTTTTGCCAGCGGTGTAAGTTTTTTGGTCTTGGATAGCCGAAAGTTCTGCAAACGAACCACTCATAGGGGAGGTGATGTTGTTTTGAAGTTCTAACACTTTGCCATCGCCAAAGTCTTTGCCTTCTTCAGGCGCTTGCTCACTCACGTACACTTGTATCCAGCCCCACGCTTGTCCTTTGATTTCCACGTGCATATCGTAAGTGTAAGTCTGTCCTTTTTCAACATTTACAGGTTGGTAAATCACGTGGTTGAACTTACCGCCCACTTTACCAGAGGAATATTGGATATTGCCATCAACGATACTAATCTTAGCATCGGCAGTGATTTTACCGTCAATGCCTTGTTTTACAATTTGCCAAGCATCTTTCTTCACCAAATTCTCCACAGTAGGTTTAGGAGGTTCAGGAGGGGTAGGCAAGAATTTCGCTCCGTCAATTATGACTATGGTAGTTGCTTTGTTTGGCAAAATTCTCTCATTGCCGTAGATGCTTACCGCCAACGCAATGCGATTTTTGTAATAATCGGGGTGGTCGGCGAGGAGCTTTTGCATATCTACGTCCAAGTAAAACGATTCTTCACTCTTACCAGAGGCAACGGTTACGTTTTCAGGTAGTTTATAAGTTCCTTCAGGAAGCAGGACGGTGGGTTTTTGCTCATCGGCTTTGTGCGCTTCTACATAAGCATTAGTAGCTTGAGCATCCACTTTTACTTTCACGGCAAAGCCATCGGTAGCGCGACCCGAGTTTTTCACACCGAGTACGATTTTCAGTTGTTTGGTAGTCTCGTCAAAAGTGTAGTTCTCGGAGTTTCCGCCAAAGGGCACATTGTATTCATTCCCTCCGTTGTTCAAGGAGGCTTGTGGCATATAAATATTGTTGATGCCAGGGTCGTCAAACACATCGTCTTTTTTACAAGCGATGAAGGCTACGAACAAGAGTAGCAATAGGGTAATGTTTTTTGTTTTCATATCACCAACCAGGGTTTTGTTTTACAATTCCGTTAGATTTATTGATTTCGCTATGAGGGATAGGGTAAAAGTACATCTTTTCAGCAAAAGTGCGTTTTTCCACCTCTTTTACTTGATAGCTAAAGCTGTTGCCGTTTTTAGTAGCTTGTACGCCTGTGAGTGGCTGACTGAGCACGGTAGCAGCGTCTTTCCAGCGGCGCAAATCCCAATAGCGGTGTTCTTCAAAAGCGAGCTCAATACGGCGTTCGTGTTTTACCTTTTCTCTGAACTCCTCTTTAGACGAGGTGGTAATAGCAGGCATTTCCACGCCCGTTCTGCCTCTCACCAGGTTGATAGCCTCTTTGGCAGTGAGCGCATAACCGTTGTTTGCATCAGGTCCGTAGGCTTCGTTCATCGCCTCGGCATAGTTGAGGTATATTTCGGCTAAACGGAACACCACCCAAGAGC
Organism: Capnocytophaga sp. HP1101; assembly: GCF_054772415.1. NCBI lineage: Bacteria > Pseudomonadati > Bacteroidota > Flavobacteriia > Flavobacteriales > Flavobacteriaceae > Capnocytophaga > Capnocytophaga sp. HP1101. Next base: position 14,367 of record NZ_BPUU01000003.1, read on the forward strand.
GGAGTTTCTTCTCGTCCTGCACCAAATCGAGGTGGTCGTTCAAGAACTTTTTGAGGTAGTAGCCTGTGCGCGAAGCGTTCTTAGCGTTGTAGTCGTCAGTACCTCCTGCATAAGTTGCTATCGTGCGTCCGTTCCACTGGCTGTTATTGGTTACTATCGTATAACCAAGTCGAGGGTCGCGGTTGGCATAGATATCATTAGGGTCGGGCGTACCTTTGTACTCGTAAGCACTCACCAAATTGTGTGAGGGGGTGATGCCACTGTGACCTCCAGCGGTGCCAATAGGGTAGTTTTTCCTTTCCAAATCATTGGTAGCACTCTGGCGGATCGCGAAAATCGTCTCAGTGCTCTTCGCGGTTCTGTCGCCGAGGAATAGGTCGCGGTAGCTGTTGTCCAAACGGTAGAGGTTCAAGCTGAGGAGCTCATTAGCCGCTTCGGCAGCCGCTTTCCACTTGTTTACATCGTTAGTAGGGTTGTACAGCGGACTTGCAGCATAAAGCAATACTCGCGATTTGAGCGCTAAAGCAGCCCCTTTGGTAATGCGCCCGTCTAAGCCAATGTCAAAATCTGCTCCCCAATTGGTGATTAAGCTATCTTTGGAAGCATCAATCTCACTGACGATATAGCTTACTACCTCGTCTACTGTATTGCGAGGTAAATGCGTGTTGCCTTCAGCCGAAAGCTGTGTTTTTACAAGAGGCACCCCTCCGTAGCGTTTCAGTAGTTCAAAGTAAAAATAAGCGCGCAACACGCGGTTTTCAAAGCGCAAAGCCCGTATGCTCTTCACATCGCGATTGTAATTGTTGATGTCGTTTTGCGTGAGAAGGGCGCGGTTCTGCTTTAAGAAGGTTGCATAGTTAGGAAAAGTTTCCAAGAAATAGTTGGCTGCCTGTATCCCCTCGTAGTTGTAAGCATACGAATTGTCGGGATTATTGGTGCTATTCCAGCTACCTTCGTTAAAAACTTGTGTTTTGGAAGGCGAGAACGTGTATTCTGCCTCGTCGCTCACTGCCGCAAAGAGGTTGCCATCGATAGCATCAAAGCGGTTTTGCAAACGCGTATAGGTAGCATAACCAAAGTCATAGAGCACTTGGTAATTCGTTTTTATCTGCTCGTCGGTGTCGTAAATATCTTCTTTGGTGTCTAACACATCACAGCCGATGAGTCCCATCATCAGGGCGAGGCAGCTCACCGCAAAGGTGTTTCTACTCAATTTATTACTCTTTAACATAGCTGTATATTTTTGGTAGTTCATTGGGTTTAAAATTTTAAAGAAACCCCCATAGTAACCGATTTGAGGGCAGGATAACCTGAGAGTACTTCGGGGTCTAAGTCGTAATCGCTAAGCAAGCGCGAGAAAGTAAACGGATTGGTAGCATTCACATAAATGCGCAATTTGCTAACGCCTATATCGTCGAGCATTCGCTTAGGAACGCTATAGCCTACCTCTATATAGCGCACTCTTAGGTAATTGGCTTTCTTTATCCACAGGGTGGACGGTTGTGTATTGTGGTTGTTGCTCAAGAGCGAAAGGCGTGGGTACTCAGCACTGCTACGGGTGTCAATACCTTGCGCAGGATAGTAAGCCCAGCGGTTTTTGGCGATAGCATACACATTGCCGTTGTTCTCAAAAGCCACCGTTTTTTGGCGTGCGTCGTCCAATAAGTTTAGCTCTCTGCCTTGTACACCTTGCACAAGCACCCCAAGGTCAAAGCCTTCATAACCGAGGTTGAGTGTCCCCGCATAAGTGAGGGTAGGTAGCCAACTTTTGCCTATTTCGGTTTTATCGGCAGGGTCTATGATGTTGTCGCCGTTCAGGTCGCGGTATTTCACGTCACCGGGCACTACGTTTCCAAACGAAGGTTTAGGCAGTGAAGGTAGCAGATTACCATTGCTGTCAAAATCGCTCACGTCGTAAAAGCCTGTGGTTTCGTAGCCAAAGCGCGTGCCGATAGGTCGGCCGGTTTGCGCTGAACGCTCGCTGGTGGCGTCGTACTCAGCCATATAGTCTATTTTGTTTTTGGCATACGAAGCATTTGCGCCTATGCTATAAGTGAATTTACCCGCTGTGTTGCTGTAAAGGGTACTCACTTCAAAACCTCTGTTGGTTACCTTTCCGATATTTTTATACGGTGGGGTAGCCCCGAAGATATCCGAAATACTGTAGTCGGGGGTGATAATACCTTCGTGTTTGTTGAGGAAAGCGTCTATCATCACGTCCCATTTGTCAAAGAATTTAGCTTCCACGCCTACGTTGTACTTATAGGCTTTTTCGGCAAAAATACGCTCATTAGGCACGTATTTTAGTCCGATAGCACTATGCCACGATGGGTCGTCGTTTCCTGTGGCAAAACCGCCTCCGCCGTAAGAACCGTAATAGCGTTCGTATAGGTAGCGTCCTTCGTTGTACACATCGTTACCGGTGGTACCTACCGAAGCGCGCAACTTCAACCGATTGATATTGGCATTCGCCGAAGGGTGTTGCTCATTAAAAATTTGATAAGCAGCTGAAAGGGCGTGATAAAAACCAAAGCGATTGCCTTTCTTGTAGTTGTCCGAACCTCCCAAAGCAAAGCCAAATTCTGCTGATACGCGTTTGTTCCAATCGTAGAACACACGTCCACCGATATTCTGATAAGCGTAGTTGTTGTTCAAGCCCGCTTTACCGTTGAGATTGTCGTCGATATTATAAACGTATTGCAAGTAGTTTACCGCTGTTTGAAAGGTGTTTTGCCCGAACACGCGTGCATAACCCGCACCCAACAAAAACTGCAAACGGTTCCATTGGTTGGTGCCCCAGTCGTCGTCTACCTTGTAGTTGCTATCGCGGTGGGTGGTTTGTGCCACGCCGTTAAACATACGCGTGTAGTCTCGGCTCACAATGCGCGTGCCTCGTGTCCACGAACTGAGGGATACGCCTTGTTGTATATACAACCCTGGTGTGATGAAGTCTAATTTTTCTTTTAGGTTGAAATTAGCTCCCAAAGTGCGGTCGTGTAGTTGCTTGATGCCTAAGGCTCGGATAGAAGCGTAAGGGTTATCGGGGTGGATAGCTGTGCCGGGGAAAGAACCGTTAGCATTCTGCGCGGGGTAAATAATATTAGGGTAGCTCGCCAAGTTTTGCCATAGCTTTTGCTCGTCGTAATTTGGTGATTTGCGGTCGTCTATACGCCCACTGATGTTCACATTTCCTTCAAATATCTTCAGCATACTGAAGTCTAAATTTGCCTTTACAAGATATTGGTCAAACCTTCCGCTAGAATGTGAGTCATCGTTCTTTGAGGCATACAGACCGCTATTGCCGGCGTGCCCCAATAGCACAAAATACTTAGTGGTAGCCGAGCCTCCGCGTATGCTCACATCTTGGCGGTCAAACAAAGCCGACTTTTTGAGCACTTTGTCGTACCAATCGGTGTTGTATCTCACATCGTTAGGAATATTGTAAAAGCTCGTCCAAGCACCTGCATCGTTGCTGTAAGCCTCGTTGTAGAGCTGAGCGTACTCAGTAGCCGATAGCGGTTTGCTCAGTACCGTAGGCATTTGCACGCCTGTTTGGAAATCTACCCCCACTACAGGCTTGCCTTCTGCCCCGCGTTTGGTGGTAATCCACACGATACCGTGTGCTCCTTTCATTCCAAAAGGCGCTAAGGCTGCTGCGTCCTTCAGTACCGTAATCGATTCGATTTCAGAAGGCGATAGCAACATAAAATCACTTTGGTAACCATCGATAAAATAGGTAACCGAAGGGTAGTTGTACGAGCCCAACCCTCTGATGTTTAGGCTGGCATTGTCTATGCCCCCGCCTTGTAGCACAGTGAGCCCAGGTAGCAACCCAAACAAGCTGTTGGTAAAATTGCTTGCAGGCATTTTCAAGAGCTGTTCCCCCTTTACTGATGAGGTAGAAAGTGTAGAAAGCTCTTCGGGTACATTCAATGGGCTTTGTGCCTGCACAGCACCTGCCCAGAACATACAACCCACAAGACTACAAAATAATATGTTATTTTTATATTTCATCTTTGTTGTTTTATTAATTGGTTAAGTTTATTAAAAACTCCAAAAGGTTATTCTGATATAATATTTGTAATATGAATCAAGAGTTGAAAAAATAATGATATTTGATTTACAGTACATAATCGCTTTTTAGTCACATCTCCCCCCTTGAGGGGGGCTGGGGGGATGTTTAAATTTAACCCTTGATTCGTGTATAATAACTGTCACTACATTCCTCCTCTCTGAGAGGGTCAGGAGGAGGTTATCCCAAAAATCTTCAGTTCCTCTCCAACTAATCTGATTTATCTGATTTATCCGACCCCCCGTCCAACACCTCTACTAATTCTCTAATTTCCCTACCTGCCCGTCGCTACTCTCTCCCTCTCCTTGGGAGAGGGTCGGGGTGAGGATTTCTTTTCTTTCGCCTCGAAACCCTGTTTTTAGTATTATTGGTATTATTGTATTATGGTATGAATCAATTACTTATATACCCTTTGTATAACAATCGTCCAAGATTCGTATAAGCTTCCTATAAGCTTTGTATAAACTAAGCATAAGATATCTTCAAACAGAAAAGCCTCTTCTTATGTTGTTCGTGCTTTCTTTTTCTTTCTTTAAGAAAGTCTCTGATCATCTGTCGAACCTTCTCATATCAAATTCCTAACTTCTAATCCCTAACTTCTAATCCCTAACTTCTAACTTCTAATCCCTAACTTCTAATTCCTAATTCTTAACTCCTAATATCCCGGGTTCTGTACCAAATATCCTTTATTTACTTCCGATTGAGGAAAAGGCTCTAAATACTGACTGTTGTCCCAATAACCGGTATAAACAGTTCTCACCGCATACGAAGCGTAATCCCACGCGTTCCACCCTTCCGATTTCCCTGGGGCGTACTCAAATACTACTCCTTTCTTTTCTCCTCCAACGATACCATTAGCGATATCAGTGAGTTTCCAGTGCTTTATATCAAAATAACGGTGATTTTCTTCGTAAAACTCTACCGCCCATTCTCTTTGCACGAGCTTGCGCAAAGCCTCTTGCCCTGTTTCAGTAACATCGGGCAATCCAGCGCGCGAGCGAATCACATTTAAGTTTTGCAAAGCCAAAGTAGGGTTGCCGGCTTCGTTATAGGCTTCTGCGAGATTGAGGTAGAATTCAGCCAATCGGTAAATAGGAAACTCAAACCAATCGCGGGTATCAGCCATATAAAAGAACTTCACACGGCGTCCAGCCCCTTCACTGCCTGCTCTCTTTTCCCAAGTAGAAGCATTAGCCAAAGTCTCACTGGACCAGTAATGTGAACTCGGGTTGTTCCACGCTTGTTGCCCTGCAATAGCTGCTGAGGCTTTAAAGCGAGCTTCCAATTCATTGCACTTGCTCACATAAGTAGCGTAGCTTTCCCAATTCTCACCAGTCCACGTTTGGTCGGTACCATCTGTTTTGTAGTACTGGGTCAATTGCAAGTAACTCATAGAGTTGGCACCTCCTGGTTGGCTATGAGGGTTATAAGCCTCCACGAACTGTTGTGATTTGAAAGCGAGCAACACTTCGCGGTTGTTAGGGGTTGCCACGGCAGTACCGTGATCAGCTAAAGGGTTGCCCGTATTGATGATTTGATAACCATTGGCAGTTGCCCATTGTATCACTTGCTGATTTGCTTCTATAGCTTGTTGCCATAACGAAGCGTCGTGCGTACCAAAACAAATCAGGTTGTTATTACCTCCCAAACTCATATAAGGTGTGTTGCTGTTGAACAGCGGACGTGCGGCGAACATCAGTGCTTCCGCTTTCACACACATAGCGATGCCTTTGGTTACACGTCCTTTTTCTGAAGCGTTGTAGCTGTCAGGTAGGTCGGCAATGGCTTTGTCGCAAAGGGCAATGATGTGGTCTAAGGTAGCGCGCAAGGTAGCACGCGGGATATTGAGGTCAGAATCTACTGAAAGCGTACCTTCTATAATAGGCACTCCCCCGTAACGTTTGAACATCTCCTCATAGCGGTAGGCGATGAGGGTGTACATTTCGGCTTTAATGCCTTTCTTCTGTACCTCGGTAAGGTCAGGCACTTTATCAATATTCTCAATCACGAGATAACACTGACGAATAGATTGGTAATTGAACACAAAACCATCGGAACTCAAGGCTTTGCCGTCGGAGTCGCTGGCTACCATTCCTGAACGCTGAATTTTATAGGTGTCTTCCCAGCTGAATTTCACATCGTTCACTTCTCCCGATAGGTGAGAGAGGGTACCCGCTTTCAATCCGCTCACACGCCCGTTGTCGTAACGCAAGGTAATGCCCGATTGTAGACTCATCGCGTAGGCTTGTGCAATAGCTGAAAGTGATTTTTGTCGGCTCGAAAAGATAGAATCGACGTTCACATCGCTCCCTAAACTCTTTTCGAGGAAGTGGTCTTCTAACTTACAAGAGAATACTTGTGAGAAAAAGACGAGGATTAAGGTGGTATAAATGAGTTTTTTCATCGGTGGTATTTTTTAAAATTGAACATTGAGCCCTACGCTATAAGTGCGCGTCATAGGGTATAGATATCCAGAGGCAGCCCCGTTAGAATCCTGTTGTTCGGGGTCGTAACCGTCGTGCATTTTCGACCACGTATAGAGGTTATTCCCACTCACCGATACTTTTACCGATGAGATGCCGGCTTTGTCTAACCACATTTTCTTTTGCAAGAGATAGCTTACTTCCACGTTTTTCAGCTTGATATGGTCGGTAGAAAGCAACCAGAAGTCGCTAAACAATCCGTTGATATTGTCGCCGGTGCGCATAGAAGCACGCGGGAAGGTAGGGGTAATGCCATTTTGCGCTTTTTCAGGCGTCCAACGTCCGTCGTATTGGTGTTGGAAAGCCGCCCCTGTGGTCATATAGAAAGGATTGCGCGTATAGAAATCCAAAGGCATAGAGCCTTGAGCCGTACCGGTGAACAACACTGAGATTTCAAAGCCTTTGTAGCCTACGTTCAGGTTAGCGCCAAAGGTATAGCGAGGGAAGTTCGCATAACCAATAGGTACACGGTCTTTCTCGTCGATAACGCCATCGCCGTTCACATCTACATAGCGGAGGTCGCCAGGTTGCACTTTGTTGCCGTCAAAACGCGAATAAGGGCGTTGCATCACCTCTTGCCAAGTGTTGTAGAAACCATTGGTGAGGTAACCTCTATACTGACCGATAGAATAGCCCGTTTCATTCATCCAAGGATAAGGGTTGTTAGGTTCGTCGCGGTAGTCTATTTTGTTTTTAGCATACGAAACGTTACCGCCTATGCCATAGGTAAAATCGCCTATCTTGTCGCTCCAGTGCAGTTGCACTTCGTAACCTTTATTGGTTACTTTCCCGATGTTGCTGGCAGGCAAATCAGAACCCACGATACCCGGCACAGTACCTCTGTTCCACAGAATGTTATCGCGTTTTTCTTGGAATACATCAGCGTTGATGGTAAGTCTGTCGCTAAACATATTCAGGTCGATACCCGCATTGCTTTTTTTGGCGCGTTCCCAAGTAACATTGGGGTTCCCCACGCGGGTTTCCCAACTACCGGTATAGAAAGGGTCTTTGGCCGAACCATCGCTGCTGCCGAAATAGTAACCTCCTGCGCCATAGCCATCGTTGCGGTAACCTTCATAGCCGTAGCCCCAAGTGCTGGGCAAGTACAGAAAACGGCGTCCCCCCACTTGGTCGTTCCCCACTTCGCCATAAGAACCTCTGAGCTTTAAGTAAGTGAGAATATTGTTTTTAGGGAAGAATTTTTCATTAGTAACCACCCAACCTACAGAGAAAGCAGGGAAGAAGCCAAAGCGCTTGCCAGGAGCGAAGTTTTCGGTGCCGTTATAACCCATATTCCCTTCGATGAGGTAGCGGCGATCGTAATCATAAGTAACCCTACCAGCAAGCCCCATAATGCCCGCAGGCACGTTGAACTCAAAACCAGGGTCATACGTTTTTTGACCGTTAGCCAAAAGCAGCGCAGTGATATTGTGGTTGCCGAAAGAACGCTCGTAATTAGTCGCGAGTTCAAAATAAAGGCGACGCCATTTATTAGATTTGAAGCGGTCGGTGAGGGTAGTGTGCTTGAGTCGGCCGCCAAAGAAGAGCAATTCAGCAGGATTTTCGGGGTTGCGCGTTACGGTATACGAAGGGATAGAGCGCTCTCTTTTTACGCCTTTTCGGTAAATATCGTTATAGGAAAAGGTGCCCGAAATAGAAAGTCCTTTGGTAATATAATCGAGTTTGTGTTTGAGTTTTAAATTCAGGTTGAGGTCGGTTTGATAGGTAGTGAGGTAAGGTCGCCAGAGCAAGCTGGACAACACCGAATAGCCTGTACCACCTTTGCCTGCTAAAGGATTCAAGCCATCTACATAACCGTCGATCAAACGGCCGTCAACCATACCAGGCCCTGCAAAAGGCGTATTGGCTAAGATATGCACCAACATTGATTTTTTGCGAGCTACCTCGCTGTTCACATCGCCGTCCTGCTCACTGCCCAAAATGCCCCCTACTTTTGAAGATACAGCAGCGAGGTCAAGAGTAAGGTTGGTATTATCAGTAAGTTCAAAATCAAAGTTAGAACGGAAGTTATAACGCTGATATTTAGAGTTTACATCGGCGTTGTGGTAGTTCGTTTCTTTGAAAGTACCCCCTTGAGAGAAATACCCCAAGGAAGTGAAGTAGCGCGTTTTCTCACTGCCTCCTGATACGTTCAAGTTAAACTGATTTTGAGGAGCCAGTCCGCCGAAAGCCTCTTCAAAATAGTTGTGATTGGTATAGTAAAGCGCAGGACTGTTCAGCAGCGCTTGCTTTTGTTCAGGAGTGAGGTTCATCGCTTCTACCTCTTGAGGAGTATAATCACGGTTGTTCTTGAATTTCCAGAGTTCGTTGTGAAAACCACTTTCGCTGAAGAGTTTATCAAAATTACTGGGGTCGTTGTCATTGCGAATCGCTTCGTTACGGAAGAGCGCATAGTCGTACGAACTGAGCAAATCTAACTTAGTAGCCAGCTGACTCATACCGAAGTTGTAAGTAAGGCTCACCTTAGGAGCGCCTGAGCGGCCGCGTTTGGTAGTAACCACTACTACGCCATTCGCCCCTTTTACCCCATAGACCGCTGTTGCCGAAGCGTCTTTCAGCAAGTTGATACTCTCAATTTCGTAAGGATCCATTGCGTTCACGGCATCCATAGAACTTTGGATACCGTCGACTACCACCAAAGGCTCTTGGCTACTGGCGTTGAACGTGCTCACCCCGCGAATGCGAATGGTCGTTGCGTTTCTTCCCGGTTCACCACTAGATTGAGTGGTAGTGATCCCCGGCATACGCCCCACCAAAGCATTCGAAACATTGGCGACTGCATTTTCAACCAACTTGTTACCTTTCACTGAAGAGATAGCCCCCGTTACGGTTTCCTTCTTTTGGGTACCATAGCCCACCACCACTACCTCTTTTAGTTCGGTAGTTTCCGGCAAAAGTTTCACCGTAAGGTTATTGCGGTTCTGTACCTTTACGATAGCGTTCTTATAGCCTATATAAGAAACTTCCAAAGAGGCATTGTTGTCCTTTAAGTTGATTTGAAAGTTACCATCAAAATCAGAAGTTACTCCGTTTTTAGTGCCCACCTCCAGCACGGTAGCACCCATTAAGGGCATATTGTCTTCATCTACTACTTTTCCTCTCACCGTTTGGGCGAATAAGGATTGTGATGCTACACATAGCCCAAAGAACCAGGCGAGCATCAGTAGTTGTTTTTTGTATGAATGTATTCTATCCATAATTTTGGAATTTTAGTTATATGGAAAATGTATAATTCTGATGGGGCAAAGGTAAAGAGTTATAGTTAAAGGACTGTTATCATTTCTTTTCGTTTACTTATCAATTTTTCACAAGAAAACATAAAACGCTCTTTTTAAACAATAAAGGCTATCCAAATACTCTTAGATAGCCTCCATAGTTCTTGTATAATCAAAATATAGCTGTGTCAATAGTTAATGTTTTCTCATTACAATCCCCCGTTTTTTACAAAGCTTCCCAAAATTACCATTAGCACCCCTATAAGAGTTACACAGGTGATGTGCACAGCCATTTCAGGTAATTTCTTGAGATTGCCTTTGCGCAATTGGGGCAATACGCGCGTTTGTGCCGAAATAGCAAAACATACCGTGGTGAGTAGCAAGATGATTTTTAAAGAGACCACACGCTCTATCGGACTGCTAAAAGCAAACCAAGAGCTGAGCCCCGCATTGTAATCGTAAGCCATCCAAATGCCCGTAATCACCAAAACGGCTAACGACGGCATCCCGATGGGTTCATACGTCTTTTCAAAATTGCCAATATAGCTAAAATCATTGTGCTTGAGCGCTTTGGTCATATAGCCAAAAGCCAATACTAAGTGTCCGCCTACCCAAATAGTAGCGGCAATGAGGTGAAGAATGAGGAGAATGTGATGCGTGGTCATAGGTGTTAGGACTTGGCTTGTTACTTGTTGTTAAACGTATTCATAGTGATATTTAGCCCTGCTAAGCCGTAGGAAACGACGGCTTCGGCACATTTTTCGAGGCGTTCGGGCAAGAGGGCTTGCTCTTCGGGCGTCCACTCGCCGAGCACGTAGTCTATTTGTCGCCCTGATTCAAAATTACTGCTGATGCCAAAACGCAAGCGCGCGTACTGCTGACTGTTGAGTTGTGCTTGGATATCCTTAAGTCCGTTGTGACCACCGTCACTTCCTTTGCCTTTGATGCGAATGGTGCCAAAGGGGATGTTTAGGTCGTCGGTGATGACTAAGAGGTTTTCCAAAGGGATATTCTCTTTTTCCATCCAGTAGTGCACGGCTTTACCGCTGAGGTTCATATAAGTAGAAGGTTTCAGCAAGATAAAAGTGCGGCCTTTCACCTTAAATTCGGTGAGGTCGCCGAGCTTTTGAGTGGTAAAGCTCACGTCGTATTTCTTTGCCAAAGTATCAGCCAGCATAAAGCCGATATTGTGGCGCGTATTGGCGTATTCAGTGCCTATATTGCCGAGACAGGCGATTAAGTATTTCTTCATAGTGCTTATTAATTAGTTGTTACTGGTTCGCCATACAAATCGTAATCCGTTGCTTCTACAATCTTTATATTAGCGAAATCGCCTATCTTTACATAGTATTTTTTAGCGTCGATGAGCACTTCGTTGTCTACATCGGGAGAATCGTATTCGGTGCGACCTACAAAATAGTTACCCTCTTTGCGATCGATAAGACAACGGAAAGTCTTGCCCACTTTCTGCTGGTTCAGCTCCCACGATATTTGCGATTGCAATTCCATAATCTCGTTGGCACGAGCCATTTTTACTTCTTCAGGCACGTTGTCTTCCAATTCGTAAGCCATAGTGTTCTCCTCGTGGCTGTAAGTAAAACAACCGAGGCGGTCAAAGCGCATCGCTTTTACAAAGTCTTTTAACTTCTGAAAATCTTCTTCGGTCTCACCTGGGTAACCTACAATGAGGGTAGTACGTATCGCCATTTCGGGCACTGCCTCGCGGAATTTCTGTAAGAGCTTAGTAGTCTTCGCCTGAGTGGTACCGCGCTTCATACTCGCCAAAATAGGGTCAGAGATGTGTTGCAATGGGATATCCAAATAGTTACATATCTTAGGTTCGGACTTCATTACTTCCAATACGTCCATTGGGAAGCCCGTAGGGAAAGCGTAGTGAATGCGTATCCACTCAATGCCTTCTACTTTCACCAAGGCGCACAGTAGGTCAGCTAAAGCACGCTTTTTGTAGAGGTCAAGTCCGTAGTAAGTGATGTCTTGAGCGATGAGAATCAGCTCTTTCACCCCTTTAGTAGCCAATTTCTCGGCTTCGGTAACCAAATCTTCTATAGGAGTTGACACGTGAGCTCCGCGCATTAGTGGTATCGCACAAAAACTACAGGGGCGGTCGCAACCTTCCGATATTTTCAGATAAGCGTAATTCTTAGGGGTGGTGGTAAGGCGCTCGCCAATGAGTTCGTGCTTGTAGTCGGCGCCTAATGCCTTTAGTAAGGCAGGGAGTTCAGTAGTACCGAAGTATTGGTCTACATCAGGGATTTCTTTTTCTAAATCAGGTTTATAGCGCTCGGAGAGGCAGCCCATTACAAATACTTTGTCCACCAACCCCGCTTCTTTCTGTTGCACATAGTCAAGTATAGTGTTGATGCTCTCTTCTTTAGCATTGTTGATAAACCCACAGGTGTTAATCACCACAATGTTGCCCTTTTTCTCGTGTACCACGTCCTTACCGCCAGCCTTCAGTTGCCCCATTAGCACCTCACTGTCATATACATTTTTAGAGCACCCAAGGGTGACCACGTTTATAGTGTTTTTCTTAATACTTCTTGTTCGCATTTCTTAGTTCGTTTCAGGGTGCAAAAGTACGGATAATTTACTAATTAACAAATTGCCCGCCCTCACACAGTGAGGGCGGGCAATTTGTTTCCTATTCAAAGCCTATGTTAATAATGCAGTTCGTAATGCGTAACCAAATGAGGTTTGAATATTACATTTAATTCTATTTGTGACAGCTTTTTCTGATTGTTTTCAGTAGTGTAGCGGAGGGTATATTTACAAATTTTATCCACCATAAGGTTAAGAGGTTTGTTATTACTGTCCTTCTCAACTTTTACAGGAATCGTAAATTGAATCACACGCTCATCTTGTTTGTCGCTGATAACTTTATAGCTCTTATCAGTAACCGTGCCGTTGTCAATCTTAGTCATAAGATCTTGCAAGGTGTTTGACAGTGTAGTAGCCTCGTTGTTTCCTCCATAAGAACCGTCGCTATAATAATTACCCACCGAAGTTCCTTTTCTGAAATATTCGGTTTCAGTAATGTTCTTTACAAAACCATCGCTATCAAAGGTATAAGCAAGGTCTATGATTTTGTTTTCCATTTTTCCATTGTAGCGGGAAGAGGGAGCTACTACTTTTTTAAGTAAGTTTTTAGGAGCGTGACCGATTATCAAAGCAATAGGGGTTTCAAAAAACTCCATAAAACTTCTATTATTACTAGATTCAAAGAAAAATCCGTTAAAAAATTTATTCTTGTTTTCCTTGCTGTAGTAAGTCAAAACAGTTTCGACAGGTTCTCCATCTCTATCCTTATCAGTGATTTTAGTAATATTATCACCTTCCCAGTGAATAAGGTTACCCATAATACTTTTAAGCTGTTGTTTTTCATTGTACACGCCAAAGCCAAGTATATTTCCTGATGCATTTAGTCCATATTCCACCGATTGATATTCGTAATCTCTATCCACTTCAGTGTCATAAGGCGCAGAAATGATTACCGAATAGTCTTTATAGGTAAAGGTTCGAACATCTTGAGGTTTTCCCTCTTGTTTTATAGTTACTTTGTTGATTCTACCAGCATTGTCGTACTCGTATAGGTATTCGGCTGTACGCAAAGTATAGGTTTGGTTGTACAATTCTGTCTTTAGGTAATCATTTGTATGGGTAGGAGTTGTTGCACCTTCTTCAATGTAAGTACAGTTCACGCGTTGCACTTTTTTAGTAGGCAAAAAAGCTTGTTGTTGCTCTGAAAGAGTTTTTGTAGGTGTAGGCGTATTGTCGTCCTTACTATTACACCCTACAAGAGCAACTAATGCTAAAAGGCTTGATAAAAATCTTTTCATAGTATTAGTAATTTAATTCGTAATTAGTAGTAATTTCAGCATAATAAGTAGCACTCATATTGATGCTTTCTGCTTTTTTCTTGTTGTTTTCTGTAGTATAGCGCACACTAAACTCACAAACTTTATTCATATTTAGGTTGATAGTATTGCCTTTACTATCTTTTTCGGCTTTCATAGGGATTGTAATTTGAAAGGTAAGCGTATTATCTTTATCGCTAATCAAATTGTAAGTTTTATCAGTAATTGTTTTATTTTCAATACCTGCGATAAGCGTTTGCAACTGTCCCCAATAGGTGTTGGCATCATTTTCAATATAAATATATGAATGTACTCCAGCTCTTAGGTGTTTGAGTTCTTTTTCGGCGATGGTTTTTACGAAGTTATCGCTGTCAAAAGTGTAGCTGAACTCTATAGGGTATTTAAAATCACTGTAAGGGTAGTTTTTTTCTAAAGGGACAATTTTTGTAGGGAGATTTTTAGGGGCTTTCCCTTTTATAAAACCAATAGAATGGGCAAAATATTCCTGATAGCTATGCAATTCATCTCCTGCAAAGTCGATGAGGTAAAACATATTTTTGTTCACAGCAGTATTGTAAGAAAACGAAAGCCCTCTTTCTCCTTCTACGCCATTTACCATTGTTTTTCTATTAATTTTAGTAAGGTTGTCATTTTCCCAAACAAAAGTACCTGCACTCATAGAATTTTTGAGCTGTTGCTTTTCGTTGTACATACCTATACCTAACATATTTCCAGAAAGGTTGAACCCATACTCAATGGTTCGTGGCTCTCTGATACCATCATAGGGGGGAGGAGAAGTTACTGTTACTGAGTTGTCTGAATACACAAAGGTGCTTTGCATCAGTAAATCATCATCACTTTTAAAGGTGATCTTATTGATTCTTCCAGCGGAGTCATACTCATATTGGTAGTCTAAATTCTTTAGTGTAAACGATAAACCCTGAGGAATTGTAGGGTTTAAAAAATCAGTGTACTCTACAGAATTGTAAGAGGTATTTTCATCTTCTTCTAAATAAGTTGCTGTGATGTGTTTTACTTTTTTAGTAGGTAGATAATTTTGTTGCGCCTGAGTGAAGTCAGGCCGCTGAGGAGGTGCAGGCGTATCATCGTCCTTACTTCCACAACCTACAAAGGCAACCGTTGCCAAAAGGCTTAATAAATATTTCTTCATAATGGTGTAAGTAAATTAAATTCGGGTGCAAAAATACTACTTTTTTTATTCTCAACTATTAAAAGATTGTTAAACTTTTATACAGTAGCAAAAATCCACCTCTCTTCAGAGTCTTTTCGAGAACTCCGATTAATCACATTTCCATTTGCTAATTTTTCCTCTCCTCTCTCTATAAAAGCACTGCCCTCACACAGTGAGGGCAGTTTCTTTTGAGGTTGTAAGCGAATTAATATTCGTATTCGGTAGTACCTAAGAATGTTTTTTCACCATCTTCTCTTTTTGAATACCTTTTTACAACAGTAGGATAACCTGTTTTGTTATAAGTGTACTCATAAACATAAGTGTTTTTTATACCGTTTCTTGTAATGGTACTTTCTAACATATTGTTTTTAGCATATTGTGAAGAAAAAACATCTTCTGGTTTTACACTATCATAGCACAAGGAATTATGCTGAGTGTCGTATTTATATTCGAAAACGAGATTATTTTCACTATCTTCTTCTTTTACTACATTCTCATTAGAAAGTGTATAGGTAACTGTGGTTCCTGTAACGGTGGAATACTCTATCACTTTTCCATCTTTGTTCTTTTCGTAGTAAACATCTGATTTGGTGACTATATTACCATTGTAGTTGTACTGATAGTCATAACACAAGGTGCGACTTTGTATGCTTCCATTTACATCTACATCAATAGAGTAAGTTTTCAATATACTTGTGAGCTTATTGCCGGTGTAGCCATATGTGAATGTAAAAGTGTGAGGGTCTACCTCATTTTTTTCTATTATAAAAGTAATTTTCCCATTTTCATAAGAAATTCTTCTCTCGAAGTTATCTACTCCTGCCCCCTCTCTTTTTATTTTAGAGATGAGGTTGCCTTCATAAGTAAAAGTAGTAACTTGGGGAGTACCGATTTGTGCACCTGCGCTATTGTATCTTACTACTGATTGGGTAGAAGGTTTCTCTCCTTCAAAACTAATGGTAGTAACCTCCATAAGGTTTCCATCGTTGTCTTTTATCGTGATTTTCTTAGGCAATGTGCCAGTTGAGGTATTGTTACCACCACCGTTGTCTCCACCATTATTGTTATTATCATCGTCGTTTTTGCTACAAGATGCAAGTGTAGCGATAGCCAAAAGGCTCAATAAAAATTTCTTCATAATGTTGTATGTATTTAAATTTTGGGGCAAAAGTAATGCTTTTTTTTATTCTTAACTATTAAAGGAATGTTAAACTTTTACACAATGACAAAAAACCAACTTCTTTCCGAGTCTCTCCAATTAATCACACTTCTCATTTGCTAATTTCCAAATTTGTTAATTCTTTAATTATTCCTTCCCCTTTCCGTCGCTATATCCCCCCTCTCCTTGGGAGAAGTCTCCGAATAGGAGAGTATGTGATTGGGGTGAGGATTCTCTTTCTTTCGCCTCGAAACCCCGTTTTTAGTATTTTTGGCATTATTGTATTACAGTATGAATCAATTACTTATATACCTTTTGTATAACAATCGTCCAAGATTCGTATAAGCTTCCTATAAGCTTTGTATAAGCTAACCATACCCTTCTTAGGGTTCGTCTTTTACCTTTTACCTAAAAACCCTCTTCTGAATTTCTTCGTTTCCTTCCGAAATCACTAATATGTCACTTTTAGCGGTATATATTTTGACAAAGTTTCCACCTGCCTGTGCCTGCCCGTCGTGCTACGACCTCGCACCCGCCCGTGTGGCTCACACCTGTCGTGCTACGACTTCGCACCTGCAATAAAAAAACTGCCCACATTGCTGTGGGCAGTTGTATAAAGGTTTAAAGAGTACGGTTTAAAAACTAACGTTTTTCGTATATTTCTACAGAAGTTTCTTCAGTGCCATCCTCATCTTTTTCAGTTACAGTAAGAGTAAGGCGATTACCTGAAATAGAAAATATAAAAGTAACATCGTCCAATGAAAGTTGATTACCTGAAACAGTAAGCTTTCCAGAAAATTCTTGGGTCTCACAACCGCTTGTTGTATTCAATGCTTCGTAGTAAGTATAAGTATTTTCTGTAAAAACGTAATGATCTGTTTTATCACATTCAGTGAGTTTTACTTCTTCTCCAGCATCATTCTGATACACAAGATACCACGTTCCTGGTAAAGTTTCGTTGCTATCATCACTTTTCCCGCAAGCGGTAATGAATAGAGATAAGGCTACAAAAGCCAAAACAAAGATTTTTTTCATTTTATTAGTTTTTATTATTAACGGCGGCAAAGATAGTAAATAATTACGAATGATGAGTGACGAATGACAAAAAACTTTGCCAAAGGTCGTAGCACGATAGGCTATTAGACCTTTGGCAAAGTGTATAATTTATTAATTAGCAATTAGCTAATTAGCAAATTGTCTAATTATCTCATTTTTTCATTACCTCCACCCATTTGCCATTAGTGCGGGTGTTGTAGCGGTTGCTGTACATCGCTTCGGCATAAGTGCCTGGCAGATAATAGCGACCGGCGTAGGAGGCGTTGAGTTTGAGCTTGATATACTTCGTTTGTTTGGCTTTGAGCGACAAGTAGAAGTTGGCGCGGTCATCGCGGAAATCAACGTAATCTACATTGCTGTTGCTATTGCCTTCGTCGTAATCGGTGAAGCGGGTGTTCACGATTTCCCAACCTGATGGGATAATTTGGGTAAGCGCTACATTCTCAACATTCTCGCCTGTGAGATTGGTAATCTCAATAGTGGCTACAAACTGAGTGCTTTGGCGCAAATTGGTGACATCCACCGCTTGACCGTTGCTATCGCGATAAGTGGTGCTGAGCGAGAGTCCGTTTTGCATCGCGAGTTCTTTGCCCACAGGCAATACGCCACTGGTAATCAGGCGCACGTAGAGGGTTTGGTTGCCGTTGTTCTTCACCTGCAAGGTTTCATTGCCTTTGGCGCTAAGTGTTTTCTGCAACATCGGTTCGCTTGATTTGAGGTTTTCGGTTTTACCTCCTAAAGTATAGCTGGCACTGATGCTCTTACCACTCTTATTTACAGCTACGTATTTGGCCATAGCGTAGAGGGCATAAGCGGTGGTTTGGGTGCTGAGCCAATCGTTGGTGGAGAGCTTTTCGGCAATTTCCAACGCCCAACGGCCTGCATCTTCTTTTCGCCCAATGAGCAAGGCGGTTTCCATAGCCATTGCCTTGTTGCGAAGCACTGAACCGTAGTAGCTATCGGCATCATCGTCAATAGCGGTGGTTTGGAATAGTTTATCGGCGGTTTGCTTTTGACCTGCGAGGGCGTAGGCTGCTGCCAAAGTGCGTTTGGCATTAGGGGTGAGCTCAGAGAGTTCGCGCAAGCGGTTCATTGCGCCCATATTAGGATTGCCAGCGAGCGCCAAGGTGTAAAGGCGATAAGCTTGTGCAAAATCGTTCTGATATTTAGCTTCATAGCGCCATTGACGCGCTTCGTTATTCTGATAGTTGAGCCAACTTTGCTTGCTACCCGATGGCAACACATAACCTTTTTTCTCGGCTTCTACATAGAACTGACCTATATAGGAAGTTACCCAATCATCGGCGTATTTGCCACCTTTCCAATAGGTAAAGCCTCCGTTAGCAAGTTGGTTTTCGTGCAATTTGCTAATCGCGGCACTCACATTGCGGTTCACCTCATCGGCTTTTTCTTTGGTAAGCGACACGAAATCACCGAGGAACAATTGAGGGAAAGCCCCTGAAGTGAGTTGTTCGCCACAGCCGTGTGGATAGGCAATGAGGTAGCCCAAACGCTGGGTGAGGTTCACCCCTGGGAAGCTGGAAACTTCCAATACCGTTTTAGCTTTTTCGCCAAAGAGGTTGATATTGAGGTTGTGCGACTGTCCGCCTTGCAACACAGCATTTTGTACCACGTAGGTTACAGGGTTCGGGTTGTACACGTCCATTTCCACTTCGTAAGTCGATTTTTCTTTGCCCGAAGTAGCGGTGATTTTTACTTTGGCAATACCCGTTTGTGCGGTAGTTTCGAGTTCAAAATAGGCCATTTTTTCACCTGTACTATCGAAGTGCAACTGCTGAGAGCGTTCGGAAGTTACTTTGAATAAACCATTGGTTTCTACCTGCAAACTCACGTTTTTCACTTGGCGTTCCATCGCAAAGACGGTTACCGGCAACACTATTTTCTCATTAGGGGTAGCCTTGCGCGGTAGAGAGCCTAAAATAGAAAGCGGACTCACCACAGGAATATCTTTTTTCTCGGCACTACCGAAAGCGTTGTTGGCCACATCGCTGGCGACTACCATCACGCGCGCAGAGCCCATATAGTTAGGAATCTTCACGTTGTGAACGTTGGTACCACCTTTTTTGAGTTCAAACGGACCGCGGAAAATCACAAACGGCTTAAAGCGGTTTGCTTTTTGAGCTTCGGCACCACCGAGATCCTCGTCACCACCGATGCTAAACGCTTGATTGATAGTACCGCCATAAGCGCCAATCACGTCGTTGTACACGTCCCAAGTTTTCACGCCGAGAGCGGTTTTGCTAAAGAAAGTGTTCCAAGGGTTAGGGGTTTTGAAGCGAGTGAGGTTCAAGAGTCCGTCCTCCACAATCGCCAAGGAATAGGTCATTGCTTTCCCTGATTTTTCACTCACCTTGATGCTCACTTTTTGGTTAGGAGTGAGGCGATTGGGCATTTGAATGACAGGGTTGAGCACGGTGTTTTTATCTACTACCTTCACAGGCACCACGCCGTACAAGCGTATAGGCGCATCGTTCACCGTTTTGTTGTGCGGTTGCAAGAGAGTAACATATAGATATACGTTAGGTGACATTTTATTGGTGATAGGCACCTCAAAAGAAGTTTCTCTGTCGGCAGTTTCTACCCAATAAGTTTCGAGCACATCGTTGCCATTTTCCACCGAAATAAGGGCGCGTCCACCTTTATCAGAAGGGAAAGAGAGTTTAGCTTTTTCGCCTACGTTGTATTCTTTTTTGTTGGTACCCAAAGCGAGCATTACGGCTTCACTGCCTTCACTACCGCGCGATTTGCCACGCCAGTCGCCCCAATCAAAGTACGCGGTAGTACCGCATTTGTGACCACTTTGGTTATCGGTTAGCATAATGAAATAGCGCCCCCAGTCGGCATCAGGGATATTGAGGGTAAAGCGTGCTTTACCACTACCGTCGGTAGTGATGTTTTGTGTTTTGTAAATGGCATTACTACTACTGCTATTGTAGGTAGAGATGTTCTGGTTAGAAGCATCCCACCACCAGTTCCAACCTACTTTGTACACTGTAACCGATACATCCTTATGACTGAGCGGTTTGCCCTCTTCGCTGAGTACTACGGCATCAAAAGTGTGGTTTTGCTGGGTGTTGTAGTAATCGTACTTGTTAGTTTCAGGCAATCGCAAGCCCACGTATTCACTATAAGGAGAATAAGAAGCGGTACTCACATCGGTACTGAAGTCGCCACCGCTTTCGTTAGCTTGGGTGAGGAAGTTCACTTTGAGCATACCAGGAGCGTCCAACTCATTGGTTTTGAAATAGAAGTTGGCATTCCCATTGCTGTCGGTTTGGCCTTCGTACACGTTCATTTCTTCGCTTTCAAACTCATAAGCGCGGTTGTTGAACACGTATTTTTCATAACCTTTGAAAGCTGTTTCTAAGGGGTAGAATTTGGCTTTCACGTTGATGCCCGTATTGCCCGCAGGCGATCCGTGCAACCACAACACTTGCATACGCACATTCTCACCCCTTCCGCTGATGAGCTTGCCGTTGAGGCTGTTCTCAATTTTCAGACGGTTGGGCTTAATGGTCTCTATTTTAATGCGTTTGCTAAACTTCGCTGCCCCTGCCGAAATCGCTACACTCCAGTTGCCTGTAGGGGCATCGGCATTGGTTTTGAGACCGAATACATATTGATTGGTAGGGTTGCTGGTTTGCATACGCTCAGCGATTACCTTGCCGTAAGGGTCGGTAAAGCGGAGTTTGATAGGGAGTTTTTCAGGCAATTTTTGAGCGAAGTCGTTCAAAATGAAGCCCACATAGATGCTATCGCCAGGACGCCATACGCCGCGTTCGGTATAGATAAAACCGTTGAGACCTTTTTGCAAGCGCATTCCATCTACATCGTATTTACTCACCGATTGCGGAGCCCCATCATCTAACTTCACATAAGTAGTGAATTTATCTTTTTTCACTTTGGCAAAATACGCCCGACTACTGAGGTTCAAACGCAAAATGCCTTTGCTATCGGTTTTGCCTTCTTGTATTTTTTGTTGTTGGTAGCTAAATACCTCTACCACCGCCCCATCAACAGGTTTGGTAGTGAGCAGGTCGTTTACTACAATGGTAAAGCTATTGGTTTGGCCTTTTTTCACAATCACCCCAAGGTCGGAAGCTAAAACATTGGTGCCCACGGTGCGACCGTAGTAGTAATCATCTTTGCAAGGGGCATCTTCATCTTCTTCCCAATAGTAACCCTCATCGTCGTAATCATAATATTGCGAGTAGGTAACATCGTCATCATTAAGAGGTTTTTGTTCAAACGAAAGGTCGAGCGGTTCTTCGTTTTTCGCACCACAAGCGTAGAGCGAATAGTTTTTGGTCATTCCCAACTCAATGCGATAAATGGCGCCGGGTTCAGGAGTGATGAGAGAAGCGAGGTCAAGTGAATAAGTATTCCACTCGTTGAGCGGATAGAGCGCACTATCGTTCAGCTTCAGTACTTTGCGCGCAATAGGCTTACCCACGCGCTGGATATATGAACCACCTCCCAAATCATTGTCTTGCAAAAATTGAAAGATATTGTTCTCAAAAATGCGGTAAACAGTAACATTCACGGCGCGCAAGTTGATAGATTGGAAATTGACTTTCAAATTTTGCGAGCTGGGCAGGATTGTACCGCTCTTGAGGAAGCGAATATCAGGCTTTTGCTGCAAGAATTTGATAGAGAAAGAAACATCCTTATCCAAGCGGTCGCCGTAGATATTCTTGATGCCCTTGTGCACGTACACCTTGTAGTCGCCTTCTTTTTGTTCTTCGCGGAAGACTTTCAGTACATTGCCATTCACACTGTATTTCAGTACACTATAGGTGTTGCTGAGGCTCACCAATCCGTTAAAATCCTGTTCTTTGTCTAAGGGGTCGGAGAAGTTCACGGTAAACGCCTGATTGGCACCTTCCGTCTTAGCGTTCAGTGCCTTGAACACCCCCTTTTGCGGTATGGTGAACGAAAAAGGAATGAGGTTTTCTTTAGGCACATCTTTAGCTTCCCATTTTACTTCCAAGGTTTGTTCCTTGTTGAGGCGCGGCAAACTGTCGAATATAATCACAAACTTGTTGTTAGTGCCTTGTGATTGGAATTTCACAGCTACCTTTTTGCCGTCGAGGGTCGCTTTTACGATTTCTTTAGCGGTTTCGTAAGGCACTTGGTCGTTTGCCAAAAGCTCAGCACTGAGAAAGTAGAGGTTTTGGTTGTACGACTGCAAGTCGCCTTCCTTGATGCGGAAAGCCTGCTCAAAGGTTTTGACGGTGAAGTTGAAGACCGCCAAATCATTGTTAGGTACGGCATAGAGCTTCTTTACGTGAAATGATACGCGGTACTCGGTGTCTTGCGCCAGCGGTTTTTCAGGTATAAACTCCACCAGCGTAGGGTTCACGCAGTGTACTTTTCCACTTACTTTAGGCGAAATCTCAAAGAGGTTGAGGTCATTCACCTTGTCCATTTTCTCTTGAGACAAGGGTTCGTTCAGCAGTATTTTTATTCCCGAATGGGCAGAGATAAGCCCAGAGGTATACCCTGAAATGTAGTCTTTAAAAGCTAACGGGTCGCTGTTAAAGTTTGCGTTTTTTTTGCAAGCGACTATCAGCAACAACGCTACTAATACAAAGCTTATTTTTTTCATATTTTAATAACAGTAATATTTCAGACCACAAAGATATAAACTAATTAGCAAATTAGCAAATTTGTGAATTAGCAAATTAGCAAAAGCCTCTAACTCACTTACTCAGCAGTTGCTAAATAAGTAAGTTAGAGGCTTGTACACTGTCTGTCGTGCTACGATTGCTCGTGTGGCTCAAACCTGCCTGTGCGGCTCGCACCTAATTGAATATCTGTTCTAATATCTTGAAAGTGATCAGGTAGGTAGGCTTAACGCCCGTAGTACCTAACCCTCCCGAGGCGAGGGTACTGCCAGTTTCTAACGGATTGTCAGAGGCGTAATAAGCATAACGTACTTTCACGTCCTCACGAATGCTCTTGCGTATTTTGGAAGCCGATTGTATAGCTTTTTGGTAGTGTACACCTTCCATCTCTAAGCCTACTGCATTCCACGTAGAATGCAAGAAAAACTTTAAAATATCTTTGTTTTGTAGAGAGGTTCCTAAGACCGTAATCATTGACCCTTCAAATACTTTCAGTCCATTGCCCTCAAAATCGGCTTTGGTGAACTCGTTGTGGAAAGGATAGTTATCCGCAGTACCCTCAAAAATATGTGCCGTAGGAATCATTAGGTCTCCTTTGTCGCCCTCCAAAATACCTGCTTTTCCCATAATCGAGATGGAAAGCACATCTAAGAAATAGGTCTTACCACCTTTGTGATAAGGTTTTAACAGTTCGTCAATGGTTTCGTAGGCTTGTTCGCCAAAAGCGTAATCCATTACAAAGATAACGGGCTTTTCCCCCTCCCCAAGATGATGTACCGCATACGGAGTGCCCGAGAAATCTATCTTAGCAGTGTCGAACAGTTGCACGTCGATGTTTGTGCCCGAAGTATCATCTACCGAGAGCATTCCGTGTTTGTGAGCATATTCCTTTACCTTTTTGCGCAGAGGTTCACTCTCAGGTAAGCTCAGTAGTTCAAAAAGTTCTATGCGAGAGCCCACTTCCACCTCCTTAGCAAGGGCTTTTTCAGCAAATAAGCTATTCATCACACTGTGCATATTCGCACTGATGATGTGTACAGGTCGCTCTAAGAGCCCATTTTTCAAAAGTATATGCTTGATGTGCTCTGCCCATATCTCACCGTGCAAGTGATGTCCTATGCGCTCTCGTAACACCGTACTAAAAGTAATTACACGTTTATCATCATTCAAACGTTCGTTGAGGGCTAATTTACCTAACCAATAGATGATGTGAATAAAACGGTCGGGCAGGGTAGGGGTTGCCAACGCTTTGTAAGCACCTAATACTTCCTCAAAAGTACGTCCCAAGAGGTTGCCTATGTGTATAAAAGTCGCTTCGCGCTCAGCAAGGGTAAGCTTGTTCTTCTGTATATTCGCTTCAAGTTTCGCCCAATCGTGAGATATTTTGTTATCGTCTAACAGTATGCGGTCAGCTATCTTGTGCGATTCTATAAACAGGAAGGTAAGGTGCGTAAGCACATCGTAGATGTCCGAGCGCCCACGAGTGATTTCAATATTCATCTGCTCAGGATCTATCCGGTAGCAATTACGCCGACGCTTAGGTGGAATAATAGGTTTAAAATGCGATTGGCGGTAACCCTCATCAGCAATTAGGTTGATGTATTTACACTGCTCAATCCCTTCAGGCAAGCGGTCAAGCACGTAAATAAGTCCGCTGAGCTCTGATTTGCTCTCAGCAATACTACCGTAAATCTCAGGGCGCAATACCAATAATGATTCTCGTAGCGCCTCGCCCGAGATGCCCATAGGCTTATAGAAACCCCTCGAAAAGAGGTGTCTCATTGTTACATACATACGCTCTATAGCGTTCGTTGATTCTTGTGCTCTACTTTTCATTTTTTTAAGTAACAGTTAATAATGTCTGTTTGTGCTCATTTGTGTCGCTATTCAGTCACACATTCTCCCTCTTTGAGGGTTGTCCGCTATCGCGGAGTAAGTGAATTAGAGGGGAGATATTTTATGCCTTATTTTACACTTGATTTATAATGTTAAATTACTCGTCGTATAGTTCGTTAACTTTCTCATAAACCAAATCCGACTCCCAACCACGGTACAAAAGATAGTTTGCCAATTTAGTTTTAGCTTTATAAAGGTTTTTCTCTTTGATAGTAGCTTGTTTCTTCTCAGCTATGGTCTCAAATGTCTCTATATATTCATCTTCGTCAATTTCTTCTAATCCCACTTCAATATTGTAGTCCGAAAGTCCGCGTGCTTTCAACTCTCGTTCTATACGTACACGCCCCCATTTTTTAATCCGAAACTTACCACGAGCAAAACTCTTAGCAAAGCGCTCTTCATTGAGGAAGCCGTTTTGTATCAAGTACACTACAATGTCATCAATAGCCAAAGGTATCATACCCATAGTGCGTAACTTGCTCACTACCTCACGATGGCAACGTTCTTGGTAGGCACAGTAGGCTTCCAATCGCTCTTTAGCTTCTTGTACAGTATAGGTTTTTACAGTGGCTTCCATTAGTCTAATTTAATGCAAAAATACAAGAAAAGCTACCAATACGGTAGCTTTCTTTTAATAATGTCCTTAATTAATAATCTTTTACTAACTTAAAATATAGCTATTATTAGAAAATAGAAGCTAAATCTTTTTTGTACTTAGCAAGTAAGGCTCTTGTAATACCATAGTTCGCTTTGGTAGAGTCTACTACTAAGTAGATGAAGTAACTACCATTTGACGATACATCAATGATGTGATTTTGGTCACTTAGCACAATAACAATTTCATCTATTTTTTCTTTAGCAGCCAATCCTAACGCTTGAAGCGCATTTTGTTTAGCCTTTATTACCTCTAAGTTATAACCTGCAGCTAAGTTAGGATCAAAGCTGGGATCTATTGATTCTGCACCGTAAGAAACCCCAGAACGTACTTCAGTTACTGAAACGGCGAAAAATCCAGGAATGTTACTCTTTACATCCTGAATAAATTTGTCTAAAACGTTTGTCATCTTTTTGAAATTTTTACTTTGTGGATTAATAAATTACTTAAAAAGTGAGGCATCGAGCGGATTTGAACCGCTGTAAAAGGTTTTGCAGACCTCTGCCTAGCCCCTCGGCCACGATGCCTTTTTTCGTTTTGTAGTATCAGCGCGCAAAGATACTACCTTTTTTCTAATTAGCAAGTTTTTTCTGCTTTATTTTTACACTCACCGAGGCTACGTCGCCATTTATAGGGGGGTTTATTTTTGCAATCTCAAGGGTTATCTTCTGAACTTCAGAAAGTTCTTTGAATACTCTGTCTATAATCCTGCCTGCTACGTGTTCTAATAATTCCGATCTTATCGCCATCTCTTCCTTTACTATTCTATTCAAGTGTACATAATCTACCGTGTCAGCAAGCCGGTCACTCTTCATAGCTTTCTCAAGCCGAACTTTCACCTTCACGTCCACGCGGTAATCACTCCCTATAACGCCCTCTTCCGTAAGGCATCCGTGATTGGCACGAACGCGTATGTTCTTTAAGATAATATGTTGCATCCTATATTGTTATACTACTATCGCTGTGCACACTTACAGTTACTTACTCCTTGGAATAGGTCAAGACCTAAGGTTACTACGTGTGTCCCTGAGTTGTATCTGATAAGTTCGTTTAAGTGGAGTTGGTATGAGTATGCAAAGTATACCTTCCCGCGTTTCAACCCCGCCATAGGACCAATATTGAGAGGCTTGAAAATTTGGTCGTTCAATGAACGATAGTTCACCCCTACCCAATAATAATCGTCTAAGTCCATCCAGCGAAATTTAAGATTGAAATCCGTAGTAGAACGCCCATCGCTTTCGTAGTACTGATAAAGCACTGATGGCTCTATTTCAAAACGGCTGTTCTTGTCTTTTTTATAACGGTATCCCGCGTAAACAAGGTAGTTGCGCAAAGCATTAGGCTCTTCTTTGTAGAAACGCTCAGTATCCTTGTTTAAAATGTTTAACGCAGATAAGTTTACAAACCATCTTTTGTAACGGTAAAGCACAGCTACATCAAAGTTGTGATTCACAGTAAAGCGGTCGTTAGTAACTTGTGGGTCAGGAATATTGTCGAACTTGTCGATGTCAATTCTGAATGTGTTCAAGGCATACGAAATACCAAATGAAATAAAGTGGTTGTCATAACGGTCTAACGTAAGGTGGTGCGCAAACGTCGCCTTACCCCCCATTTGTTTAGTGTGCCCGTTGCGGTCATTATAAAGCATAACCCCCGCCCCACTGCGTTCACCTAAACGCATATCGCCCGCAAGCGATTGATAATCAGGAGCCCCTTTAACACCTACCCATTGTGTGCCTGCTGATAAACGGATCCTCACAAAGTCCCCAATCCCTGCATAGGTAGGGGCAATAAGAAATTCGCTATCTGCCAAATATTGGTTCATTTGTGGCAAGTTCAGCTCTTGTGAAAAAGCCTTCCCTCCCATAGTGCATAGTGCGAGCATTAACAATACTATTCTTTTCATTGTCGATAAAAATTTACTTAAACTATTTTCTTGCTATAAAAATACTGTTTGTCTTGCAACACCTATATAGTTATATAGATATAGTGTGCAAAATTTTCAGCAAATATAGTCATTTTTTTTTTACTGCACTATTTTTTGAACAAAAAAATGTGCATATTTAACACATTTATATTTTCATTAACATTTTTAAAGCTGTTTTTCAGCAGTTTAAAAAATGCTATTTTGTGAATTATTAACATATAAAAATACTACATTTTCTCATTTTATTGAAAAAAATAATGCTTTTTTTACCTTTTAACCCATTTTTTAATGTGTGTAAAAATCACCGTATCTTAATGACTCCCCCTAAACAATTTTAACGTTTCAAAATGATAAAAATTTCTCACTAACCACAAAAATCGCTCTCAAAACCTCCCTAAATTTACCCTTACTTTATCCATAACTCACTTTCAATTCATCCTCAATTCATCTTCCCATTGCCACAATCCCCTTTTTTCCCTCGCTACACTCCCCCCTTTGAAGGGTAGTCAGCGAGCTGGCGTAGCTGAGTATGTGTATTAGGGGGGATGTTTCTTTCTCTTTTCCGTCATATCTCCCTCTTTTGAATGTAGTCTGCGATTGCCGAGTAAGTGAATAGGAGGGGATGTCTCTTTCACTTTTCCGTCACTACACTCCCCCTTTGAAGGGTAGTCAGCGAGCTGGCGTAGCTGAGTATGTGTATTAGGGGGGATGTTTTCTTCGCCCCTCATCATTCGTCCTTTGCTCGTCGTTCCTCGTCCATTTCCCCCTAATGCCTATTGCCTAATGCCTAACACCTCTTCCTCTTTCTTTCGCCACGAAACCCTATTTTTAGTATTATTAGCATTGTTGTATTACAGTATGAATCAATTACTTATATACCCTTTGTATAACAATCGTCCAAGATTCGTATAAGCTTCCTATAAGCTTTGTATAAGCTCCGCATACCCATTTTACCTTTTACCTTTTATCTTTTACCTAAAAACACCCTTCCGAACCTTTCCGTTTCCTTCCGATATCCTCAAACCTTTACTGCCTGTCGTGCTACGACCTCGCACCTATATTTTCTCATTTAGTATACAACCTATCGTTTTTTTTATTATCTTTGTAGCCAAATATGAAATGTTATCATACTTAAAACTTATAGCAACCAATGAAAAAACAACTCTTCCTTATCACGCTTTTACTGCTCAGCGCCTTTGCCTGTGCACAGAAAAAAACTATCAAAGTAGCCTGCGTAGGCAATAGCATTACCTATGGCTTTGGTGTTGAAAACCGCGAACAAAACAGCTACCCCTCAGTGCTCCAACGTCAATTGGGCAAGGGTTATGAAGTAGGCAATTTTGGTCATTCAGGGGCTACTTTGCTCAGCAAAGGGCATAAACCTTACATCGACCAAGAAGAATACAAAAAAGCCCTCGCCTTTGCTGGTGATATCGTAGTCATTCACTTAGGTATTAACGATACCGATCCCCGCAATTGGCCTAACTACCGCGACGATTTTGTTAAAGATTATTTGGCGCTTATCGCTTCTTTTAAGAAAGTGAACCCCAAAGCGCGTATCATCATCGCACGTATGACCCCTCTAGCGCATCGCCATTGGCGTTTTGAATCGGGTACTCGCGATTGGCACGCCGAAATACAACAAGCTATTGAGCTCATTGCCAAACAAACAGGTGTACAGCTCATCAATTTCCACGAACCGCTGTATCACTACCCTCAAATGCTCCCCGATGCAGTACACCCCAAAGCTCAAGGCGCTGCTATCTTGGCGCAAGTGGTTTACAGTGCTATTACAGGTAACTATGGCGGTTTGCAATTGCCCGCTATTTACTCCGATAATATGGTGCTCCAACACGGTATACCTCTCACCCTGCACGGCATTGCCAATACAGGTACTAAAATCAGTGTGAAAATAGGTAAACAGCAACTGAATACTACGGCAGACAGTAACGGCAAATGGCAAGTAACCTTAGCACCTCTTACTGCCAAAGAAACCTATACCCTCCAAATTACTGCTGGTAAAGAAAAACGCACCTTTGCCAATGTAGTTGCCGGCGAAGTATGGCTCTGCTCTGGGCAATCAAATATGGAGTTTTATATGAACCAAACTACCACAGGCGAAAAGGATATCCCCCAAGCCGATAACCCTAATATCCGCTTATTTGATATGAAAGCTATTTGGCGCACCGACCCCGTAGAATGGAACGCCTCAGTGTTAGATTCACTGAATCATTTGCAGTATTATGAGCCCGCTCAGTGGGAAGTGTGCAACCCTAAAACTGTAAGCGATTTTTCAGCAGTGGCTTATTACTTTGGGCGTACCCTCCAAAAGGATTTGGATATGCCGATAGGGCTTATCTGTAACGCTATCGGGGGTTCACCTACCGAAGCGTGGATTGACCGCCGTACTCTTGAATACGATTTTCCTGCTATCCTCTATAATTGGCGTGAAAACGATTTTATAATGGACTGGGTGCGCTCCCGTGCTTCTGAGAACATCAAAAAGTCTACTGATAAACTCCAACGTCACCCCTATGAGCCTGCTTACCTTTTCGAGGCAGGTATACTCCCCTTAGACCATTACGCCATTAAAGGGGTAATTTGGTATCAAGGCGAATCAAATGCACATAATAAAGACGCTCATAGTCGTCTCTTCCCTCTATTAGTGAAGAGCTGGCGCACTTACTTCAGCAACCCTCAAATGCCCATCTATTACGTACAGCTATCAAGTATTAACCGCCCGTCTTGGGGTTGGTTTCGCGATAGTCAGCGCCGTTTAATGAGCGTTGTACCTCATAGCGGAATGGCAGTATCTTATGACCACGGTAACCCCACCGATGTACACCCTAAAAACAAGCAACCCATAGGCGAACGCTTAGCGCAATGGGCTTTACACGATACTTACGGAAAGAAGAATGTAATCCCTTCCGGACCTTTGTTTCGTTCAGCCTCTTTCAGTGGAAAAACAGCCACCGTATCTTTCAGCTATGCCCAAGGAATGCACTCCGCCGATGGCAAACCCTTACGCGGTTTTGAGCTCTCGGATGGTAATGGCATTTTCTACCCCGCTACCGCCGAAATCGTAGGCGAAGAAGTGAAAGTCACCAGCGACAAAGTCGCCTCTCCTAAAGTCGTCCGCTACGCCTTCACCCCCACCACCGACGCCAATTTAGTAAATGAGGCTAACCTCCCCGCCAGCACTTTTGCTAGTGAAGAATAATGGTTAATGATTATAACGCACGCAACTTTGCCAAAGTTAATAGCCCGTCGTGCTACGACCTTTGGCAAAGTTAATATAAGCGTCACACACTCCCCCTTTGAAGGGGGGTAGGGGGGATGTTCCATCATATTTCCCGTCACTACACTCCCCCTTTGAAGGGGGATAGGTGGGATGTTCGCCACATTTCCCGTCGCCACTCTCCCCCTTTGAAGGGGGTAGGGGGATGTTTCCACTTTTGGAGGTTGTCCGCGAGAGCGGAGTAAGTGAATTACGGGAGAGGTTTCCCCGAACCCTCCGAACCCTCCAACCAATCTGAAAACCCCAACCACCTCTCTATTTCCAAACTTCCCCTGCCCGTGTGGCTCGCACTTAATCATTAAAAGAAGGCTTCCCGATATCCCATCAGGAAGCCTTCATTACTGTATAATTTAACTAGTTGTGGTGAAAGTATCACCTATGAAAAAAAAACCTTCTTATTCTTGGTTTAAAAATGATGTCCTTAAAAAGACTCCCACAGAGGCTAAAAATAAATTTCGTAACATTGTGAAGTTTTCTCGCCTTTTCCTGTGGGAGACTGCCATATACTACTGATTGTCTTTCACTACGTTTATTTCTACCCTACGGTTAATTTCTTTACCGCGTTCATTATCATTGCTTTCAATAGGGCGAGTTTGTCCGTAACCCTTCGCATCAAGACGTTTCTTGCTCACACCGTGGCGTGAAAGATACTGCTTGATAGAGTCCGCACGCTCTTGTGAAAGCTTAAGGTTGTGCTCAGGCGTACCCGTATTATCAGTATGACCTTCAATCACAAAGTTAAAATCAGGGTTCTCATTCATAATGATAGCAATGTTATCCAAGATAAACTCAGCTTGTGGTTTCACTACCGATTTATCAGTGTCAAACAAGATAGTCTTTGCATAAAGGTTAATTTGTTTTACCACGCGCTGTGTACGCGCTTCGCGTTCTTCGGGAGTTTCCACACGAGTAATTGCTTTGTTAGCCGATACACGCTTGCGGTCTTTCTTCACCTTAGGTTCTTTAATTTTAGTGCGTTCCACGTGGTCTACTATAGGGTTCTCACGTGCGGTAAGAGGCAATTTAAGCACTACACCAGCACCCCATTGGTAATAATCGTGACCTGTGCCACCGCCAATGTTATAAGCCGTGTTCACATTCGCACCAACCACATCGGTAAACCAGAAGTTCACCCCTACACCAGCGATAAACTTAAACTTGCTCTCGCTGTCTACTGAGGCAACGCCCACACCCACTTGTGGGTAAGGGTCAAGCCACGGCGCAGCGTTCCACAAACGGTTTAAGTGGTAACGCCCACGTACGTCAAACGCCCAATAGCTTTTCGCATCAGCGAGTTTGGTCTCGTCTACATCAGGAAAGTAATTTTGGTCTTTCTTGATACTCGCATAAGCAAAACCAGCTTCGGCAGTAATCCCTTTTTTGATATAACGCGCAGCGTTCACACGGAAGCCCACGTTCATATCAGGGTAACCAAACCAGTCTTTCACTACACTGCGTTCAGGCACTTTAAAGTCTACGGTGCTCACACCAGCGCCTACCAGCCACGGACGGTAATTATCCTGCGCGGATAACACCCCACTGCTAAGGATTGCCACAATGGCAATACTAAATATTTTAATTCTGTTCATTCTTTTGTTTATTTTAGTTAAGAAGTAAGAGTTAAGAGTTTTTACCTTTTATCTTTTACCTCCGTTACAGTTTGTAAATATGTTTGTCGCATCTCCCCCTCTCTGAGGTAGTCTGCGAGAGCAGAGTATGTGAATAGGGGGGAGGTTTTCTGGATTCCCTCCGACCTCTCAGATCCCTCCGACTTATCAGAGTTATCAGATTTTCTCCTCCTGCAACACTACATTCCTCTCACACCGCCTTTAAACGCTTGTTCTATCCAAGGAAATCTAATCTTCCAGTCGTTTACATAAGCATTCGGTACGTACAATATTGTGTTATTGTTATAAGCTGTAGCAGAAATCCAGTAGCGTAAATCGTTACTTGGATCGAAAGTTATATTAGTTTGGCTCGGGGTAGTCACTGCTATACGCACTTCTCTCACTTCTTTAGGGAAAAGTCCATAATCGAGTGTTTTTAGTTTAGCGCCTATGATAACAGCCTGCATAGTGTTAGGGAAAGTAAAATAATGTGGGGCAAGTTGATCTCTATATCCGTATATATGTTCTACTTCAGGCAAGTTGATACGGGTGAGTTTGGTACTTGCAAAAGCACCAGCACTTATAGTTTTTACTTTATCGGCAATGACAGTTTGTAAAGCACTGCCATAGAATGCCCAAGAATCAATAGTTTCAACGTTGTTGAGGTCTATTTTGGTAATCTTAGCATTGAGGTAAAGAACCTGAGTTCCTCCACTTATAGTGCTACCACCGCTAACCCTTTTCACAGCATAAGGTACTTTAGGAGGGGCTTGCAAAATATCAAAACTGCGTTTGGTTACATATACATCGCTGGAGAGCCCTGTTAAAGTAGTTCCATTTGTTCTCCAAAACTTAGTTACTTTCTTGATAGTCACCACACGGTCTTCCGCATTGGCTTTTGTCAATTTAAAAGTAATAGGCGTTGTCTCATCGTAATGGTTTTTAGCCGTTACTTTTATAATGCTACCGGTAGCCTGAATGCTTACCCTTTCGCTCGCACCATCAGGTTGCAAACTATTTGCTTGGTAAGTATAATCTGCAGGAATTTCTATATCCACAAAGTCCTTAGCATTCGCAGTGGTCTTATCACCGTCAATATTTTCAATAACAAAGTTATTGCCGTCCCAACCGCGACTACGTTCACTCACTACTACAGTAAGAGTAGCAGTAATACCTGCGCCGTCAGCGGCTTTATCAGTAATGCGGATGTCAAAACTACCTGTGTTACCATCGTAAGCCTCAAGGAAAAGTGAAGGGGTGGGGTCGGTACTCTTGCTTACACCCAAAGAACCCGCAGGCGCTTCGTAGGTAAAATTATTAGTCGCTCCGTCAATACTAACAGTGCGCGTTTCTGTTTCCTGCATATGGATAGTGTGTGTCCTACCATCGCGGAAGTAAAAACTGGTCTCGGTGCTCGAGCGTGGTTTCTCGCCCACACCATCATCGGCTTCTGATTTGCACCCTACTAAAGTAAGTGCTGTAAACACTAAAGTAAGTGCTGTAAATGCCATTAAGGCAAAAATGTTTTTTCTCATATTTCTTTATTTTTTTAGAAAATTAGATCGGTGCAAAGTTAAGGGCGCTGTCAAGTACTTACCAAGTTTTTAAGACTTATTTAACGCAAAAACCCCTATTGACGTACTATTGACGTAGTTTTTTAACAAACGTTAAGAAAAATCAAGAATTCACGTAAAATAAAGGCTCGCAAGGGGTCTCTCCCTACTCAAAATCACCTGAAAACACCCCAAAACTGCTTTTCTAAATTTCTGAAATATAATTATATAACAAATTTTGTAGTACTTTTGACGTAGTGCCTAAAACCAACTAAAAAACTGTCCTTTTCTCACAATCCACTTTTTTACCCATTTTTCGGTACTATATTCCCCCTCTATGAAGGGGCAAGGGAGAGGTTTTTGCTCCTTTTCACCCATTTTTGGAGCGTTTTTCCGTCACTACAGTTCCCCCTCCCCGAGGGGGCAAGGGGGAGGTTTATATCTCTTTCCCGTCACCACACTCCCCCTTTGAAGGGGGGTAGGAGGGATGTTTGTCACATTTCCCGTCACTACATTCCCCCTTTGGAGGTTGTCCGCAAAAGCGGAGTAAGTAAATAGGGGGATGTTTCTGTCGCTTTTCCGTCACTACATTCCCCCTTCTATGAGAGAGCAAGGGGCGGGTTTCATCACTTTTTCCGTCGCATCTCCCCCTTTGAAGGTAGTCTGCGAGAGCAGAGTATGTGAATAGGGGGGATGTTTTCTCCGTCATTCGTCACTCCTCATTACCTATCTGCCCGTCGTGCTACGACCTCTTTTTTTCGCCTCGAAACCCTATTTTTAGTATGATTGGCATTATTGTATTATGTTATAAATCAATCACTTATATACCCTTTGTATAACAATCGTCCAAGATTCGTATAAGTATCCTATAAGCTTTGTATAAGCTAACCATACCCATTTTACCTTTTACCTTTTATCTTTTACCTAAAAAACCCCTTCCGAATCCCTCCGATATCTTTCTTCTGAGACCCTCAGAGTTTTTGAGACTTCCTCCAACAAGTCTGAAATTTCCGACTCGTCCCACTCGTTCTAACAACTCTAACCAATCTCCCCCTTATTGCCCGTGTGGCTCGCACCCGCCCGTATGGCTCGTACAGCTTCTGCTACTTCACTATGAGTTACCGTTTTATCTTTAAAATAAGAAGAAAGTATGCGCTTCTCGTCATCAGTAGCGCCTAATTGATTGAAGATATTATTTAGGTGCATTTTCATATGCCCTTTTTGAATTCCCAAACTAATGAGCGAGCTTACAGCCGAGAAGTTTTGCGCTAACCCCACACAAGCCACTATCTGCATCAGTTCACGAGCATTAGGCTTTTCAAGAATTTCAAGTGCCGTTTTCACCAAAGGGTGCAAGGTCGTCAGTCCGCCCACAGTCCCCAAAGCCAAAGGCAATTCGAGAACAAAGTGGAAAGTCTCGCCCTCTATCCACGCATTGGAGAGGCTTTTATATTGCCCTGAGCGAGCAGCATAAGCGTGCACCCCAGCCTCTATCGCCCGAAAATCATTACCCGTAGCCAAAATAACCGAGTCAATACCGTTCATTATACCCTTGTTATGGGTAGTTGCACGATACACATCGGCATTGGCAATAGCAAGCGCTTGCACAAATTTCTTCGCAGCTTCAGCACCTTTTAAATCAGCAATCTCCAAGTCGTCAATCGGGCAATACACTTCAGCGCGCACCAAACAGTTCGGCACATAATTAGAGAGTATCGACATTACGATTTCGTATTTATCACTAACAGAAGGGTCTTGTTCCGCCTCCTCCCTAAAAACTTGCGCAAACTGTTCCAAGCACGAATTGATGAAGTTAGCACCCATCGCGTCTAAAGTCTCAAAAGTAGCCGAAAGCTGATAATAGTGCGCCAAAGCATCCGTTTTGTCCACTAAAGTAAGAGAAGTAATACCGCCCCCCCGTTTTTCCATATTAGCAGTAATCGGTTGCGACTTACTCAGCATCAAAGGCTGTATACGGTTGAAGAAAGTTTCTAAGTCAGTTTTTTCACCATAGAAGAAGAAATGTACGTGCCCTGTTTTTTCGGTTGAAAGCACTTCGGTATGAAACCCACCACGACTTTGCCAGAACTTAGCCGCCCTGCTTGCAGCTGCCACCACCGAGCTCTCTTCAATCGCCATAGGCACAGTATAAGTACGCCCATTGATAAGGAAGTTAGGCGCTACTGCAAACGGAAGATAGTAGTTCGATACCGTGTTCTCAATAAATTCGTCGTGGAGTTTTTGTAGTTCCGAATCAGCATTGTGGTACTTTTCAAAAAAAGTAGTTGCATTCTCTATCTCAGGAAAATAAGTGTCGCAAAGCCACTGAATCTTTTGGGCTTTGGTAAGTTTAGAAAAACCGTCTATCTGTTTCATCAGTTGTTAAGTATTAGAGTTCTGCTTTTAGTTTGGGAGGCAAAGGTAATAATAATTAGTATATTCGCAAGTTTGTTGGTTTACAAAATAATTTGTACTTTTGTACTTCAAATAACAAAAATCAATATAAGATGAAAAGAACAAAGTTATTATTAGCCATAATGTTGCTTGGCAGTATAGCAATGTTGCAGGCACAAGTAAAAACAGGTTTAGAAGTAAAAATAGGAGGCAACATAGCAGGTCTTTACTATTCCGATTCTTCTAATAGTGATAGAACTTTCACTCCAGGTTTTCACACAGGAGGATTATTCAGTCTGAACTTCCCTTCTGGAATAGCTCTTGAAACAGGCTTAATGCTCAACACCAAAGGACAAGCCTATGAATACAAATATAAAGATGATGACAAAAGACAGCTAAGTGAATTGCATTACACTTATGGCTATTTAGAAGTGCCCTTTTATGTGGGCTATAAACTTAAGCTTGGGAATGTAAAGCTTGTTTGGAAAGCAGGACCTTATGTAGCAGCCGCTTTGTGGGGTAACAGCCGTGAAGAATGGGCTTATTACAAAGATAATAGATTAAAAGATTATAAAGAAACCAATCGCCATTCTCTCAGCATAGGCAATAGTTCTTCAGATGATTTACGCCCTTTTGATGCAGGATTAAACTTAGCCACTGGCGTAGAAATCAAACGATTTACAGCAGGTCTTCAGTATGGTATCGGCTTCTCCGATGTGCTCCCTAACCGTTCTGAGAGCACCTCAAACCAAGTGCTTAGCCTTTCAGTGGGATATAGAATATTTTAAATAAATACATACAAAAAACAAAAAGAGGTCGATTGTGATAACAACCGACCTGTTTTTGCCACTTAATTCTGAAACCTATAGCAAAGGTAAACACCCTGTTCTTTAAATATTCAGCTTCACTGCTGGGCAATATATCCATTAGTCCAACGCCGTATTGTATACCTATTGTAAAGCGCTCCACTTCTATGCCTGTTCCTATGTTGAAGCCTACATCAAAGCGTTTTACATCATCAGTAGATTTACTGCCTATACGACGTGCGTATTTCTTCTTTGAAACGTGTGTAAACAAACTATCTTTGTAATGACCCCACGTTTCTCGAGTATTAGCAGCAAAATTAGTTGCCATATAAGGACCTGCTTTCCATACAAAGCGCAGTTTGCGAGCTCTCAATCGGTAAGCAATATTTAAAGGCACTTCCAAATAGTGATTATTAAATACTTGCTCACGCAAATAAGCACCATCCTCTCGTTTAGATTCAGAAGGGTACTTCTGAAAGTCATAGGCAAAACTCTTACCCATATACATCAAGCCTGTTTCAAGAGCTATTCCACTCGGGGAATCAGCACTTATCAAAGCGCCTAATTGTACCCCTGCCACACTTTTCGTGTAGTAATTAGGGGTAGAGATATCGTAAAGTCCTGCGCCTGTTACCCCAGCTTTTACTTCCATACCCAATGTTACTTGTGCTTGTGCAAAAGCTTGGCAAAAAATCACAAAGGCAATAAGTAGTTTTATTTTAGCCATAACTTAAGAAATTAATTAAGGCTACAAAGATAGTGCTTAATTTTATAATATAAAAGCTTTAGAATGTAAAAATATTGATATAAAAAACAAAAGCCTCAGCATTACGCTGAGGCTTTTGCAATTCCTAATCCTTAAAAATATGAAAAATTTCCTCTATGAAGAAGATCTCGTGGTACCTCCAGGAATCGAACCAGGGACACAAGGATTTTCAGTCCTTTGCTCTACCAACTGAGCTAAGGTACCAGTTGTTTTCAACTTTCCGGGTGCAAAAGTAATACTATTTTCTAAACTTGCAAAATATTTAGTGATTATTTTGTCAGTTTTTTTATTACTTTTGTCTAATGCTTTAATATTCAGAATAGTTATTAGAACTTTTTTGTATAAAATCTTCTGTTTTTTTACAGATGATACTTCCTTATTACTAATCAGCTAATTTAGCTAAATATAGTTGTACTACATTTTCTAATCCTAAATACAACGCTTCACAAATAAGAGCGTGCCCTATGGATACTTCCAATAGGTTAGGAATATTATCTTTGAAGTACTTCACATTGTCTAAACTTAAATCGTGCCCTGCATTAAGTCCTAAGCCTACTTTTTCTGCTTCTAAAGCAGCTTTGATATAAGGAGCTATTTGGGTTTTATCACCACGGGCATACTCACGCGCATACCCCTCAGTATAGAGCTCTACACGGTCAGCGCCCGTAGAGGCAGCGCCTGCTACCATTGCTTCCACTGGGTCTACAAATAGTGAGGAGCGAATACCATTGCGCTTGAACTCGGTTACTACTTCGGTTAAAAAACTCTTGTGTTTGAGTGTATCCCAACCTGCGTTAGAGGTAATCGCATCTTCGGCATCAGGTACTAAAGTTACTTGGGTAGGCTTTACTTTTAGCACCAAATCTATAAACTTAGGGATAGGATTGCCTTCAATGTTATATTCAGTGGTTACTACGTTTAGCAAATCAAAGGCGTCTTGGTAGCGGATATGGCGCTCATCGGGGCGAGGGTGAATGGTGATACCTTCTGCACCGAACTGTTGAACGTCTTTAGCTACCTTTAATAAATCGGGGAGATTGCCTCCGCGTGCATTGCGCAAGGTAGCTATCTTATTGATGTTTACACTTAGTTTTGTCATTGTTTTTTTTGCTATAAACTATCTTGAGGTTGAGGTTGCGTTTCTTCCTCTTCTACTTCTTTACGCAGAATAGAATCTGGTTTGTTAGGTGTTGTTCTATAAGCCTTAGGGTCGTATTTAGGGTCAGAGATGTTAAAGCTGGTAGTATCTTTGTCTTGTTGAGGTTTGATATTGCCAACAAGCACCTTTTTCAGTGAAGCGAGATACTCATCATTACTTTGTATTTTGCCTTCTAATGAATCTACCCTAAAGAGCAAGTTTAAAGTCTCACGTTTATTTTCTACGGCAGTATACCCTAAGATATACTGACGCAAAGGGGAATAGATAATTAGTACAGTGGTGAGCGTAATGAGCACAAAAGCAAACAACGAACCGAAAACAAAGATATTAAGACGACTCAAGCGGAAGGAGGTTTTCTCCTCATAAGTACTATCGTCCATTACTACTAAGCGGTATTTGCTAAGCCACTTGCGTTTCCAATATTCTTTTCTCGATTCTTTATTCGTTGCCATTGTACAATTAGTTATTCTATACTGATTACCTTTTCTATTTGAGGCACAAACTCTTTGATGGTCATTTCCACTCCACTTTTAAGTGTGAGTTGGTTTACTGAACAGTTGGTGCAAGTGCCTTCCAATCGCACTTTTACGATTTTTCCGTCTTCGATATCCACTAAAGAAATATCACCCCCGTCGTTTTGCAAATAAGGGCGAATCTTATCTAAAGCTTTTATTACTTCTTGTTTAAGTTTTTCTGGGTTCATTGATATTAAGTGTTAAGAGTTAAAGATAAAAGGGTAAGTATAACTCTTTTGGGTTTCTTACTACTTGTTACTACAGCCTGCCATATTGGTGATTTTGATAGCCTCAGAAGGAGGCAAATTCTCGTTACGAGCGACAACGTTTTTTACTACTTCTTGTGCTAAGCTATGGAAAGCGTTTGCTTGCGGACTGTCCTCCTGCAATGCAATAGGGTGACCTGTATCGCCTGCCTCACGAACGGCTTGTACTAAGGGTATTTCGCCTAAGAAAGGCACTTTCAGTTCTCCTGCCAAGTGTTTAGCTCCTTCTTTACCAAAGATATAATACTTGTTGTTTGGCAATTCCTCAGGAGTAAAGTAAGCCATATTCTCTACGATACCCAACACAGGCACATTGATATTTTCTTGTTCAAACATTGCTACTGCACGACGGGCATCGGCGAGGGCGACAGGCTGTGGAGTGCTCACTACTACTGCCCCTGTGATAGGCAATGCTTGCATAATGCTTAGATGAATGTCGCCTGTGCCAGGAGGGAGGTCGATGAGGAGAAAATCTAACTCGCCCCAATACGCCTCAAATATAAGTTGGTTAAGGGCTTTGGCTGCCATAGGACCTCTCCATATTACTGCTTGATTGGCATTGGTAAAGAACCCTATTGAGAGTATTTTCACTCCGTAGTTCTCAATAGGCTGTATGAACGATTTATCGTCAACAGTTACTGAACGAGGGCGCTCAGTGGCTACATCGAACATCATAGGGATAGAAGGACCGTACACATCGGCATCAAGCACGCCTACTTTAAAGCCCATCTTCGCTAAAGCTGCTGCTAAGTTGGCTGTAACAGTACTCTTTCCTACGCCTCCTTTACCTGAGGCTACGGCGATGATATTCTGAATACCAGGAATGGGTTTGCCTTTGATTTCAGGAACTTCAGGGGCAATTACTTTTACGTTTACCACTACTTTGGCTTTCTCGTGCACTTCGCCGTGAATAGCTTTCATCACTTCTACTTCGGTGCGTTTTTTGGCTTGCAGACTGGGGTTGTTTATCACCACATCTACTACTACTTCATCACCAAAAACTACTATATTTTGTACGGCACCGCTATCTACCATATTTTTCCCTTCACCAGGAGCGGTAATCTTGCGGAGCGCTTCTAATACGTCTTTTTTTTGAATAACCATCTTTTTAGATAAGAGTTAAAAGTTTTGCAAAGGTAGAACTTTTATTTGAGAAAAACAAATTTAATAAAGAATTGTTTGTGGGGTGAAGATACAATTTTTTATTTAAGCAGAAGAACTTTTAACGGGGGTGGAGATTGTGACAAATATATTTTTTAACTCGATTAAAGAGAGGAAGATATTATAAAGTCTCGCACAGATTTCACGGATTACACGGAAAAAACAATGTGCAAAAGGTGAGTAATCACGGATTTTAGCAACAAGTTGCTTGGATTGCACAGAGCCCTAACTCACTTAGTTGGCAATTGCCGACAATTCTGGTCATTATACACACGAAGAATATAATGAGGGTATAACAATTAAGCAAAAAGGGAAAGACCCCAATGGTAGTCTTTCCCTTTTAAAAATGAAGCATTGATTTTCACTTTTTAGTCTTTTTATCTAAGAGGGAGAGATATTTGCCATAGCCTTCTTTTTCCATATCGGCTTTGGGGATGAAACGCAAGGAGGCACTGTTGATACAATAGCGCAAGCCTCCTTTGTCTTTTGGTCCATCATTAAATACGTGACCTAAGTGTGCGTCGCCTAATTTACTGCGCACTTCGGTACGGGTCATATTATGTGATTTATCGGTTTTTTCTTGTATAAGGCTTTTATTAATAGGTTTAGAGAAACTTGGCCAGCCACAACCTGACTCGAACTTATCGGTAGAGATAAAGAGGGGTTCGCCGGTGGTGATATCGACGTAAATGCCTTCGCGGAACTCGTTGTAATAAGCATTGGCAAACGGACGCTCAGTAGCGCTTTCTTGGGTAACGGCGTATTGCTCGGGGGTGAGCTGTTTGCGAAGGTCGACTTGGGAAGGTTTTTTAAAGCCTTTTTGTTTGGCTGGATTGGCTTTACGGGCTACCTCGAACAAGGCGGGTGAAATATGGCAATAGCCTCCGGGATTCTTATCTAAATAGGCCTGATGGTATTCTTCGGCTCTATAAAAATTCTTCAATGGGAGTACTTCTACTACTATGGGTTTGCTGTATTGAGAGGCAAGCGCTGCAATAGCTTTGTCGATGAGCGGTTTTTCGGTTTCGTTTACGTAATAGATGCCTGTGCGGTATTGGGTACCACGGTCGTTGCCTTGTTTGTTGAGGGAAGTAGGGTCGATGATTTTAAAATAGAGGTCGAGCAGCTGGTTGAGGTCGATGAGTTGAGGGTTGTAGGTTACTTTTACGGTTTCGGCAAAACCTGTATTGCCTGTACTTACTTGTTCGTAACTGGGGGCTTTGGGGAGTTTGCCATTGGCATAGCCTACTTCGGTGGCGAGCACTCCGCGAATTTGTTTAAAGAAGTGTTCGGTACCCCAAAAGCAACCGCCTGCGAAATAGATATCAGTAGATTTTGATTTGTTTGTTTTTTTCATTTCAGCTTCTTGATGCGTTGAATTTTCGTCGTTAGTGGTGAGAGTGTTTGCTCTTGGGCTGTTGCCGTTAGCACACCCGATAGTGAAAGCTATTGTAATTAATGTAAAAAAATAGGTTTTCATTTTTCAGTAACGTTTAATTGATAAGAGAGCCTCAAAAATAATGCCAGATTAATACCAATAATACCGGATAATGAACTTTGGCGAAGGTCGTAGCACGACGGGCGATTAAAAACTTTGGCAAAGTGTGGAGAAGTCGGATTTTTCTGATAAGTCGGATTTTTCTCGAAATTTTGAGTAACTCAAAAAGAGAGATGGGGAAGGAGAAAGATAACGGAAAGGAACGGAAGTGGTTTTTTTGGTGAAAAGTAAAAGATAGGCTGTGAGATGGGTATGGTTAGCTTATACAAAGCTTATAGGATGCTTATACGAATCTTGGACGATTGTTATACAAAGGGTGTATAAGTGATTGATTTATACTGTAATACAATAATGCCAAAAATGGTAAAAACGCGGTTTCGAGGCGAAAGAAAGAGGAAGAGGTGTTAGGCATTAGGCCATAGGCATTAGGGTTATGATGGTCATTATTGTTGTATAAACATCTTTTCAATATTGTTTAAACATCCCCCCTACCCCCCTTCAAAGGGGGAGATGCGACGGGAAAATGATGGAAAAACGGTAGAAACCTCCCCCTATTCACTTACTCCGCTATCGCGGACTACCCTCAAGGGGGGAGTGTGAGCCACACAGGCAGGGGGAAAATTGGAGAATTAGGAAATTTGAAAATAAGAAAATGTGCAGAAACCTCCCTCTAATTCACTTACTCCGCTATCGCGGACAACCCTCGGAGAGGGGGAATGTGTGACGAGAAAGAGGAAGTGCGAGCTGCACAGGCAGGTGGGGAAGTGGGGGTTATTGGAATTTTACAAAAAAGTCGTAGAGGTTATCGGTTTCGGAAAGGTTGAGTTTCTTGCGGATACGATAACGGGCGGTTTCGACACCACGTATGGATATGCCTTGCATAGTGGCGATTTCTTTGGTGGTGTAGTTGAGCCTTATCAGTACGCAGATGCGTAAATCGGTGGTGGTGAGTGAAGGGAAACGCTCTTTGAGATTCTTGAAGAAGTTCTTGTGAATCATATCGAAGTTTTCTTGGAATACTGCCCATTGGTCTTCTTCTGAGATATTCTCGCGGATATGTCGCAAGATAAGATGACTTTTGGCTTTACTTACTTTCTGGTTGTCCATTAGTTGTTCGAGCTCTACTATGAGGTTGGTAAGGAACTCGTCGCGCCTGATGTTTAGCATAGTGGCTTCGGCAAGAGCCTTACTCTTGTACTCTAACTGCTTGGCGAGCATTTGGTTTTGGAGTTTAGTCACTTCTTGTTCGCGTGACTCGAGCAGGCGTTGGCGACGTATTCTTTCACGCAAGAAGGAACGCTCTTTTTTCTTCATTTTATAACGGAAGTAGATAGCTGTTGCTACGATATTTACCCCGATGAAGCTGACGAAATACAATATATAAGCCCAGAGGCTTTTATACCAAGGGGTGGTGATTTGAAACGGGAGAGAATAGAGGGAGAGCTCTTTGTTTAGTTCGTTGAGCACTTTTACTTTGAGCCTGTATTTACCAGGGGGGAGATTTTGATAGCTGATGCTAAAATCGGGGTCGGCTTGCGCCCACCGCTTGTCATATCCTTCTAAGACGTACCACAGTTGGTAGTGTTCTTTACTAAAATTGGGATACTGAAATTGGAACACCAAATTGTTTTTGGCGTAAGGGAAAGAAGGGTTGGCGGTAATTTCTTCTAAAAGATATTGGTCGGTATCGCGTTCGTAGGAGCGGAGGCTTTTTAGGCTGAGGTTATCGGGGTAGGAGGTTTGGGGGGTATTATCGGTATAACGAGCAATACTACCGTCTAAACAAAAGAAAGAAGCGCCGTCGGAGGACACGAATACAGAGGCACGGTCTTCGGTGGTAGGGTGTTGGAGGTCATCGAAAGCA
This sequence comes from Capnocytophaga sp. HP1101, assembly GCF_054772415.1. NCBI lineage: Bacteria > Pseudomonadati > Bacteroidota > Flavobacteriia > Flavobacteriales > Flavobacteriaceae > Capnocytophaga > Capnocytophaga sp. HP1101. The sequence goes on from NZ_BPUU01000003.1 coordinate 58,453, forward strand.
ATCTTTTCGGTTATTTTGTATTGACCATCGACAAAGGAAACTAAAAAGTAATCGGTGGCAGTGATAAACCAGAACCGATTATCGTTTACGGGTACTATATTGCGAGTTTTGGTGAGCTGAGGGAGTTGTTCATTGAGGATAGTATAAGGTACAATTTCTTCTTTATCTTCGTCGTAGTAGTAGAATTGAGAGCCGTCAGCAAAAATAACCTTACTGCGTATTTTCAGCAATCTGAGAGCTTCTTTGGTTTTGGGTTTATCGAACACTACTTTGTGTTTGACGTTTTTTAGGTCTTCGGAGAGAGAAACTTTGCAGACGCCTTTATAGGCGTGGTTTGTCCATATGTTGCCCATAGGGTCTATTTCGATGCGGTAAGTAAGGTCGAAAAAGCCATTGACGATATGCGAAGGCGCCCACCTACCGGCTTTGTCGCGCTTGTAAATAGTGAGTACAGAATACGATGAACCGACGAGCACTTCTTGACCGTGAATGACACCTTTCTTTAAATCCATACCGCCGACGCCTACATTGCTAAGGGGGCGCAATTGATTACCTATAAGTTCGGACGTTCCTTTGTTATGCCCTACAAAAAGTTGGTGGTCGTACTGTTTTACAAACCATACTTGGTTTGAGAAGTTGGGCAGTTTGTTGAGTTTTCCGTTGCTAAATGAGAAGACGCCTTTATTGGAGGCTAAATAATAGGTGTTACCTTGCTCAGCCATATCGCTGATGAGTTCAACATCTCCATTGAGGTTTAAGAAGCGGAGTTTGCTGGGGATTTCAATCATAGCGATGCCGTTGTCTAAGGCTACCCATAGGTTGTGTTGGACGTCTTCATAGAGTCCGAGGACGGTGTTATTATTGAGTCCGTTTTTTTTATGGATATGCCACAAGAGTTTTCCCGTTCGGGTACTGAGGGCGTATAATCCTTCGGTAAGGCTTCCTAAGATGAGGTTGCCTTTATTAGTGATGATGGCGCGATTGAGCCTAATGTTGGGTAAGAGGGCATCAATATCGGTAGTGAACTTGCGAAGCTGGTCGGTTTGAGGGTTGAAGAAGAACAAACCGTTCTTGTCGGTTACCAGAAGGAGTTCTTTTTGATAGGGGATAGTAGCGATTACCAAGCCTCCTAAGCTGTTAGTAGAGAGTTTTTGGTGGAGGCGATGCTGAGGGTCGATGGTATAAAAGTCGGCATTTACGCCTTGCATATAGAGGGTATTGCCGTCGGAGAACATTGCAAAAGGGGCGGGTTTAGGGCTGAAAGCGCGTACTTGCTTGCCGTCGAACACAAAATAGGAGGAGAAAGTTTGGAAGTAAATTTTATCTTGATGCTTGAATATGCGCCAGACTTCATCGTTGTGAAAGCGGTAATCTTTGAGTTGGTCTTTTAGAGAAGTGTAGACCAATTGGTTTTGAGCATTGCGCTGGAAGTAGCCAAACTCTTCGAAAGAGCCTACATAGACGCGCAGTTTGGGATCGTTATTATCGGCAAGAACAGAACGGGCTATTTTTTTCTGGGGCAGGTAGTGGAGTTGCCATACCTGTCCGTCGAAAGTAAGTAGCCCTTGATTATTGGCTACGTATAGTATACCGTTTTTGCATTGGCTTATTTGCCAGTTTTGCAAGCCTGCCTTGTATTGAGTTTGAGAGTAGTTATAGATAGGGGGGACAAGGGGCAAGTCCTGATTTTGGGCTATTATGTTGGGGAGATGCCCCCAGAGAATGATAAGTAAGACGATGAAGTGCTTCATATCTATTGCAGAATAGTGAGCGACAAAAGTACGAAAAGTTTTTTAAATAGAAAGCATTAGGGGCTTTTTTATTACAAAAATGTCTTTTTTAGACGAAAATAGAGTTTTTTTGGACAAAAATGGAGGTGAAGGGGGAGAGGCTAAAACTAATATTTGCTAATTTACAAATTAGTTATTACCTTTGTCGCCAGATATAATATATTACTTGATTGTATTATTATTTACACCTCCCCTCATTCACATAATCTGCAAGAGCAGATTATCTCCAAAGGAATATAACCTCCCCCCAGCCCCCTCCAAAGGGGGAGTGTGGGACGGTCATTATACACGGGAAATATAATCTTTTGATAACTAATAACTAATATATAAAAATTGAACGTGAAAACATTACGTACTTATGACGATTTTAAAGACATCGTTTTTGATAAGAAAGAAGTGGCTATTAGCAAAGAAGCTCAACAACTGATAGAGGAAAGTTACGAGTTTCTCAAAGACTTCGCAGAGAACAAGATTATCTACGGTGTGAACACAGGCTTTGGACCGATGGCACAATACCGTATAGAGCCAGCCGACCAACTGCAACTGCAGTACAACCTGATTCGCAGTCACAGTTCGGGCTGTGGGGAGGCATTTGATGAAGAGACGGTGCGTGCTGCCATATTGTGCCGACTCACGAGCTTATCACTTGGCAAATCGGGGGTACATATGGAGGCGATTGAGCTGATGCGTGACCTACTGAACTACCGCATTACGCCCCTCATCTTTAAGCACGGTGGCGTGGGTGCCAGTGGTGACCTTGTGCAATTGGCACACCTTGCTTTGGTGCTCATAGGCGAAGGAGAGGTATTTTACAAAGGCAAACGTAGACCCACGGCAGAGGTATTTGCCGAAGTAGGCTTAAAACCTTTACAGATACATTTGCGCGAAGGACTTTCGCTGATAAATGGTACATCGGTGATGACCGGCTTAGCTGGCGTGAATGTGTATTACGCTGAAAAACTATTGGAATGGACAGTGAAATTCACTACTGCTATTAATGAACTCGTGCAAAGCTATGACGACCATTTTTCTGTTGAACTGAACAACGCCAAACAACATACAGGTCAGAAAGAGATTGCACGAATGATGCGTGACTTCCTACACGACAGCAAGCGCACACGCAAACGCGCGGAACACCTTTACCAAGGTGAGCACAAAGAGACAGTTTTCAAAGAAAAGGTGCAAGAGTACTACTCATTGCGTTGCGTGCCTCAGATACTGGGTGCTGTATATGACACTATCACTTATACTGAGCGTATTGTGGAAGAGGAGCTCAATTCAGCAAACGATAATCCGATAGTAGATGTAGAAACTCAGCAGGTGTATCACGGGGGGAACTTTCACGGCGATTATATTTCCCTTGAGATGGACAAGCTCAAACTCGTAGTTACCCGTATGACGATGCTCGCCGAGCGCCAACTTAATTATTTGCTTAATCCTAAGATTAACGAGCTATTACCACCGTTTGTAAATGCAGGTAAATTGGGCTTTAACTTTGGTATGCAAGGGGTGCAGTTTACCGCTACTTCCACTACTGCCGAGAATCAAACGCTCTCTACCTCGATGTACGTGCACAGTATCCCGAACAACAACGATAATCAGGATATTGTGAGTATGGGTACCAATGCCGCAACCCTTACCCGCAAGGTGATAGACAACGCTTTTGAAGTATTGGCGATTGAGGCGATTACTATTGCACAAGCTATTGATGTCTTGGGTTGTTATGACGAACTATCAAGTACTACTCAAGAGTGGTATAAGGAAATAAGAGAAATTATTCCGTTTTTTAAAGAAGATTTGGTGTTTTACACTTACTTGAAAGAAGTAAGAAAATTCTTAAAGAAGTAACAACTAAATAAAAAAATAAAATGAGAAAATACGCTATTATTACAGGCGGGTCACGAGGTATAGGGCGCGCTATATGCGAAAAACTGGCTCACGACACCGATTATCATCTCCTCATTACTTACCAAAGCAATGAGGTGGCTGCCCTTGAAACCCTTGGGCATATTAAGAAATTAGGACGTGAGGGAGAGATTATCCGCTTTGATGTATCAAGTCACGAAAGCACTGTAAAAGCGCTTACCCAATGGCAACACGACAACAAAGATGCCGTAGTGGAGGTGATTGTGAACAATGCGGGTATTAACCGCGATGGCCTTTTTATGTGGATGCCCGAAGACGATTGGAACAAGGTAATCCAAACTACTCTTGGCGGGTTCTACAATGTAACCAACTTCTTCATCCAAAAGATGTTACGACACCGCTATGGCAGGATTATTAACATCTCGTCAGTATCAGGGGCGAAAGGAACGGCAGGACAAACCAACTACTCGGCAGCTAAAGGGGCGATTATTGCGGCTACCAAAGCTTTAGCACAAGAGGTGGCTAAAAGGAATATTACCGTGAATGCCATTGCGCCAGGATTTATCCGTACGGATATGACCTCTTCACTCAACGAAGAAGACTTAGTGAAACTGATACCTGTAGGTAGGTTTGGGGAAGCTGAAGAAGTAGCCGACCTCGTGTCGTTTTTGGTTTCTAAAAAAGCGAGCTACATCACTGGTGAAGTGATTAATATCAACGGGGGAGTGTATAGTTAGGTAAAAGATAAAAGGTAAAAGAGAAAAAAACATTGCTAAAGGTTATAGTATGACCTTTGGCAATGTTTTTTTAATGATATCAATTGTTAATAAAGAATTATCCTTGGTGAGTTTTCTTGAGTAGGTCGTTTACTACTTTTACGGGGTTGAAGGTGATGATAGGTACTTCAACGAAAAGGGTAATCCAGTGCGCCATTGAACCGTTCCAAAGTCCGGGGAGTTCCAATGCTTTGAGCGGACGCCCCATATAGGTTTTGGAAGTGATAAACGCTTGACTGGGGTCTACGTATTTTTGGAGGTCGAATTTCTCACCTTTGTAGTTTTTTGTACCGCAAATCAAATCTACGGGGTTGAAGTGAGTAGACTGTTGGAAAATTTCCTTTTGTTTGGAGTCTTCCATATTTACCTGTGCTGATTCGACGATTTGCAAGCTGTATCCGTTGATGTCTTTCACCCAGAACGGACCACCACCGGGTTCGCCTTCATTCTTTACCATTCCGCACACACGTATAGGGCGATTGAGCTGTTCTTTGATGAACTCCATAGCGTATTGGCGACGGAACTTATAGAGATAATCGGGGACAGTGATGTTAATTTCTTTGAGGAAGTCGAGGATGTGCTTGATTTCTTTCTTCTTAATCTTATCGTTGTCGATACGGTGGAGAATCTTAAATACTTCGTCTTGTACTTCACATAGTTTACCGGCAAGGGCTTCTTTATAGAACACGGTCTCATCGGTGTATTTTTTGACTACCACATTGTCTATATTCTTGATGAAGATAATATCAGCATCAATATCGTTGAGGTTGCTCAGTAACGCTCCGTGACCTGCGGGGCGAAAAAGGAGATTGCCTTCTTCGTCGCGGAAGAGCTCGTTGTCTTCGGTTACTGAAACGGTATCAGTACTTGGTTTTTGGTAAGAGAAATCTACATCAAAAGCAATATTGTAGCGCTCTTCAAGTATGGGTTTGATGTGATTGAGCTCTTGATAGAAAGCTTCGGTATGCTGTTCGGTGATGGTGAAGTGTAGGTGAGCTTCCTCCTCATCGGAGGCATAAAGTACGGCTTCGCGGAAATGTTCTTCGAAAGGGGTAGCGATTTTCTCGGAATGTTTGTGAAAAGGCAACAGTCCTTTGGGCATATTGCCATAGCCCAGACCGTCCTCATTGAGGAGTGTATTGACGATGATGTGTTTTTGGATATCTTCGTTTAGAGAGGAAAAGTCGGGGTGGTGTTTGTTGATAGTGGCTTTGAGGATAGGATAGAAGGCAAAGCGTTCAAGACCTTCGAAGAAAGTTTTGATTTCTTTATTTCCTGTTCGGGCAACGTAGGCTACGAACGACTCACGGTCGGGTTCAAAATCATCTCTAAAGGCGAAAAGTGATTTGAACATACGGGTAGCGGCGCCAGAGGCGGGTACGAACTTGAGGATAGTGTTTCCTTGCTTACGCTTTTGATAGATAGCGGCGTATTTAGCAGCTTCTTCTTTGCTGAGCGGGATAATACCATCGTCTATCACAGCGGCTTTATAGAGCTGGATAGGGGGTACTCCTTCTTTAAATAGTGCTACTTGGGCATCGAGCATAGCTTCGGAGATGCCTTTTTTGATGAGCAGTTGGCGGTCTTTTTCTGTTAATTCATTCATAATATAATAGTTTCGTTTAACATTCTATAACTTACGATTATTTGAGAGGACAAAGATATAAACAAAAAAAGAAAAAAGCAAATAAAAAGAGATTTTTTTAGAAAATAGAAGTTAGGGATTAGGAAATAGGAAATAGGGAATAGGAAATAGGAAATAGAAGGGTAAGAGGTGAGAGCCGCACGGGCAGGTGTGAGAAACACGGGCTTTTTGTTATTTGGTTTTTGAAACTGCCATAGTCATTTCTTTAGTTATATTAGCTTTAGCTTTAGTTATATCAGCTTTTGCGTGGTCTCTTCCTATTTGAAAGCCTATGGTAAGGAGGATTGCTACTATCCAAATAACAGAGAGTACTAAGCGTCTTTTTTTGTCTTTCTCACGGTAAGTACTGGCTAAAAAGAGACATAAAAATAGAATAACTAACCACATAATATTAGGATTTAAAGGGTTATATAAAACAAAAATTCTCCTGTAGCTTTTCCTAATCTATAGATAAAAAGTATAGATAAGCCAATAGCTACAAGGGTTAGCCTTTTATCACTGAGAATAAGGCGACGGACTAAGGCAAGGAGGTGTATCATAAGTGTTTTTGGATATTTCCTACAAACTGTCCTAAGGCGTAAAATATGCCATATAAGAACCACCACATTAGTATTGCTAAGAATACTATTTTGGGTATGGATATGGTTTTTGATTCTTTTGTTTTCATATTGCAAATGGGTATTATGGTAATAATAGGAATCAAGAGCTGAATTAACTTGCTGATTATAAACATCCCCCCATCCCCCTTCAAAGGGGGAGAAGCGACACAAAAGCGACAATGGAGTTGTAAATCAGGAGCTATTTATTTTTTAACTCTTGATTGACATTAATAGACTATTGTCCGTACAATCCTTCAAGGAGTCCTTGTTTAAAGGAAGTCCAGTTGTTGTACAGATAGACGACTGCTATTAGTATTAGGAAAGCACCTACAATTCGGTTTGTTTTTTGTGTTTTCATATGTTTAGTATGATTTAAAATTTCGTTGCAAAGGTAGTGAATTATTATTTACGAAGCAAGAAAAAGTTTTATAAAGTTTAAAAAAGTTGATAATACCAATAATACCGATAATGCCAATAATACTGATAATACCAATAATACTGATAATTTACTTTGCCAAAGGTCGTAGCACGACGGGCAGTGCGAGCCGCACGGGCAATGTGAGTCGCACGGGCAGTAATAGAGAGATTGGTTAGGCTTGTTCGGACGAGTCAGACATTTTGGACTTGTCGGAGAAACTCTGAAAAACTCTGAGGAGTCTGAAGGAAATAACCTCCTCCTAATTCACTTACTCCGCTATCGCGGACAACCCTCTCTGAGGGGGAATATGTGATGGAAAATGGGATATTGGTGTTGTAGAAAAAAAACGGAGAGGTTCGGAAGGGAGTTTTTAGGTAAAATGTAAAAGATGAGCTGTGAGAAGGGTATGGTTAGCTTATACAAAGCTTATAGGAAGCTTATACGAATCTTGGACGATTGTTATACAAAGGGTATATAAGTAATTGATTCATACTGTAATACAATAATGCCAAAAACACTAAAAATAGGGTTTCGAGGCGAAAGAAAGGGGAAGAGGTGTTAGACCTTAGGCAATAGGCATTAGGGTTGTGACGGTCATTATTGTTATATAAACATCTTTTTAATATTGTGTAAACATCCCCCCTTCCCCCTTCAAAGGGGGAGATGCGATGGGGAAAGTGATAGAAAATGAGTAGATACCTCCCCCTAACCACCTCGTGGAGGGGGAGTGTAGTGAGTGTTATTATGACTTAGTATAAACTAAATGTTGTTGTTTCTTTTATTCTTATTACTTATTGTGAGTCTTCAGCTTAAAAGGTGAATATCTATAAGATAATGTTTTGGTAGAAAAATAAACTATTTAAACGAGGATTGTGCAGAATATATGACGAATGTAGGTTATTTAGGGGTTGGGTGTAAAAAAATATTCGGCAGTGAATTGCTAATTGATAATTATTTTCTATCTTTGCCGAAAATTTACCCATTTATGAATGTAAGATTTACTATACTCACTACCACGATGTTTGCCTTAATGGCTTGTAATAACGGGCAACAGGAAATAGCTGTTGCTGAAGATGCTCTTGCTAACACTCAGAAAGCGGAGGAGGCTCGTGATAAGAGCAATGAAGGGAATCCGTTTGGTGCGAGCGATGCGAATTTTGCTAATAACGTATCGTTACCGGTGACACAGCAGGGAGTAAGACTCAATCCGCCACACGGCGAGCCGGGACACCGTTGTGATATAGCGGTGGGGGCACCACTACCCGATGACGGCAATGTGATAGCTCAAACACAAGCACACCCGGTGGGCAGTAGTGATGCTAAGCCTGTAGTTTCGGGCGGGATGCCACAAGTGCAACAAGTGCAGGTGGCGCAACCTCAAACACAGCAAGCAATGGGAGCGAAGGGTCAGAAATTGAATCCACCTCACGGACAGCCAGGGCACCGTTGTGATATACCGGTGGGAGCTCCGCTGAACAGTAAGCCTGTGCAACAACAAGCACCAGCGCAACCTCAGACAGTAGAACAACAAATAGTTATTGACCCTAAAATGGCACAACAGCACACGGGGACTACAGAGCCAGGTTTTTCGGGGAAACCGAATCCGCCACACGGACAACCAGGGCACCGTTGCGATATAGCGGTAGGGGCGATATTGCCGTAAGTTAAGAGTGAGAGGCGATTTGCATAAATGAGCGAGAAAATAGCGATACAAGGTACTAAAGGTTCGTTTCACTATCAGACGGCTGAGACTTACTTTGGCAAGGATATAGAAGTGATAGAATGCCGTAATTTTGATGCGGTAGTGAAAGCACTGTTGAGCGGAGAAACCCTATGGGGAGTAATGGCTATTGAGAATAGTATCGCAGGGGCGATATTGCCTAACTATGCTCTTATAGACCGCCATAACTTGCACATCACAGGGGAGCACTATATGAACATACAGCACCACTTGATGGCGCTTGAGGGGCAAAGCTTGGAGGATATTACGGAGGTGCATTCGCACTATATGGCACTGCTACAATGTAAGGATTTCTTTCACGACTATCCTCATATTCGATTAGTAGAAGCCCCCGATACAGCTGAGGCGGCGCGACAAATACAACAGCAACAACTCAAAGGCGTGGCGGCGATTGCGTCGGCATCGGCTTCTGAGCTCTATGGGTTGCCTATTATTGCCGAGAGCATACAAACTATCAAGCGCAATGCTACGCGCTTTGTAGTGCTCAAGACTGCTGATGCTCATTTACCGAAGGAAGATATCAATAAGGCGACGCTTAAATTCCAAGTGTACGACAAGAGTGGTAGTTTGGCAACGGTACTGAACGTGTTACGCGATTACGATATGAATATGACCAAGATCCAATCGTTGCCTGTGATAGACACGCCTTGGAAATACGCTTTTTTTGTAGACGTGGTGTTTAATAGCTATGCCCAATATCAGCAAGCGATGCAACTTTTGGATATTATGACTGAAGAGCTGAAAGTATTAGGGGAATATGAAAATCAGTTGAACAGTGAGAGCTATTCAAAATCAATTATATAGAAGATAAATACGAAAAAAGGTATTAAAAGATAGTTTTTATATCAAAAATATTGACTAATATTGACCGCGAAATAATGATTAATGGTTGGTGGTTAATGATTGATGACGAGTAGCGAGAGACGACAGATAAACGACAAAAGACTAATTAGAAATGGCGAATTATGAATTGCAAAAGGGAACTGTGTTTAGGCGCAATAGGGAGCGTCTGTGCTTACTATTTCTCACCTTTTACTTTTTACCTATTACCTGCTACCTACTAAAAGCACAAACGCTTGAGGAAATCTGGACGCAACACGCTTTTTACCCTGAGCGTATGTATAACCTCAAGGCGCTGAAAAAAACTCCACAATATACAGTATTAGAAAACAGCCACGATAGGCGAGAACAGGAAGTAAATCTCTACGACTTTGCGACCCTCAGCAAAGTGAAAACTCTTTTTAAAACTAACGAAAGGATAGGACGCATTAGTAGCTATGAGTTTTCACCCGATGAACAATCGCTACTTATTGCCACTCGTAAAGAGGATATTTACCGCCATTCGTTTATAGCTGATTACTACCTCTATAACATTGCCTCAGGCGACCTTAAGAAAATAAGCAAAAAGCGTATACAAGTGCCCACTTTTTCACCTGACGGGAAGCAATTGGCATTTGCGTACGAGAACAATCTATATCTGTACGATCTTACTACTGATGCTGAAACTCAAATCACGACTGACGGTAAGAAAAACGAAATTATCAACGGCACTGTGGATTGGGTGTACGAAGAGGAGTTCGGTATCGTGAAACTCTTTGCGTGGAATGCTGATGGGAGTCAATTGGCTTTTATACGCTCCGACGAGCGCCAAGTGCCTGAGTTCTCAATGGATGTGTACGGCTACGACCTCTATCCTACATTTTATACATTTAAATATCCAAAAGCGGGCGAACCTAATTCTAAAGTGAGTTTGCACATCTATAATGTTGCTAATAAGACAACTGCCGAAGTGCCTTTAAACGCTTACTACATTCCACGCTTGCAATGGACGAACGACCCGCATAAGCTGACGGTGCAAACCCTTAACCGCCACCAAAACGATTGGCAACTCGTGCAAGTGAACAGTCAGACCAAAGCGGTTACTACTTTAGTGAAAGAAACCAGTGCCACTTATGTGAGTATCAATAAGGAAATACTCTTTTTGCCCGATAATAGTTTTATTTACCAATCGGAGAAAGACGGGTACAACCACCTTTACCACTGCAATGCCCAAGGCAAGCAAGTGCGCCAGCTCACGCGTGGTGCTTGGGAAGTTACCGATTGCTATGGCTACGACCCTAAGAGTCAGCAGTTGTTTTACCAATCTACCCAAATAGGCTCTACCCGTAGGGGACTCTATGCGGTCTCTCTGAAAGGTAAAATACGTCCTCTTTCAATAGAAGCAGGAACTAACAAGGGCACTTTTAGCAGTGATTACAGCGTATATATACACGCTTTCGCCAATGCTAACACCCCGCCACGCTATACTCTCAACGATACTAAAACAGGCGCACAACTCAAAGAAATTGTTACTAATACTGAGTATGCCCAGCGACTCAAATCTTATAATCTACCTACCAAAGAGTTTATAGAGCTCAAAACCGCTAAGGGCACGTTCAACGCTTATATGCTCAAACCTAAGGATTTTGACCCTAACAAGCAATATCCGCTATTGATGTACCAATATTCAGGACCAGGTTCGCAAGAAGTAGCCGACCAGTGGTGGGATATGAACGACTTTTGGCACGCGATGCTCACCCAAAAAGGCTACATTGTGTTGTGTGTAGACGGTCGTGGTACGGGCTACAAAGGCGCTGATTTCAAGAAATGCACTTACCAGCAATTGGGTAAATACGAAGTGGAAGACCAAGCGGCGGTAGCTCAGCTCGTAGGTTCTTACCCTTATATTGACAAGAGCAGAATAGGCATTTGGGGCTGGAGCTTTGGAGGCTTTATGTCCAGCAACTGTCTGTTTCAAAAAGGTGATATATTCAAAATGGCGATAGCCGTAGCACCTGTTACCAATTGGCGATTTTACGACACTATTTACACCGAGCGCTTTATGCGTACCCCTCAAGAGAATCCTCAAGGGTACGACACTAATTCGCCTTTGTTTCACGCGAATAAACTCAAAGGCAAATACTTGCTCATTCACGGCAGCGCCGACGACAATGTGCACGTACAGAACGCAATGGTGCTCATCAACACCTTGGTGAGTTTACAAAAGGATTTCGATTGGCTTATCTATCCCGATAAGAATCACGGTATTTACGATAATACGGGAAGCACTCGTTATCAGTTGTATACAAAAATGACGAATTTTATAATAAACAACCTTTAATTTAAAAACAAAGAATGGATACAAACGTAGAAAATGCGAAAAAGAAGCACCCTAAGGGGCTTTACTTGGTTTTCCTCACTGGTATGTGGGAGCGTTTCAGCTACTATGGAATGCGAGGTATTTTGATGTTATACCTCACCAAAACTTTCTTAGAAGGGGGACTTGCCTTCGATAAGGGAACTGCGAGTTTGATTTACGGCTTCGCTACGGGGCTTACTTATTTTACCCCACTGATTGGTGGTTGGATTGCTGATAACTTTTTAGGGCAACGCAAGTCGGTGTTGTTGGGGGGGCTTATTATGTTCTTTGGTGAGTTTGCGCTCTTCTCTATCAACACACACTTTGGTTTGTACTTAGGGCTTTTCTTGCTTATCATCGGTAATGGGTTCTTCAAGCCGAATATTTCTGCCTTAGTGGGTGGACTCTATGAACCTGGTGACAAACGCTTAGACTCAGCTTTCTCTATTTTCTATATGGGGATTAACCTTGGTGCCTTCTTAGCACCGCTTATCACAGGGTTACTTACCGATAACATCTTTGCTACTCACGGGGTAGATGCACAAGGTAAAGAAATTATTCTTTCTTATGGATATAGATATGGTTTCTTAGCAGCTGCTATTGGTATGCTCATCGGGGAATTGATATTTATTTTCTTTGCACAGAAATATCTTGGTGACCTTGGTATGCACCCACAAGGGGGTAAGAAGAAAGTGGTAGAGCTCTCAGAAGCTGAAGCGCAAAAACCACTTACTAAAGAAGAAAAAGAGCGTATTGCTGTTATCTTTATCTATTTCTTCTTTGCTATATTCTTTTTTGCAGGCTTTGAGCAAGCGGGGTCATCACTGACTCTTTACACCGATAACTATATCAACCGTACGGTGATGGGCTTTGAAATTCCTACTGCTTGGTTCCAATCAGTGAATCCATTGTTTATTGTATTGTTAGCGCCTGTATTTGCGACTTTCTGGGGTACTAAAGCCGGGCAACGTCTTTCTACTCCGTTTAAAATGGGTATGGGTATGATACTCTTGGGCGTAGGGTTCTTCTTTATGCTGGGAGCTGTGTACGAACGCGGTGGTGCTATAGGTGTAGACCCTACGGATGTGGCTGTAAAAGCGAGCTTAGCTTGGTTGGTACTTACTTATCTTACGCATACTATTGGTGAGTTATGCCTTTCACCTGTGGGACTTTCTACGGTTACTAAGCTTTCTCCTCCGCGTTTAGCAGGACTTATGATGGGAGTTTGGATGATGGCTGCTTTCTTTGCCAATGCTGCTGGAGGTGTGATTGCTTCTTATGTTGAAAAACTCGGTGCGAGCGTAGTGTTTGCAGCGGTATCAGGATTTGTAATTCTCTGTGGTTTGGGAATGATACTCCTTAACAAGAAGCTACAAGCAATGATGCACGGAGTGAAATAGTGCGAGCCGCACAGGCAGTCGTAGCACGACAGGCCGTGTGAGCCACATATAATATTTGTTACAAACTTTGTCAAAGTCTTAGGACTTTGAGAAAGCATATAATAAAAAAGACTGTCCTAAAAGGGACAGTCTTTTTAGTTTTTGGACGAGTCAGATTTTTCAGATAGGTTAGATAATTTGGAGGTGTGAGCTATATAGATTGAGGGTAGCTGAGGGAATGAAAGGAAACGGAGGAGTTCGGAAGGGGTTTTTAGGTAAAAGATAAAAGGGAAGAGGTAAAGTGGGTACGGTTAGCTTATACAAAACTTATAGGAAGCTTATACGAATCTTGGACGATTGTTATACAAAGGGTATATAAGTAATTGATTCATACTGTAATACAATAATACTAAAAATGCCAATAATGGGATTTCGAAGCGAAAGAAAGGGGAAGAGGTGTTAGGCCTTAGGCAATAGACATTAGGTCATAGGCATTAGGGGAAAATATGACAAAAACCTCCCCCTAGCCCCCTCCAAAGGGGGAATGTAGTGACGAAAAGGTGGAGTAAAAATGTTTGAACATTCACCTATTCACTTACTTGGCAATTGCGGACTTCCCTCAAGGGGGGAGATGCGATGAAGAGGATGTGAGAAAACATCTCCCTATTCACTTACTTGGCAATTGCTGACGACCTCGGAGAGGGGGAATGAAGTGACGGGAAAATAATGAGAAGATGGAATAGTGTGGGAGTTTTGGGAGGTGATTTTTGGTGTTGTGTGTTATTTTCGTATTTTTGCACCGAACTAAAAGTAAGTGTTATGAATAGATTCACTTTTATCTATTGTTTTAGTGACATAATAATCATAGAATGAAGAAAATAGTTTATGTAATCCTTTTATTAATGCTTTCTTATTCAGTTAAAGGACAAGATCTTGAAGACAAGCGTTGGTTTTCACAAGCTGAAATAGAAATTACTATCCCGAGGAAAGATAAAGTATTGTATTCTTTTTCGGATATAAACACCGTAGACATAACAAAAAACAGAGACTATAGAGTAGGTGGAATTGTATTAGATAGAAAAGTGTTGTGGGGCACTAATTACTCTATAAATTATCAGTTGTTTAGGCGATGGAGTGTGGGTGTTTTAGGAGGATTTACGTATCTTTCTTATCCTTCAATATCGGTCTTAAAATTAGGAGGGGTTATTCGGTTTGACTTTTCGGAAGAGTTTAAAGCGAATGCTTTTTTGCAGTTATCAGACTACATTCCGCTTAAAAAGAGTTTGCAACACAATTTGGGAGAAATAAAACTTGGGTTGAGTATTCCTGTGCTCATAGAGGACAAGTTTAGTGTTAATGGGAGTTTATACACACTTTACTCCACTTTTCATATGGCTAAACCTTTGTTTGCTGATGAAACGCCAGACTTGGTAGAGTATCGCGGAGTGGGTTTTGGTTTTGGGATACGGTTTTAACAAAATAATAATCATAGAATGAAAAAAATAGTTTATATAATATTCTTTTTAGTACTACCATATTCAGTTAAAGGACAAGATCTTGAAGACAAACGTTGGTTTTCACAGGCTGAGGTAAACCTTATGGTACCCAATAAAGATAAGACGATTTATTCTTACAATACAAATACCGTAAAAATATCAGAAAATAGACGTTTTGAAAATGGAGGAATTGTATTGAAGGGGAAAGTAATATATTCAACTGATTTCTCTATGAATTATTTACTTTTTGAGAGATTTAGTATAGGAGCATTAACGGGAATAAATCATTTCAGAAATCCTGTTGCTACAGCTTTAAAATTAGGAGGGGTGATACGTTATGAACTTATAGAAGATTCCTTTGGATATGCTTTTGCTCAGTTCTCAGGTTTCTTTCCTTTACACAATGTAAAAACATCAACAGGAGAAGCGAAGATAGGGTTGAGTATACCTCTTCTTGTTGAGGAATCATACAGTGTAGGGGTTATTCTACACGCTTCTTATACAAGTTTTACCCCTGCCAAACCGTTGTTTGCCGATGAAACACCAGACTTGGTAGAGTATCGCGGAGTGGGATTTGGCTTTGGGATACGGTTTTGATAGTAAGAGAGCTATGGTGTTAAAAATGTTGATTGGTAATTGTTAATTGTGAATTGTTTTGTATCTTTGCCCCCGAAATGAGTGGTTATGGCAAAACTGAGATTATCGACAGAGTTTTTCAGCGATTATAAACTTATCGCTCTTCATACCCATTTGGAAGACTATCAGCTGGCATATTTCTTAAACAAAACGCTACACTTGCAGTTGGCTAAGACAAGAGGGAAAGATTGTTTGACTATGCCTTCAGGAGCACAGTTTTCATATTACACTTGGGAGGACACCTCTGCCGATGTTACTTGGCATTGTATAGCTAATAGGTTACAAGATACTTTCACGGATAGTGTTCATATGGGGTTGTTTGACGAGTTGCCACAGGTGCAATATTTGGTTGAGAACGAAAAGAAGGTGGATTACTTTTTGAAGATTGATACTGAGGGGCGTTTGGATATGTCAAAAATTTTAAATAGCCTTCGTGAAGTGCCTGCCACTACTGCTCGAGAAATAGCTATTGATACGATAGATAAAAAATATAAATTGATTTTTCAAGAATGTTAAATACAAAGAAAACAAAGATTGTAGCTACCTTAGGCCCTGCTACTGAGAGTCCTGAGGTGATAAAAGATATGATGGAGGCAGGCGTGAACGTGTTTCGCATCAACTTCTCACACGCCGATTATGACGATGTGCGCACTCGCGTGCAGATGATCCGCCAAATCAACGAAGAATACGGCTTCCATACCGCTATTCTCGCCGACCTTCAAGGACCTAAACTCCGCGTGGGCGTAATGGAAGACGACGCAGTGGTATATCCTGGCGACCGCGTGACTTTTGTTACTGGCGAACCTTTCGTGGGAACCAAAGAACGTGCCTATATGAACTACAAGGAGTTCCCGATGGACGTAAATCCTGGTGAACGCATCTTGTTAGACGACGGGAAACTCATCTTTGAAGTGGAATCGACCAATCGTGAAGATGAGGTAGTAGCCGTAGTAGTACAAGGAGGTCCGCTGAAATCTAAAAAAGGCGTAAACTTGCCTAACACCAAAGTTTCGCTCCCTGCCCTTACCGAAAAAGACGTGCGCGATGCCCTTTTTGCGATTACCCAAGATGTAGATTGGTTTGCGCTCTCCTTCGTACGTCACCCCGAAGATATTCAGGATTTAAAAGACCTCATCGAGGAAAATGCCGGTCACCGTATTCCTATCATCGCTAAGATTGAAAAACCAGAAGCTTTGGTGAATATCGATAAGATTATGGCTGCTTGCGACGGTATTATGGTAGCCCGTGGCGACCTTGGGGTAGAAATCCCAGCTGAAGAAGTGCCACTCATCCAAAAAGAATTGGTGCGCAAAGCCAAATCACACCACATCCCTGTAATCATCGCTACCCAAATGATGGAAAGTATGATTAACAGTCTCACCCCTACTCGTGCGGAAGTGAACGACGTAGGGAACTCAGTAATGGACGGTGCCGATGCTGTGATGCTTTCAGGTGAAACTTCTGTAGGTAAATACCCTGTACAAGTAATCCAACAAATGACCCGTATCATCAAGAGTGTGGAAGATTCTAACCTCATTCAAGTGCCATTGGTTACACCTTTTATCCGTTCGTTGCGCTATGTGACCAATACGATATGTTTCCACGCGGCTAAAATGGCAAACGATACCAACGCTAAGGTGATTACTTCATTAACGAATAGTGGGTATGCCGCCTTCCGCATTTCGTCCTATCGCCCTAATTCGCACATTCTCATCTTTACGGCCAACAAGCGTATCCTCACCCAGTTGAACCTCTTGTGGGGGGTAACTACTTTCTATTACGATCGCTTTGTCTCTACCGATGAGCTTATTGAGGACATCAACCACATTGCCAACGAAAAAGGCTATGTAGATATGGGCGACATAATGATTAGCCTCGTATCAATGCCAATGCAAGGCAAAGGAATGGTGAATACGTTGCGAGTATCGGAAATTGACTCGTGTGCGGTGAATTTCGACAAGAAAAAGAAAAAGTAACGAGACGAGTTACGAATTACGAATGACGAAGGTTGTTTAGCAGACGCTGAGCAACCTTTTTCTTACTAATGAGAAAAGGCAAATTTGCTAATTTGCTAATTACGCCGTACCTTTGCACTTTGATTCTAACAAGGGCGAAAGGCAACACGCCCCATATAACAACTAAATGGTTCAATACTTTCCTTACTTATTACTTTTGATGGTAGCGATTATGCTACTGATAATGTTAGCAAACCGACTTAAGGTAGCTTACCCTATTCTTTTGGTACTTGGCGGACTGGCGATTAGCTTTATACCCAATATGCCAGTGATTACTATCGACCCGAACTTGGTGCTTATTATCTTCTTACCACCACTGCTCTATGCCGATATTTTTTCTATATCACTAAAAGAGATGTGGAAATGGCGACGCATCATCTTTAGTTTTGCCTTTATTGTTGTATTTATCACGGCGGCTGCGGTGGCGTGGGTCGCCAATATGGTATTCCCAGGATTTTCATTAGCTTTAGGCTTTTTGCTGGGGGGCGTGGTAGGCTCTACCGACGCGGTGAGTGCTTCTGCTATTATGCGATTTGTGAAAGTGCCTAACCGGATTAGTACGATGATTGAAAGTGAGAGCCTCTTGAACGATGCTTCCTCACTAATCGTGTTTAGGTTTGCGGCTTTGGTAGTAACTACGGGTCAGCTGGTGTGGAGTGAAATGGCTTTGAATTTTGTTTGGGTAGTGGTTGGTGGTTCATTCATAGGGTTGGCCATTGCGTGGGTAATGCGCAAACTACACGAGTTCCTGCCCACCGATGCCAATATGGACGTGATGCTCACCCTCATTTCGCTTTATGTGATGTATATAATAGCCAATGAATTGCAAGCCTCAGGCGTGTTGGCAGTAGTAGCAGGAGGTATGTATATGTCTATTCACTTGAACTCAACTATAGCAGCTTCCACTCGCAACAAAGGGGTAGCCGTGTGGGATTTGTTAGGCTTTGTGCTGAACGGACTTGCCTTTATGCTCATAGGGCTCGACCTGAACGAAATTCTCGCTGATGTACAAGCGGAGGGGATTGACCTATGGACGGCTACAGGCTACGGATTGCTTATCACAGGTGTATTGGTAGTGGTACGAATGCTCAGTGCCTATGGAGCAGTACTCATCACCCAAATAATGAAACGATTTATCACGGTAGCCGATGAACGCACCTATGGAGCGAGAGTACCTTTGGTGCTCGGTTGGGCAGGGATGCGCGGAGTGCTCTCGCTGGCGGTAGCGCTCTCAATTCCGCTTACTTTGGACAATGGCGAGCCTTTTCTGCACCGCAGTTTGATATTGTACATTACCTTTGTGGTGATATTGGTAACCTTGGTAACCCAAGGGCTTACCCTACCTGCCCTCATACGTTGGGCTAAAATTCCCGATTTTGACGACCATATACCAGAAGCCGAAGCCGAAAGCCTCATACGTAAAACCTTAGCGCAAGGAGCGTTAGACTATATGAAAGAATATTACAAAGAAGGTATTACCGATAGTTTTCTCTTGCAAACGCAAAAAGATATATGGCAGTACCAACTTGATACGCCGTCTTGCAGCACCACCCCCGAAGTGTGCGCTAAGTACATCGCTATTTTGCAACACCAACGCGAACTCCTCAGAGAGCTGAACAAGAACCCGCGTATTGACGAAGCACAAATACGCGAATTTCACCGACAGTTGAACTTAGAGGAAGAGAAATGGCAAGTGAATGATTAGTAAATTAGCAGATTTGTCGATTTGACAATTATCTGACAACTAATAATATTATACTATGATAAGAAAAGTACTTATTTTTACAGGTCTGCTAATAGCAATGGCTTGTACCGACAAAAAAGAAAAAGAAATAGCCACAATTCCGATGGATTTTAGTTGGATACGTCTTGATTCGCTCTTTATGAAAACTCCCGATGCAAAGATGGGAGAGTTAAGTGCAAAATATCCTTATTTCTTTACCCAGAGCGTTACCCCCGAGGAGTGGTGTGAGATACGCAAAGGCTCTATCTTCCCCGATATTCCTGCTTTTGCAAATCTGCATTACGCCGATTTGTATGGTGAAATTGAAAAGAGTGTGGGCACACTCTCTACTGAAAAGAAAGAAATTAAGAATCTGTTTCAGCATATTAAGTACTATTTTCCAAAGTTTGAACCTCCTAAGGTAGTAATGCTCATCAGTAGGGTGGCTTATGAAACCCGAGTGATTTATGCCGATAGTTTATTACTTATCGGTACTGATAATTACTTAGGTGCTCAACACAAATACTATCAAGATATGGATAAGTATATCAGTGCCGACTTAGACAAGAAAAACCTTGTGATAGATGTAGCCGACGCTTTTGCCGATAAACTCGTCCCTCGTGGTGTGCACCTTACCTTCTTAGACAATATGATTTATGAGGGTAAAAAGCTTTATTTAGAAAGTGAATTATTACCTAAAAAGACACCTGCTGACCTCTTGCGTTACGATGCGCAGAAGTACGCTTGGGCTGAGGCAAACGAAGCCGAAATATGGCGTTATTTTATAGAAAATGAATTGCTATATCAAACAGATAAGAAGTTGCTCTCTCGCTTTTTGTATCCAGCACCTTTCTCCAAGTTTTACTTAGAATTGGATAACGAATCCCCTGGACAAATAGGTAGATTTATAGGGCTGCGCATAGTGCAGGCTTATGCTAAAAACCACAAAGAGGAATCTATGCTGAAAATTTTAGCAATGAAACCCGATGAGCTCTTTAAGCAATCACTCTATAAACCCAATAAGAATTAAGAGTGAGTCACATAAGCAAATTAATTAGGAAATTTGAAAATTAGTAGATTAACAAATTCGGTGATTTACTAATATCTTTTTACTTTAGAGGTATGAAAGTTCTAAACACACAGCAAATGCGCGATGCCGATGCGCACACTATCGCCACACAAGGTATCACCTCGTGGCAACTGACGGAACGTGCCGCAACCAAACTCTTTGAATGGGTGAAAGAACACCTGTCCAAAGAACGGACGGTTACCGTCTTGGCGGGTACGGGCAATAACGGTGGCGATGGTCTTGCTCTGGCGCGTATGCTAATTGCTGAGGGTTGGCAAGTGAATATTTACTTACTCTGCCTTAGCGAACATCTCTCACCTGATTGCCAAAAGAACAAAGAGCTTTTAATAGCACAAGGTATTAGTATTACTGAAATACGAGCCGAACAAGTAAAAAACATTACTTTTGGTAAGATAGTGATAGACGCTGTTTTTGGCATAGGACTGAATCGCCCTGCACCTGAATGGTTACAACAAATATTTAATGCACTAAACAACTCCAACAGCTATGTATTAAGTATAGATATGCCCTCAGGGCTACCTACTGAACGTATCCCATCGCCCGAGGAAATTTGGGTACACCCTCATCAAGTGCTCACCTTTCAAACCCCAAAACTACCTTTTTTTCTTCCCTCCACAGGGCGCTATATTCGTAAGTGGGAAGTGCTCAATATAGGTTTAGATGAGCAATTTTTAAACACTCTTCACCCCGATTTTTATTACCTTGAAGCCGATATACAGCAATTACAACGTCCACGCGCTACCTTTTCGCACAAAGGTACTTATGGGCACGCGTTGCTTGTAGGAGGTAGCTATGGTAAAATGGGAGCCGTAGTACTTAGCGGTACAGCTGTATTACGCGCAGGAGCAGGACTGCTTACAGTAGCTATTCCACAATGTGGTTATGCAGTATTGCAAACAGCACTCCCCGAGGCGATGGTGCTCACCTGTAACGAAGAAAAGCACTACAAAGAGATGGAAATTCCTTTTGTGCCCTCTGCCATAGGGGTGGGTATCGGTTGGGGTACGCATACCGAAACCGCTTCCTCGCTTTTTGCTCTTTTTCAGCAATACCCCGATATGCCTTTTGTAGTAGATGCCGATGCACTAAATATCCTCGCTCAACACCCTGAACAATTGAAATACCTTCCAAAAAACGCAATTCTTACCCCTCATCCTAAGGAATTAGAGCGCCTTATAGGTAAATGGGACGACGATTTACACAAGCTCGCTAAAGCCAAAGATTTTGCCAAAAAGCACCAAGTAATACTCCTCATCAAAGGTGCGTATACGATGATAACCGATGGAGAAAAGTATTGGATAAACTCCACAGGCAATGCAGGAATGGCAACCGCAGGCAGTGGCGATGTGCTTACCGGAATGCTCACTGGCTTGCGTGCCCAAGGTTATAGAGCTGTAGAAGCTACTTGCTTAGGGGTGTTTTTGCACGGCTTACAAGGTGACCGTGCAGCAAAAAGAATAGGTATGCAACGCCTTATGGCACGCGACCTCTTATAGTCTTGGCACGGTTTTTGCCAATATGTTAGCAGTTTAGCATTAAAAACTCACAAATAATGAAAAAACTTATCCTAAGTATGGCAGTGATAGCAACCTTTCTCGCCAGTTGTGGCAACAGTAAAAACGCTGTGAGCTACACTCCTGCTGAGAACTATTTTGTGAATAACACTTTCCAAAATACAAAAGTAGAAACTTTAAAAATCGACTCACAAGCTGATTTTGACCGCATCTTTGGAGGCGCTACTACTATGACGGCTCGCCCTACCGCTATTGATTTTAGCAAACAAAGCGTTTTAGCTATCGTAGCTCCTGCCAGTAATAAGGAAGTAAAAATAGCTGTAAAAGCCCTCGAGACCACCCTTACAGGCGGTATTTTGGTAAAATACACCATTGATGAAGGTAAAGATTTAGGTTATACAGCCCAATCTTCTGAAATACTCATTGTAAACAAAACCGATAAAGAAGTAGAGTTTAGAGAAGTATTTTAAACTATAGTAAAATCCCATCGCTATTATTTTATATAACAATAGGGGAGGCAGTTTGTACAAACTGCCTCCCCTCTCTTTTTGATTATCATTACTTCTGATTAGCAAAATACTGTTTTCTCCTTTCGTATCACCACATCCCCCTTTGGAGATAGCCAGCGAGGGCTCACAGCTGGGTATGTGCACTGCGAGAGCAGAGTATGTGAATAGGGAGAGGTTTTCTTAGTCCCTCGTCATTCGTCCATTTTCTCCTATTGCCTATTGCCTAATGCCTAACGCTTCTTTCTCTTTCTTTCGTCTCGAAACCCTATTTTTGGCATTATTGGCATTGTTGTATTATAGTATTAATCAATTATTTAAATACCCTTTGTATAACAATCGTCCAAGATTCGTATAAGCTTCCTATAAGCTTTGTATAAGCTAACCATACCCATTTTACCTTTTACCTTTCATCTTTTACCTAAAAACGTCCTTCCGATAACTTACGATTTCTTAAAACATATAAATATAGCTAACGTTAATTGCAGCGTAGGTCTTAGTAATGTAATTCCCTTTGCCCCAAAAAGAAGCTCCTATTTCACCATAAATTGCTATTTTGCTCGAATCAGTAGCGTAAAAATCCATTCCTCCAAAAAGATGACCACCGAGGTTGAGAGTACCCCCTATCCAACCCTTATTGTTCACGTCTTGAGTTTTAAACTGTCGCCACAAAGGGGCATTGAATTGAAGCCCAGCACCCGTAACCATAGCAATATCACGGCTTACAGGGGTAACCACCGCTAACCGCACAGGCACTTCAAGAGTATGCACTTTCAGCATTGCATAATCACTTTCACTTTGCTGGAATCCTCCTGCTGAAAATTCACTACCCCCAAACCCTATTTCCAAACGGAAGTTTTTCTCAGGAGCGTAGAGACATCGCATTTGCAAGCGCAACAAGTTACCTCTCATTTCAAAATCACGGCTTACCATATCCGCAATTCCTAAACCCGCATCAAACTGACACGACCATTTTTCATACGGAATACTGATACTGTCTTTAGCAGTTTGTTTTTCTTGACCAAAAGCACTAACAGTAGCGCATAATAACGATAATAATAATAACTTTTCATTTTGTGTTTAGTTTTTTTATTCTCCAAAAAGTCGCTATAATCACCAATGATAGGGCACTAATACCTATTATTGATGGCTCATAAAAAATATGGGTGATAAGCAAAATTGTAGCTACTATAAGGATAATTTTATTCATATAGTTAGTATAAGAATTTAAAAAAACACATTAGAGATTACTTTTTGTAGTCTCTAATGCGTTTCTTTTTTAATTACTTGCATAAGCAAGAAAAGAGAATGTTGGTATACTACGACTTGATAATGAATATATAGTATTAGTATACTTAATAGTTCGTGGGTACTTTTCTATATAAAAGCCTTCAGTAGAGGCAGACAAAATGTTATTGATAGCTGAAGTAACCTTTGCAAAAACATCGGCATTCTCTGAAGCTCTCCAAAGAGCAATATCTGTAGTGCCATTCGTTGTGAATTGCGGATTTGACAAATACAAACGTTTATTTTTAAATTCGTAATCGTATGTATAAACAATTCTAGATAAATTAGATTTGTTAGGAAATAAATAAAGTAATGTAACGTCACATTTTCCTGTGTTCTTGTCAAAAACAAAATAAACTCTACTAAATGACTTAGTGTCATTTATTTTCAAGACATTTTGAATGAATGTTTCTGAACTATACTCAGCTAAAGGGTCTCCAAAGAATAGTAATTCTTTATATTTAGTTCCAATATCCTTATAATCATCACTAATAAACTCATCAGGAATAGTCTGTGAGTAAAAGATTTCAGCGGTTACACCATCTACGGTAGCTTTGTAAGTAGGCGGTGTAGTACTGTTATCACAAATTAACTCTGTAAAGGTTTTTCCTTCTAAAGTAATCGTTGGACTAAAAGTAATCCCAGCTTTACTGGATGAAACGGTTGCTCTCAAAATGGCATCAGGGTTTGCTAAGGGAGCAAGAACTATGTTTCTGCTGTTATATTCCATATTATAGTAAGTGGTTACTCCATTATTCTCCACCTTAAAATAGTATTTGTCAATATTTTCTTCCAATGTGTTTACATTTTTAGAAAGCGTTTCGATATCTGCCCAATCTTCTGCAGAAGCAGGCTCAAAGTAGACAAATTGTTCGGTCTTCTTGCGTTGAGTTCTAAATTTAAGTTTGTTACCTTCTTTACCAAAGTATATAAATTCAAAATCACCTGCATAGCCTACTCCTGGTATTCCTTGCATCGCATCAGAAAGTTCGTGAAGATAGTTTTTGGTAGTAAAGGACAGCAAAGTACCTTGTCCCCATTTAATTTCGTATTTACTGGTTTCAGGAGTTCCTGGCAGTCTTGCATCGGAAGCCATTGTAACAAAACCTTCAGGGGTAAATTTCATTAAGAAAACGAATTTACCGAAATCTTTAGTGGTATGATATACCAACTTCCAACCTTGTTGAGGGGAGGAAAGCTCACTGCGCAATTCAGCTTCTTGTTCTTGGAATCGTTGCGTGGGGGTTTTGCCGAAAAGATCGTCGGGGTCGTTTTTTTTGCAAGCAAAAAGTGCTAAAGCAATAGTGCATAAATATAATAACTTTTTCATCGTGTTTCAGGTTTTATTGTAATACAGATAACATTTGGTTTTCTACTACCTCTTGAAGCTCGTAGATATCAATATTCCATTCGCTTTTAAAATAGTCTACTACAAAGGCTTCTTTTCGGCGAATAAGATTTCTTCCTTCCTCAGGGATAGCGTCCACTTTGGCATTCCAAGCGGTTCTGCTCATACTGAGCATTCCAGAGGTCATCTCTGCAAAATCTTCTATATCATTCAGCATAGAGTAAGGAGTGATAAAGCCTTTACTATTAGCTTCGGCTAATCGCACGTTATACCAGTTAGAGGTATAGCCTGAAGGAGTGATTTTACCGTATTCTTCGGAGTAAGGTTTCCTCTGGTTGATGATATGGCAATACTCGTGCTGAATAGTATGGAAATACTGACGAGTGCCAGTGTGGTTATGAGTGTCGAGCTGGTCGACATTGAAAAGGGTAATTTTCATACCGCTATCAGCAAACCCAAGGGTGATAGTTCCATCGCTATTTACGTTGTAACCTCCAATAAGGGAAATTTGTCGTGGTGCAACAGTCTTGATAAAGTCTTGTCCTGCCACTTGGGTATAGGCATCAATCCACACTTTTTTTACAATTTCAAGCATCGGTTGTACTTTTGCTTCGGTAGGCGGATAAAAGTATTTTCCCATTTCAAAATCAGCATCAATGTAGTTATACGTAACGTTGATGTTATAGGGGCGCTGGAAATTGTCATAGATATAGGTATCCAATGCGGTTTTAGCCGTTTGACGAGGCTGGATTACGCTCTCAGGATCGAGAGTCTCTTTGTTATTGCAGGCTGCCAATGATAAAGCTAACACTGCTGTGATATATATTTTTTTCATATTATTAGCAATTTATAATTAACAATTAACGAGGGTTAGCAGTGATACCATTAGAAATAGCATCTTCAGGAATTTGCAGTTCACGGCGAGGGTCGTCTTTAGTAAGTTCTAAAGTTTCGTCTCCTCTTTGGTGAACGATTTTCATACCGAGACGTTTGTTGTCGAACCAACGCAACCCTTCGAACACGAAAGCAGCTCTTTTGACATCTAATACACATTGCAACCATTCACGCTGCTCAGTAGAGAGGGTATAGACAGGGTCAAACTCAGTACCTTGCCCTTGGTATATCTCATTCATATCCGATTCGGTTATTGCAAAGGTATTAGGAATGTTTTGCTGTGTTTTTTTTCTCAAATAAACAATAAGGTCGGTAAGGAATTTAGCCTTTTCACCTTTCATCACGTAGGCTTCCATACGATTTAGAAAGACTTCATCGTAAGAGAGAAGTACAGCCATATCATAAGGATATCCAGTTCCTGCAGAAATATTTTCATATCTAAAATATTCTTGAAATTTAGGAAAGTTACGAAGGTCTTCTCCTCCATAAAGAGGATAAGCCCAAGTGGCATTGTAGCTATTCAAAGGGTGTTTTGCATCACCTAAAACCTCATTAGATTTTTCTAAGGTTAGACCATATTTGTTAGTGGCAAAAACTCTTGCATATCGAGAAGCTGCTCCTATGACCAAAGCATTAGCAGGTTCATCGGAGGAGGCGTAGAGCAACCTTTGTTGTGCGTAGGTACGAGAACGCTGTCCTTTTACATCGCGAAGTTTGTTCTCGGGGTTAGCTCCTAATGCAGCATTGGCGTGCTCTATTACTTTATCCCAATCACCTTTCATCAAGTAGAAGCGAGTTGCAAAAGCGTGTGCGGCTTCTTTGGTAAAGTGAAATTTAGGTTTGCTATACTTTGTATTATCGATGAGAGGTAAGCCTTCAGTGAGGTCTTTTTCAATAGCATCGTAATAGTCTTTTACAGAAATACGACGATAGACTTCGAACACCTTTCTTTCAGCTTTAGAGGCATAAGGCAATCCTAAGTCACTACTTGCTGTAGCAGGATTGTAAGGTTTGCACCATAGTACACCTAACATAAAATGTGCATAGGCACGAGCCACCAAGGCTTCTCCTCTGAGGTAGTTAGTATCTCCTTTAAGAGCATCAGTAGCTTCTAAAGCGTAGTTAGCGGCAGCGATAGCTTGATAAGCTGCATAGAAATAGTACGGAGGGGTATCCCACGTATTATTCTCGGTATTCGTTTCCCAAGCATACATTTGGTTGTTGAGCACAGAGGTAGGTGAAAACCTAATTTTATCACCTGCATTGTCACTCATTGTTTCACTGAACTCTGCATACAAGGCATTGGGATAAGCTGTTGCCAATAGTTCTTGTACTTTTTCTGGGGTATCAAGCTCTGTACGTTTATCGGGCACTTCGTCGAGAAACTTGTCGCAAGAGCTGAGCGAAAGTCCCAAAACAAGAGCTATGATAGGTATATATATATTTTTTTTCATTTGCTCACAATTTTAGATTCCAAGATTGATAGTAAAAGTATATTGAGGAGTTACTGGATAAGCTACCCCACCAGAACGGAAGAACTCAGGGTCTTGACCGTTAAGTCTCTTATCAGAATAGATAAGGAAAGGGTTGGTTGCTTGTAAACGCAAAGTAAGGTTGTTCACCTTCAATTGTTCTAACACTTCTTTAGGGAAGCTGTAAGAAAGTGAGATGTTTTTCATACGCACGAATGAACCATCTACGACACGTTCGGTAGAGTAGTTGTAAGCGTTGTACACACGGCGTAGAGTTCTTAATCCTGTTTCATATATAGTTCTTGCAGATGCAATACCAGGGATATTGGTAGTGCGTTCATCACCTGGGTTTACCCAGCGGTTGCGCATTTCTTTAGGGAATACACTTAAATCATTGTAATCAACATCGTATTGAGCGGGTTTGCGGAGCTTATTACCTGCTTGAGCAGTAATCAAGGCAGAGAGTTCCCAGTTCTTATAACGAAAAGTGTTAGACAGACCAGCTGTAACATTAGGCTCTACAGGTCCTTCTTTTTTTAGGTAGCTTAAGATATTATCGATTTGTTGGAAATCGATATCGTCAAACTTAGTGCTACCATCACGAAGATTGAACAAAGGTAAGCCTTTATTGTTCAGACCTATGAAATCATAAGAATACAAGGTGTTACGTGCTCCTCCTACTACATTACTTCCTACTTCACGCACTAAGCTATACACATTAGGGCGATAGGTAAGTGATGTAATTTCTTGATTGAAATAGGCAAAGTTGATACCTGTATTCCAAGAAAAATCATCAGTTTTAATGTTTTTAGTGTCTAAAGCGATCTCAATACCTTTGGTTACCATAGAGGCATTGTTCGCCAATTTGTAAAATTGGCCGCCAATACCAGAGGTACGTACATAATCGATGAGGTCTTTAGAGTTCTTTTGATACAAGTCCATTGAGAGTGTTACGCGATTTTTGAACAATCCGAGTTCTAACCCGAAATTAGTTTCGTACACTTTTTCCCAAGTAAGCTCGGTATTTTGAAGTTCGTCTATATAAATGGTGTTTTCTCTATCGTTGAGATTATAACGGTTAGATACCTGATTTTTAAAGATAGCCAATGCGTTACTCGCTTTACCCAAACCTGCAATTAATCCATAGCTAAGACGGAAAGCGAGGTTTGAGATAGTGCTATTATCTTCAAGGAATTTCTCGTTAGAGGCATTCCAGCGTACACTGGCGTTCCAAGTAGGTAACCAGCGAGAGCTTCGGCTTCTACCTAATTGATTAGACCCCTCGTAGTTAAGCGTTCCTGCAAATACATAGCGTTGTTTGTAGCTATAAGTACTTTGCAAAAAGAAAGCAATACCGCGTTCTTTAGTAAAGCCTTTTTCGAAATAAGGAGAGTTATCTTGGATTGCTTTTTGGATAGCTCGATAATCGGTAAAGGCGGTACCTCCCCGTGCAAACTGATAACCATAGCCGGTGAAAGTTTGGTTATCGCGGTCGGTATGGCGGTATTCTTGTCCTAAGAACACTTTTACATCGTGCACATCTTTAAATAAGCCTTTGTACTCTAACGCGTTGCGGAAGTAGTAACTTTGGAGGTTATTCTCGGTAAGTTTATAGATACCTCCGTTAGGTAATACTACTTGTGGAATTCTGTCCGGATTTTCAGGGTCTTCAAACAAGAAGGGGTTGGCTTTAGCAATCACGGTGGTGCGATTGGCGCGGTAAGCCCCTACTACGTTAGAATTTTCTTTCATAGAGTGTTCGTTTGAACTCTTTACGTGGCGCACTGAACCAAGGAAGTTGTATTTGAGACCTTTGGCTAACTTAATTTCTAAATCCCCTTGAATTTTATACTCAAGTACATTCAAATCCATATAGTTATTGTTGAGTTCGTTGAGAATGTTCATAGGGGCATAATTGAAGCTGTAGTACTCATAACTACGACCATCATCGCCATAAGGGCGCAAAGCACGGGTTGTGTTTAGCGCATAGCTAAAGGGGTTGATATCGAAATCGCGGTCGTAACCCCCATCTACTGTGTTAGCTGAACGGTTGAAGGTACCAGGAGCTCTTTGGGTACGGATAGAGCCTTGAGTAAGGATACCCACCTTTACGTTAGGTGAAAGGTTATAAGATGTTTTTAGGTTACCTGTAACACGATGCACACGGTCAGCAATCGTCCAACCTGGGTCTACAAAGAAACCCGCTGAGGCGTATACCGTAGCGTTTTCACCTCCACCAGAAAGGCTCACAGTGTGATTTTGAGTAAGTGAGGGACGAAAGAGCGTTTTGAACCAGTCGGTATTGGCATATTCGTACTTGCGCAAGAAAGCAATACGAGCGGCTTCGGTGTTTTCTAATCCGAAATGACCGGTAGCAGGGTTATAAGTATCAATAGCGCGATACATTATGTTATAAGCCCCACCGTAGCGCGCTTGGGTATAGGAAGAAAGTGAGAAGTAGCCTTTTTCTTCTAATTCGCGGTAGATGCCCATTGATTCTTGAGAGTTCATAATGTCGTACTGATTGTAGTTAGGAATCATACGTACGGACTCTTCGAGCTGGTAGTTTACTTGGGTTTTCATATTCTTGCGACCGCCTTTGGTAGTGATAATCACGGCACCGTTGAGGGCGCGTGCTCCATAGAGGGACAAGGCGGAAGCATCTTTCAAGATTTCGATGCTCTCAATGTCGTTTGCATTGATACCTGAGATGGCGGAGCTCACGAGGGTAGAAGCATCACCTGAGGCTAATTGTTCAAAGGATAGGTTTACTACCTCTTCTTGCACAGCGCCATCTACCACCCATAGAGGTTTGGTATCGCCGAAGATAGAGGAACCCCCACGAATGGTAATCTTAGGTGAAGTACCGAAAGTACCAGAGATGTTCTGTACGTTCACGCCGGCGGAACGACCTTCGATCATACGACCTACATCGACTACGCCGTCCATTTTGATGTTATCGGCTTTGAGGGTTTGAGAGCTACCGGTAAAGAGTTTTTTGTTGATTTCTTGGTAACCGGTGAGCACCACTTCTTTAAGTTGTTGGGCTTCCTCTTTAAGGGTAACATTAATTACCTTATTAGAGCCTACAGTTCGTTCTACAGGTTGAGCCCCTAATGAGGAGAAGACGAGGATAGCTCTATCATTAGCTACTTTGATGGAGTATTTACCATCAAAATCGGTAGCGACCCCCTGAGAAGAGCCTTTTACGAGCACTGAGGCACCGGGTAGTGGAGTGCCTGCTTCATCTTTTACTACCCCTGTTATGGTGCGTTCTTGGGCAAAGGCAACACCAAAGAACAGCACAGTGCATAACAGTGCGTACATCAATTTTTCTTTCATCGCTATTATATATTTCGTTCAATAATTTTTGCAAAGGTTCAGAAAAAAATATTATAAAAGCAAATTTTATGTGTAAAAATTTCTGTTTTAAATAATGAATTGCGTATAATTTTTTGAGGTTATTTTTTTGAATAAAATGAGGCTATTTTCACTAAAACGTTGAATTATTCTCACTATTTTACTAATTTTACTGCGATATTTTCAATGAATTACCCCAAAACACTGCTTTTTATTCAATTTTTTGAAATGTGTTTGTAAGAAGTTTATTTTCAGATATATAGAGGGTAATAATTAGCGTCTATCAAATATTTTACACATTATAACTTTCTGTGAAATTTAACTTTATTTAACACTTTGGACTATTCTTCTTTTATGCTATAAAAGTATGTTTTATGAGGGTTTTAAGTTTGTATAAGCGAAGTTGAGGTATGGGCTTGTTGGACTTTTCAGGCAGATCAGACTTTTCGGAGAAACTCAGAGAAGCTCTGAGGAGGCTGAAGGAGATAACCTCCCCTGATTTACTTACTCTGCTATCGCAGACAACCCTCAAAGTGAGAAAACATCCCCCCTATTCACATACTCCGCTCTCGCGGACTACCTTCAAAGGGGGAAATGTGATGTAAAAGCGACAGGGGACGGGTCAGACCAGTCGGACAGGGAGGAGGTGGTGACGGAAAAGGGTGCTCCCCCTTACTCACTTACTCTGCTATCGTGGCCAACCCTCGGAGAGGGGGAGTGTAGTGACGGAAAATGGGATATTGGTGTTGTAAAAAAACGAAGTGTTTCGGAAGAGAGTTTTTAGGTAAAAGATAAAAGGTAAAAGGTAAAATGGGTATGGTTAGCTTATACAAAGCTTATAGGAAGCTTATACGAATCTTGGACGATTGTTATACAAAGGGCGTATAAGTGATTGATTCATACTGTAATACAATAATACCAAAAATACCAAAAACAGGGTTTCGAGGCGAAAGAAAGAGGAAGAGGCAATAGGCATTAGGCCATAGGCAATAGGGGGAGATGGATGGGAGGTCGGATAAATCTGATAAATCTGATAAGGGGGAGTGTAGAGATAGAAAAAGGTTATTTAACTTTGCCAAAGGTCGTAGCACGACGGGCGAGTAGAAACTTTGGCAAAGTTGTGTCGAAAAAAAACCTCCCCCTAACCCCCTCAGAGAGGGGGAATGTAGCGACAAAAGAGGGGACGAGGTTGGGTGAAAAGAGAACGTAGTGCAAAAATAAAAGAAGCTGTGTGGGGGGTAGGGTTATTGGTAAAATGGCAGTAAAAAGGTATTTAGAGGGGGAAAAAATACTATTTTTAGCGTATGATTTTTTAGTTATGATTTTATTTTGTACCTTTGCGCACTTAAAAAAGACTTTGAATCGTTATGCCGAGAATCTATTATAGAGAGAGGAAACTACACGGTCACCCGCTGAAGAACGAGGTGATTACCGTTGATTTATTCAATAAAATCATACAACTCAGTGCTTTTATTCCTGAAGATGCTTTGCAGATTTTTGAGCTTCCTCAGAAGACATCGACCTTGGCTTTTTGGAACAATACCAAAGGTTTTAAGTATGCTGTAGTGTGGAATACTGAAAAGCCTCACACTACGTATGAATACGGTGATTTTTATCTACCGAAGGCTATAGTGTTCTTTGATGAGAAAGACGCTTATTTTCCTTCTGATTATTATTTTATTGTGAATATAGACAACCAGTTGGAGCTGAGCCATAGTAGGGCGGGAGCTGATACGGCTTGGTATGAACAACCTCAGTTGCGCAGTAGGGTATCGAATGCTAAGCTGGTTAAGCGTTTTGAAAAGAGCATCAAGGAGCTGTATAAACTTTTAAAGAGTGAAAAGGGAAGAGTGAATAGTTAAGAGAGTTTCTTTCACTTTTATCTTTTACTTCTTAACTCTTACCTAAACAAATGTTTACAACTGAATATGACGTGATAGTAGTGGGTGCGGGTCACGCAGGGGCAGAAGCGGCTGCTGCGGCTGCCAATATGGGGGCTAGTACCTTACTCATCACTATGAATTTACAACATATCGCCCAAATGAGTTGCAACCCTGCCGTTGGTGGTATTGCTAAGGGGCAAATAGTGCGCGAAATTGACGCACTGGGGGGCTATATGGGTATCATCACTGATAAAACGGCTATCCAATTCAAGATGCTGAACCAATCGAAGGGTCCTGCTATGTGGAGTCCGCGTGCACAGTCTGACCGTATGCGCTTTTCAGAGGCTTGGCGTTTGCAATTGGAAAGTTTGCCCACGCTTGACCTATTTCAAGGGATGGTGAATGACCTGCTCATTGAGAAGGGTAGGGTAGTGGGGGTGCGGACTTCGTTGGGGATTACTATCAAGGCGAAGAGTGTAGTGCTCACCAATGGTACTTTCTTGAACGGGGTGATGCACATAGGGCTCAAGCAGTTTGGCGGTGGTCGTGCGGGTGAACCCGCGGCACACGGTATTACCGAATGTCTCGTGCAACACGGTTTTGAAGCAGGGCGTATGAAGACGGGTACGCCTCCGCGTGTGGATGCCCGTTCGCTTGATTTTAGCAAGATGATTCCGCAACCGGGCGATGAGCACCCGCAAAAGTTTTCTTTTTCTGCTGAGACGCAACCGCTGGCGGTGCAAAAGGATTGCTATATGACTTACACCAGCGAGTGCGTGCACAACATACTGCGCACAGGCTTTGACCGCTCACCGATGTTTCAAGGGATTATCCACGGAGTGGGGCCGCGCTATTGCCCGTCGATAGAAGATAAAATCAATCGGTTTGCCGACAAAGAGCGCCACCAGCTGTTTGTAGAGCCCGAGGGCTGGCACACGGTAGAGATGTACGTGAATGGTTTTTCGACCTCTCTACCAGAAGAAGTGCAATACGCAGCACTTACTCAGGTAGCAGGTTTTGAGAAGGTGAAGTTCTTACGTCCAGGGTATGCCATAGAATACGACTATTTTCCGCCTACGCAACTCAAGCATACGCTCGAAACAAAACTGATTGGAAACTTGTACTTTGCTGGGCAAATTAACGGAACAACAGGCTATGAAGAAGCGGCAGCACAAGGACTAATGGCAGGGGTGAATGCGGTGCTGAAAGTGCGCGAACGCGAGCCTTTTGTGCTCAAACGCGATGAAGCATACATAGGTGTTCTTATTGATGACCTGATTACCAAAGGTACTGAAGAACCTTACCGTATGTTTACCTCACGCGCCGAATACCGCACGCTATTGCGACAAGACAATGCCGACAGTCGCCTTACGCCACTGGGCTACGAGATAGGTACCGTAAGCGAAGAACGTTACCGCACTTGGCAGGCTAAAGACCGCAAGGTGAACGCTTTTATTACTTATATTAAAGAACTGAGCGTAACCCCCGAGGAAGTGAATCCTATATTGGAAAAATACGAGTCTTCGCCAATGAAGCAAGGCGACAAACTACAAAAAGTGCTTTCTCGCCCTGATGTTACCCTTGCCGATTTTGAAGCCATTCCGCGCATTGCTCACTATATTAAAGAAAATGACCTCAACGAAGAAGAAAAAACCTGTGCTGAAGTAGAGGTAAAATACGCGGGCTATATTGAAAAGGAGCGCAACAACGCCGATAAATTGAACCGCTTAGAGAGCGTGCGCATTCCTGATAACTTTGATTATGACAAAATTGTATCCCTCTCGTTTGAAGGACGCGAGAAACTGAAGAAGATACGTCCTGCGACACTTTCACAAGCCTCGCGTATTAGTGGGGTATCGCCAGCGGATATCAGTATTTTATTGATATATATGGGGAGATAATAGGCAGGGGTGTATTACGACGGACTGAGATACGGTTGGTTGTAGTGACTATGGGCGAAATGAGCCATATGGGTAATATACTACAAGATAAAAGAATTGAGAAGGAGAATAACTTGGAGCTTAAACATTTAGCGTAATGCAATGTTTAAGCTTTTGTTTTATAGATATTACAGTTGTTATTGACAGTTATGGTATTGTAGTATTAAAATTATTTACTACCTTTGCACGCAAAATCATTCTAAATAATAATCGTTATGGAAGAAGAGCACAACCGTGTTACTACTGTCGCGGAGTTAAAAAAGGGAGAAAAAGGAGTTATACAAGACTTTGATATTACAAAAATATCTCAAAAGTTGATAGATTTGGGCTGTTATGCAGGTAGCGAGGTGGAGGTACTCCAAAAAGCAACTTTTGGCGACCCGATTTATATTCGTATGAATGAGGCGTATCTCTCTATTAGAAAGGATATGGCAAAAGCAATACAATTAGAAAAATAGAAAATTAGCAAATTGGCAAATTTAAAAATCGCCCTTGTGGGCAACCCTAATACTGGTAAAACATCTCTTTTTAACGCTCTTACTGGCTTGGACCAGAAGGTGGGCAACTACCCAGGGATTACTGTTGAAAAGAAAATAGGACACTGTAAACTTTCTGACGCTGTGCAAGCCGAAATCATCGACTTGCCAGGGACTTATAGTCTCAATGCTTCGTCAGAAGATGAACAAATAGCAGTGAATATTCTTACGAACCGTCAAGAGGAGCTTTTTCCTGATGAGGTGGTGGTGGTGTGTGAGGTGGACAACCTCAAGCAAAACCTTTTGCTCTTTACCCAAGTAAAAGACCTTGGATTACCTACCATTCTGGTTGTGAATATGGCTGACCAGATGCAACGCAAGGGCATCAGCATTGATATACCTGCTTTAGAACAACGCCTACACACCAAAATTGTACTCACCAGCACTCGCACAGGCGAAGGCATTTCTCAACTCAAACAGGAGCTTCTCAGTTATAAAGAATTGCCACTCAGCCCTTGCGTAGACCTCTTGCGCTTAGAGACGATGAGTTTTGGACAAAGTGAGAGCGAACAACGTCGTCGTCAACAAAAAGAAACTATCTTCCGTTATCAGTTTATCAATGAGGTACTCAAAAATACCTATACAGTTAGTCAGCGCCAAGCACAGACCCTGCGCACACGCCTTGACCGCTTTTTGATGCACCCTTTCTTTGGTTATGTGGTGTTTGCCGTTATCTTGTTACTCATCTTCCAAGCGGTGTTTAACTGGTCGAGCTACCCAATGGAGTGGATTGAGAACGGCTTTAATGCTTTAGGTGAATGGCTGACTACTAAACTCCCCGCAGGAGCCCTTACCGACTTACTCATCGACGGAATACTACCTGGTATTGCGGGTATTACCGTGTTTATTCCCCAAATAGCAGTGTTGTTCTTGCTGATTTCGCTTTTAGAAGAAAGTGGTTATATGAGCCGTGTAGTCTTCCTGATGGACAATGTGATGCGTAGGTTCGGCCTCAGTGGCAAGAGCGTAGTACCCCTGATTTCAGGAGCAGCTTGTGCGGTGCCTGCCGTGATGATTGCCCGCAATATCGAGAGCTGGAAAGAACGCCTGATTACCGTATTGGTAACACCATTTATGACCTGCTCGGCGCGCTTACCCGTGTATCTTATTATCATCAATTTGGTGATCCCTGAGGGTGATTTTTTATGGATTAGCTATAAAGCGTGGACATTCTTTGCGATGTACTTTTTGGGGTTTGCGGTAGCTTTGCTCTCGGCTTTCGTCTTGGACAAAGTACTAAAAATGCAGAAGAACAGCAGTTATTTTATTGCTGAAATCCCTGATTATAAAATTCCGCTTTGGCGCAATGTGGGCATCACCGTTTATGAGAAAACCAAAGGCTTTGTGATGGGTGCTGGTAAGTTTATCTTAGCTATTTCAATTATATTATGGTTCTTAGGCTCTCACGGAACAGGTGAAAAGTACAACAATGTAGAGCAGCGAGCGGAACAATTAGCTCAAGAACAACAATGGACGGAGGAGCAGAAAGCCTATTACATTGAATCTGAACAGTTAGAATACTCTTTTTTAGGTTACATAGGCAAGGGCATAGAACCTGTATTTCGTCCGTTAGGTTACGATTGGAAGATTAGTATAGGGGTAGTAGCTTCGTTTGCAGCCCGTGAAGTCTTTATCAGCACGCTCTCCACGGTATACAGCTTGGGTAAAGATTTAGACACGGAAGCCGAAGAGGGCGAGCGAACCATCTTAGCCAAGATGCGTGCTGAAGTGCGTCCTGATGGTACGCCTGTATATACCTTAGGCACGGGTATTTCGCTATTGCTCTACTACGCTTTTGCAATGCAGTGCCTCAGCACCGTAGCCGTAGTACGCAAGGAAACCAACAGTTGGAAGTGGACAGCCGTACAATTCTTGTTTATGACAGCCATTGCGTATGTAAGTGCAATGCTGGCGTTTTGGTTAATTTAGAGTCCTCTCCCCGTTCCCCTCTCCCAAGGAGAGGGGGCAAGCTGAGAAGAGAAAAGAAAGGTAATATTATAACAGTAATAAATTATATTAAGAATTAATCCCCTTTTACGGATTCCCTCCTCCTCCCTTTCGGGGAGGGGGAGAACGGAGGGGGTGAGGACTATGAAGTTAGGTTTAGTATTTTCAGGCGGTGGCGTGCGCGCATTAGCACACGCTGGGTTGCTCAAAGCCTTGGAAGAAAAAGGCTTGGAACCGTCTATTATTTCAGGTACCAGTGGCGGTGCTCTTGTAGGTGCCCTCTATGCTTGTGAGGTAAAACCCGATGATATGGCGCAGTTTTTCAAAGATACCCCCGTGTTCAAATGGTCGATGCTCACCTTTAGAAAAGTAGGTTTAGTGGATAGCGCTAAGTATACTAAGTTCTTTAAAAAGCATTTCAAATGTCCTACTTTTGAAGAACTCAAACTGCCACTCATCGTTACGGCTACCAATTTGCTCAACGGCAAAGTGCAGTATTTCAACAAGGGAGAACTCATTCAACCTTTGATTGCCTCAGCTGCCCTGCCTCCTTACTTTTCACCCGTAAGAATAGGCGATAGCCTCTATTGCGATGGTGGGTTGCTGAACAATTTCCCTATTGAACCCCTCAAAAACCAATGTGATACCATCATCGGTA
The DNA here is from genome assembly GCF_054772415.1 of Capnocytophaga sp. HP1101. Classification (NCBI taxonomy): domain Bacteria; kingdom Pseudomonadati; phylum Bacteroidota; class Flavobacteriia; order Flavobacteriales; family Flavobacteriaceae; genus Capnocytophaga; species Capnocytophaga sp. HP1101. The sequence goes on from NZ_BPUU01000003.1 coordinate 96,150, forward strand.
GCTTTGTTAATCCGCTGGAAACGATTACCGAGAAAGACCTCAGCAACTCTTTCCAGTTTATGCAACGTATTTACAACATCACGATGGACGGCAATTACAACCGCAAATTCAAGAAATGCGACCACCTGCTCTTGCACAACCTCAGCGATATAAGCGTACTCGACACCACCCACCTCGACCGTGCTTTTGAATATGGTTACGAAATGGCAATGAAACAATTAACAATTGACAATTAACAAATAACAATGTCTGAAATTTCAAAAATTCTTTTCTTGGTATCCGATAGCCTTCTGATACCCGACATTATCGTTCTTTTGGTGCTCTTCGTGCGCGCCTTGCTACTGGTAGGCAGTTTCTACAACCGCTTTATCACTAAGTACAAGAACGACAAACAACTGAACGAAGCCATTCGCACCCTCACTCCTGAGAGCGCCGAACAGCTCAAAGCGCTCTTGCCCGAACGCGACAACGCGCTCTACACCCAATACCTGCGCGATATCCTCAGCCATCAGCCCGATGAAGCTTACTATGACTATATGATATCCAACTTTGAGAATGAGGGCGAGAAGGACATCGCCACCTCCAAACTCTTGGCGAAAGTAGGTCCCGTGTTAGGTCTTATCGGTACGCTCATCGCAATGAGTCCCGCGCTTACAGGTCTTTCCACCGGCGACATTTCTAAAATGGCCAGCAATATGCAAGTGGTATTCGCTACTACGGTGGTAGGTTTGGTAATCAGCTTAGTAGGCTTGGTAACCTTGCAGTTCAAACAACGTTGGTACGCCAAGGAAATCAACAACCTCGAGTACGTGAGCCGTGTATTAACCCAAAATGCAAAACAATGAAAACAAACCGACGTATTTCCCGACTTAGAGACGATGATACCGACCCGCTAAGCGTGGTGGTAAACCTCTTTGATGTGGCAATGGTTTTTGCCGTTGCCCTAATGGTATCGATGGTGATGAACCTTAATATGGCCGATTTCTTTTCTGGTGAAGATTTTACCATCGTCAAGAAAAAAGGCGATGATATGGAAATCTTACGTCGCGAAGGACAGAAAATCACCAAGTACAAAACCGTAGAAGGCGCCACCCCCGATGCTTCCACGACTCAGAAAAAAGGCAAACGCCTCGGCGTAATGTACGAAACTGAAACAGGTGAAACGATTTTGTTACCCGATGAAGAATAGACGTAGTAATCACTATTAAAAGATCAAACTAAAATGAAAAAGTTTCTCATTAATTTTACGGTTGTACTCTTACTGCTTATTGGAACACTTTACGTAGCGGGTTATGGCTATATCTTAAAAGCGGTGGCAATGGTCTATGGCACAGGACACACTACTACTTTTCTTGATGATTACACCTATTTCGATAACCGGACGATTACCAAAAGTTCCCAGCCTCAACCTTGGACTCTTTCAGCAGATTACAACAAAATACCCGAAACTCCTGAACTACAAAACGCTCATAGAAAATACGGCTCTGTGGCTTTTCTTATCATCAAAGGCGATAGCATATGGCACGAACAGTATTTTGAGGGTTATAATAGCGAGAGCAAAAGCAATTCGTTTTCAATGGCGAAAAGCTACGTATCGGCACTACTTGGCAAGGCTATTGCCGATGGCTATATCAAGAGTCTTGACCAAAAAGTAAGCGATTTTTTTTCTGAATACAAAAGCGGACTCGCTGCCCAACTCACCGTAGGCGACCTTTCCTCTATGGCTTCAGGGCTCGACTGGGATGAGGCGTATTACAATCCCTTTTCAATCACTACCCGTGCTTATTTTGATAAGCATTTTCGCGAAAAGATGCTAAAATTAAAGATTGTAGAACAACCAGGGAAGGCGTATAAATACCTCAGCGGCAACACTTTTCTCTTAGGAATGGTGCTCGAGAAAGCTACGAAAAAAACACTTACCCAGTATCTTACCGAAAGCCTTTGGCAACCTATGGGTTGTGAGAGTGATGCCCTTTGGCAGTTAGATAGTAAGGAAAGCGGACTCGAAAAAGCCTATTGCTGTATTGCTTCCAATGCCCGTGATTTTGCACGCCTCGGCAAACTTTACCGCGACTACGGGAAATGGAACGGTGAGCAACTGCTTGATTCTACTTTTGTAGCCACTTCAGTACAACCACGATTTCCCGAAAGTCCTGAATACGGCTATGGTTGGTGGTTATTAGATTATAAAGGTACACACTATTTTATGATGCGCGGACACTTAGGGCAATATGTGATTGTCAATCCCAAGGATAAAGTTATTATTGTACGTTTAGGACATCACACCGCAGGTAAAGCCCCCGAAGGCAGTGAGTTCTCTTCAGATATTTATGAGTATATTGATGAAGCGGAGAAGATGCTAGGACACACAAGCAAATGATACGATGTAGTATATTAATTGATATTTGAATTTCAGTAAAAATGCTCAATAAAATCAATCTTGAAGATATTCTATTTTTAGATATCGAAACAGTACCACTTTATAAACAACACGATGAACTTTCAACAGTAGAACAAGAGCTGTGGGAAGAAAAATCTCGTTATCAACGTAAAGATGAATTTACTGCTGAAGAATTTTATGACCGTGCTGGCATTTGGGCTGAGTTTGGGAAGATTGTATGTATATCAGTAGGTTACTTTTCGTTTAGACATCAGCAACGCACTTTTAGGGTTACCTCGTTTACAGGAGAAGAAGATGTGTTGTTGAGAGATTTTGTACGACTGGTAGAAGAACACTTTTCACGCCCTAATAACTTATTCTGCGCTCATAACGGCAAAGAATTTGACTTTCCTTATCTCTCACGCCGTATGATTATCAACGGTATTGCTATCCCACAAAAGCTACAGTTATTTGGCAAAAAACCTTGGGAAATCCCTCATCTCGATACACTTGAGCTGTGGAAATTTGGCGACTATAAACATTTTTCTTCACTGAAACTCTTAGCTCACATTCTCGGAATACCTTCTCCTAAAGACGATATCAATGGCAGTGAAGTACGCGATGTATTCTATAACGAAAACGATGTAGACCGCATTGCTACCTATTGTGAAAAAGATACTATTACAGTAGCCCAAATACTGCTGCGTTTCCGAAACGAACAGCTCCTAACCGATGATGAAATTCTAATTGTAGGGCATTGACCTTTACTTTAAATACTGAGGTTCAAAATAAGCGATATCTTCAAAGTCTTGTTTTTTGTATTTTTCTATAGCAAACGGAATCATATCTTTAGCCTCGGGGAAGGCATTAGATATAAACACAGCATTAGGGTGTTTGCAAATAGCCTCAAACTTAGCACTGCCATCCCCTAAAAAAGTTACTTTCCCTTTACTTAATTCTTCTTGAAAACTATGCTCATCGAGGATTTTAGCTTCAGTAGGCTTCACAAACTCATAATCACTATTGAATACTGCCGTATAGACCTCCATACGGCGTGCATCAAGCATTGGGATAATGCAATCAGCTTTGGCTTGATGAGCTAATACTTGTAAGGTAGGGATAGCGATAAGAGGTTTACTGAGGGCAAAACAAAGTCCTTTGGCAGTAGCAATACCTATGCGCAAACCAGTGTAAGAGCCAGCACCTGCACTCACCGCTATAGCATCAATAGCAGAAAGAGGCAATGAGGCTTGTTGCATCACCTCTTCAATAAAGAGATGCAAGTTCTCCGAATGCGTAAACTTTCCTGCATTCTGAAATCGTTCGGCTATAATATAAGTATCTTTTGATAAAGCTACCGAGCAGTTAAGCCCTGAAGTTTCTATATGAAGAATAATCATTTTTTACCTGAAATAATTAGTACTATTTCTCCTTTAATATTCTTATCTTTATAAAAATCGAATAGTTCTTGGAGGGTGCCACGTTGGGTTTCTTCGTGTAGTTTAGTAAGTTCACGAGAGAGGCTTGCTAAGCGGTCGGCACCAAAAGTAGAGATAAAATCGGTGAGGGTTTTGAGAAGTTTATGAGGGGAGATGTAGAAAATCATTGTCTTAGTTTCAGAGGAGAGCTGGCTTAGGCGTGTTTGTCTACCTTTTTTATCGGGCAAAAAACCTTCGAAGGTAAAGCGGTCGTTAGGCAAACCACTGTTTACCAAGGCAGGCACAAAGGCTGTAGCTCCAGGAAGACATTCTACTGCTACGCTTTCGGCAAGGCAAGCACGTGTGAGCAGGAAGCCAGGATCGGAAATGGCGGGAGTTCCTGCATCGGTAATGAGGGCTACGGTAGTACCTGTTTTGATGCGTTGTACCCAACTATCCACCACCTTGTGTTCGTTGAACAGGTGGTAGCTTTGCATAGGGGTATGGATATCGTAGTGCTTAAGGAGCTTACTACTGGTGCGTGTATCTTCAGCCAAGATGATATCGACCTCTTTAAGCAAACGAAGAGCTCTAAGGGTAATATCTTCGAGATTGCCTATGGGGGTGGGAATGAGATAGAGTTTACTCATTACACTTCAAAGCGTTTGAGGAGGAGGTTAAGGAATCGCTCTTCGTATTCTTCTTTACCTTTCCAATAGTTGTAAGTAGGTTTAATTTCTTGTTCTAAGTATAAAACAGCATCTTGCATTGTATTGACTTCACTGATGTGTTTTACTACTTTGTTGTATTCGCTTTCGCTACCAAAAAAGAGTTTTTGCACAAAAGCCAACTTGTCGTTCAATCCTATTTGAGCATTTTTACCTAACTTATCGTTAAGAGATTGTACGGGTTTTATATCTTCGTCAGTTTCTTTTTTATCGAATACGGTGTGCTTAGACTGAGAGATGAACTCTTCTAAAGAAGGGCTTTGTTTTAAGATGCGTTGTTCATCGGTGTACTCAGGTTGTTCTATGAACTGTTCGGGTTGGGTTACCTGTTGGGGTTGCTCAATAGCAAAGTCTATCTGAGAGTTATTGACTCTTTGAGGTTGTACCCATTCGGGTTCTGGCTGGTGTATTTCTACTTGGGGTTGCGCTATTTTTGTAGTTTGTTTTTGAACGGGTTTTGGTTCCATTGCTACAAACGAAGCTTTTTCTTTTGTTTGTCCTTTAAGGGTAATAGGTTGTACTTCGGTAGCTTCTACTTTGATATTGAAAATATCTTTTTCTTGATTTTCATCGATGAAATGAGATACTTTTTTCATCATAGAGTCTCTTCGGTTTTCTTTAGCGCCTAAGCTTTGATAATATTGGTCTACGAAACTCAAGATAGTGGTTTTTTCAGCTAATCTATGAGCTTGTTTATTGAGTTCGGTGAGGTTAAGTTTCCCTTGTTTAGCGATGATTTCGGTAGCGAGAGCTACTAAACTTTGTTCTAATTCTTCTTTCATAGGTTGCTGTTCTTTAGTTAAGATGTGGCAAAGATATAAAATATTTTTGAATATGCGAATCAAGAGGTGAATTAATTGATTATAAACATCTCCTTCACATACTCAGCTACGCCAGCTCGCTGACTTCCCTCAAGGGGGGAGATGTGATGCAAAAACGGCAATGAGATGTAAATCAGTGATAATTATTTTTTAACTCTTGATTCATATTAGAGGTTCTTTGAATTAACTTCTGTATCTAAAATTTATTTTAAAATCTCGCACGGATTACACAGATTACACAGATTTTATTAACAAATTTAAATAATCTGTATATTTATTCACGGATTTATCACCTAAAGGTGAAGAAAGCCACAGATTTGCACCTCAAAATAATATTTAAAATAACTCAAACAGCTTCTTGAATAATAAAAGAACAGACTGCTCCAAATAGGGTTTTTGGGGCAATCTGTTTTTTTTGATTACTTAATTGAAGCTTCGTAAATGCCTTCGATAGTGCGAGCTAAGGTGTCGTGAAACTCTCCCTCGGATTGTTGAGCGGTGAGTCCTTCGGTAAGTGCTCGAGAGAAACTTGCGATTACGCCTTTGTTTTCTGCAAGAATATCATTGGCTTTTTCTCTTGGATAGCCTCCTGAAAGGGCAACGACACGTACTACGCGAGGGTGCTTGGTAAACTCTTTGTAGAGATTGTTAATTGTGGGCAAAGAGAGTTTGAGCATCACGTTAGCAGTATCGGGGAGGGCGTCGAGGTATTTTCTTATCTCATCGCGCAAGATGGCTTCGGCAGGAGATTTATCGGGGATATTGATATCTACTTCGGGCTCTATAATGGGCACGAGTCCTGCTTTTACGATTTGCATAGCTACCTCAAACTGCTGTTTGACTACGCGTGCAATACCGGCAGGGGAGGCTTTTTTGATAACTGAGCGCATTTTGGTACCGAAGATATGGTGCTCGTTGGCACGTTCTAATAAATCTGTAAGACCGTCGATGGGTTTCATTAGCTGAACGCCGTCGGCATCTAAGCTTTCTAAGCCTTTATCGACTTTTAGGAAGGGTACTATGTGTTTTTCTTCCCAGAGATAATCGGCGGTGTATTTACCGTCGATTTTTCTATCCATAGTTTGTTCGAAGAGGATAGCGCCGATAATTTTATGGCTATTAAAAGCGGGGCTTTTGATGATGCGGGTACGCATTTGGTGAATGAGGTCAAACATTTGGTCTTCGTTGCTATATTGGTCTTCATTCACGCCGTAAAGTTTAAGGGCTTTAGGGGTACTTCCGCCACTTTGGTCGAGGGCTGCGATAAAGCCCTTACCGTCTTTCATTTGTTCGAGTTGTTCTTTTTTCATAGTGTGTTACTGTTTAAAAGATAGTACAAAGGTACGAAATATTTTTTAATTGACAAAAAGTAATGCTTAATAATGCTAATATTGAAGGTAAAAGGTAAAAGGTAAGAATGGTACGAGGTCGTAGCACGGTGTGAGCCACACGGGCGTTAATGGGGAGATTGGTTGGAGGAGTTCGGACGAGTCAGACTCGTCGGACATTTCGGACTTGTTGGAGAAACGGAGGAATTAGCAAATGAGACACGAGCAATAAGCTCGCGCCAGCAGTGTGAAATAACCTCCCCCCCTATTCACATACTCTGCTCTCGCAGACTACCTCGTTGAGGGGGAGTATGTGACGGAAAATGAGGTATTGGAGCTGTCGGAAGGAAACGGAGAAGTTCGGAAGGGTGTTTTTAGGTAAAAGATAAAAGGTAAAAGGTAAAATGGGTATGCTTAGCTTATACAAAGCTTATAGGAAGCTTATACGAATCTTGGACGATTGTTATACAAAGGGTGTATAAGTAATTGATTCATACTGTAATACAATAATGCTAATAATGCTAAAAACAGGGTTTCGAGACGAAAGAAAAGAAAGAGGCAATAGGCATTAGGCCATAGGCAATAGGGGGAAATAGATGAGGAACGAGGGACGAGGGACGAAGAAAACATCCCCCTAGCCCCCCTCAAGGGGGGAATTAGTGACGGAAAGGCGACGGGAAAAAGTGGGATAACATCCCCCCTGCCCCCCTCAAGGGGGGAGATGCGATGTAGAGGATGCGAGAAAAAATGGAGGAAACCTCCCCCTAATACACATACTCAGCTGTGCCTAATATTGTATAAACATCCCCCCTCTCACATACTCCGCTATCGCGGACTTCCTTCAAAGGGGGAGATGCGATGGAGAGGATGCGAGAAAAAATGGAAGAAACATCCCCTAGCCCCCTTCAAAGGGGGAATTAGTGAAGGGAAAAAGGGGGCTTGTAAGGGGGGTTATGCTGTTAAGATTTTAGTGCATTGGGCGATGCGTTCTTCTAAAGTGCCTTTTAGGATATGGTATTGTATGCCGTGAGCGTTGAGATGTTGCTCAAAAAAGGCAAATACGCTCTCGCGTTCGTGGGGTTTATCGCGGAGGTCGTCGGGTTGCCAAGGGACATCGACATAAGTAAGGAAGATACGGTGGTAATGATGTATGAGGGCTGTGCGCTCTATCTCCGGCTCGCATTCGCCGTAGTAAAGATAGGAATAGACCATTAGCTCGAGCAGGCAGGTGTCGCAGAAGAGATATTTATTAGCTTGCTGAATACGCTTGTTTTCAAGGGCTACTTGTCCGCGAGCGATAGGTAGCAGGTCGTCGGGTGTGCAGGTGAGGCGCTGGGTGTCCCACTTGTGTTGCAGGTAGGTGCGCATATACTCCTCAGCCCATACGGTGTGATACCGCTCGGCAAGGATACGGCTGAGGGTGGTTTTACCGGTGCACTCAGGACCTACAAAAGCGATGCGCTTTACTGCACAGTCTCGTTGCGCAAGTGTTTTTTCCATTCGATATAGCCCATTATGGCGATGATGGTGAATAAAAAGTACTGAAAGGAGGTGAAAAGCATTCCTTTTTTGAGGTAGAGAGGCACTGAAATGAGGTCGCCGAGAATCCAAAAGAGCCAGTTTTCAACTTTGCGTTTAGCCATTAGCCACATTCCGACCAAGAAAATGGCAGTGGTAAAGACATCGACATATTCGGTAGGGAGGAAGTTGTGGAAGCCTAAAGTGATGCCTTCCATTGAGAAATTGTTTTTGATATAAGGCTTAAAGTAGTATACAACCGTAACAAAAGTGAGGCTAAAAGCCCCTAAACCTGCGCAAATTTGCCAATCGCGACGGGTGGTTTTGGAAATGGTAATGACGTTATTTTCGGCATTCTTTGCCCATAGCACCCAGCCGTAGATGCTCATAGCTGTATAGTAGGCATTGATGAGCATATCGCCCCAGAGCACGTAGTGCCATAGCAAATAGACAAATAGCACGGTGCTGATAATGCCCGTAGGGTAGACCCATATATTTCCTTTTTTAGCCAACCAAACGCTGAGGAAACCAAAGAACACGCCGATGATTTCCAGAACTACTAAGTGGGTGGGGACTCCTGCATACTGACTAAAAAACCAATTGAAAAAAGCTTCCATACCTAACGACTATGACCTATTGCTTATTGCTTAAAAAAACGGTTTATACTCGTGTCTATCCGATTTTACAATTTTTACGTACATCAAGCCACGTTCTACTAAGTCGAATGCTTCTTCTATTTCGGTAGTGAGTACACTCATCACCTGGGCGTACTCGCCATAGACTTGGGTGCTGAGCGGGTTTTCTTGTACGATAAGACCGGAGGCCCGCAGTTTCTTAATGAAATGGATAATAGGTTGCTCGAAATCATCTTGCAACGGACTGAAGGTAAGTTCTACAGATACTTTCATAATGATGAATGATTAAATATTAATGGTTAGATTATATTTGCGCCAAAAGTACGAATAAAATCGGATATTACAATTATTTTGTTACCTTTGCACAAAAATATGGATACGATTAGGTTTGAGAGGAACTGAAAGAAGCATCTAACCTAATGCGCCATAAAAATAACTGTTAAATGAAAAAACGCCTTTTCCTACTCGACGCTTACGCCCTTATTTTTAGGGGCTATTACGCTTTTATCAAAAACCCGCGTATCAACTCCAAAGGATTGAACACTTCAGCTATTCTCGGCTTTGTGAACTCTTTGTTTGAGGTGATTAAAAAGGAGTGCCCCGACCACTTGGCAGTCGCTTTTGACAAAGGAGGTAGCGTGGCGCGTACTGAAGCTTTTGCCGACTATAAAGCCAATCGGGAGGAAACCCCAGAGGCGATTCGGTTGGCAATACCTTATATTCACGAAATTCTCACTGCTTTGCATATTCCGATTATTGAAAAAGAAGGCTATGAAGCCGACGATATCATTGGGACACTCTCCAAACAAGCGGAAGCCCAAGACTACCAAGTGTATATGGTGACCCCAGACAAGGACTACGCCCAATTGGTAAGCGACAATATTTTTATGTACCGACCTGCGCGCTCGGGTAACGAAACAGAGATTTGGGGCGTGAAGGAAGTGCAAGAGAAATTCGAGGTGCAAAACCCTTTGCAGGTAATTGATTTACTCGGAATGATGGGCGATGCGGTAGATAATATACCTGGACTGCCAGGAGTAGGGGAGAAGACTGCTAAAAAACTACTTGCCGACTTTGGTTCTATGGAGAACTTACTCGCCCATACCGACCAACTCAAAGGTAAATTGCGCGAGAATATTGAGAACAACAAGGATAAAGGGCTTTTATCAAAACAGTTGGCTACCATTATGTTGGACGTGCCCGTCACCTTTGACGAAGCCGATTTTGCAATGTCAGAACCCGATTTTGAAGCTGTAGGGAAGATATTTGACGAGTTGGAGTTTCGTCAGTTGTTGCAAAACTTTTTAAAGACCTATCGTCCTGAAGTGCCAGCGACACCGGTAGTGAATAAGAATAGACAAATGGATATGTTTGCGGTACAAGGTGACCTCTTTGCGCAACCGCAATTGGTGAGTGAAAAGAAAAACAGCAGTAACACCCCACACTTATACCAATTAGCCGATACTCCAATGGCACAGCAGCTTTTGTTGCAGAGCTTATTGCAACAAACAGAAGTGTGTTTTGATACCGAAACTACCAGTGTAAATGCTTTGGAAGCCGAATTGGTAGGCATTTCTTTCTGTTGGTCAGCACATAAAGGGCACTATGTGCCTTTCCCTAAAGAAAAAGCAGAAGCACAGGAGCTTATCGCTCAATTCCGTCCGTTCTTTGAGAATGCCCAAATAGCTAAAGTAGGACAGAATTTGAAATACGATATTAAAGTATTGCAGAACTATGGCATTGAGGTACAAGGGGCACTATTCGACACGATGATAGCCCATTATCTGCTTAACCCCGATATGCGCCACAATATGGATATCCTCAGCGAGACCTATTTGGGCTATACCCCTATCACCATTGAGAGTCTTATCGGTAAAGGCAAAGCACAACGCTCTATGCGCACGGTACCCCTGGAACAAGTAAAAGAATACGCGGTGGAAGATGCTGATGTAACGTGGCAGCTCAAAGACGTGTTCAAAGCGCAAATGCCTCCAGTGAACGCCCAAAAGGTGTACGACGATTTGGAAGCGCCCCTCATCAAAGTATTAGCTGCAATGGAACGCGAAGGGGTGAACCTTGATGTGCCTTTCCTCAAAGAATACGCCAAGACCTTAGATGCCGATATTGCACAGCTTGAAGCCACCATAGCCGAACAAGCAGGAGAGAACTTCAATTTGGCATCGCCGAAACAGTTGGGTGATATTCTTTTTGAAAAACTGAAGATTGACGGCAAACCCAAAAAGACGAAAACAGGTCAGTATGCTACTTCCGAAGAAGTATTAACTCCCTTAGCTTCTAAGCATAAAATTGTAGCCGATATATTGGAATGGCGACAAGTGCAGAAACTCAAATCTACCTATGTAGACGCCTTGCCTTTGGAGGTGAATAAACACACTGGCAGAGTGCATACTACCTATATGCAGACGGTTGCTGCTACAGGTCGCCTCAGTAGTAACAACCCTAATTTGCAGAATATTCCTATCCGCACCCCCCGCGGTCAGCAGGTGCGCAAGGCGTTTATCGCCCGCAATGCCGATTACCAGCTCCTCTCTGCCGACTACTCCCAAATTGAACTCCGCATTATCGCAGCCCTCAGCGAGGAACACAATATGATTGAGTCCTTCCTCCGCAAGGAAGACATTCACCGCGCCACCGCTGCTAAGGTGTTCCACGTGCCTTTAGAAGAAGTTACCCGCGAACAGCGCAGTCACGCCAAGACCGTGAATTTCGGGATTATCTATGGGGTATCGGCTTTTGGACTCTCGGCGCAAACCGACCTCTCTCGTTCTGAAAGCAAGGAACTCATCGACACCTATTACGCTACTTACCCAAATCTACGCAAGTATGTTGATAAGCAAATCGCTTTTGTGCGCGAACACGGTTACGTAGAAACCATTCTAGGACGCCGCCGTTACCTGCCCGATATTCACTCCCACAACCAAGTAGTGCGCGGGGGTGCCGAGCGCAATGCTGTGAATGCCCCCATACAAGGTTCCGCCGCCGATATCATCAAAATAGCGATGATACGCATTTATCAGCAGTTACAAGCCCAGCAACTCCAAACCCGTATGCTGCTACAAGTACACGATGAGCTCGTGTTTGACGTGCCTAAAGCAGAGCTCGACATTGTTAAGCCTCTTGTGAAAGAAGCGATGGAAAGCGCCTTTATCCTTGCCGTGCCCCTTGTCGCCGATTTAGGCGTGGGAGACAACTGGCTGGAAGCACACTGAGGTTAGGCAAAAGGTAAGAGGTAAAAGGTAAAACACTTATTGTTAATTATGTACAAAACGCTTCCTAAAAAACGCTATCAAAAGACTTTGAGTATTCTTAAAAAGTATGCATCCCAGGGCAGTACTATCCTCGATGTGGGGGTAGAGAATCCTTTTTCAGCTATTATGAAAGAGGAGGGGTATACCGTGCTCAACACTGCGGGGCAGGATTTGGATTTTGAAGCCACTACCTTGCAAGACTTTAAAGCCGACTTTACTACTGCCTTGGAAATCTTAGAGCATTTGGTAAACCCTTTAGCGGTTTTGCAAAATATCCCTACAGACAAGATACTCATTACCGTGCCTTTGCGCCTGTGGTTTGCCAAAGCTTACCGCAATATGTCTGACCCGCGCGACTGCCATTATCACGAGTTTGAGGATTGGCAATTGGATATGCTGGTAGAGAAAGCGGGCTTTCGTATTATTTATAGAGAAAAATGGACGCACCCCGTGAAGAAATTAGGATTACGACCCTTGTTAAGGTATTTTACGAATAGATACTACGCAGTGGTTGCAGAGAAAAGTGAGGCGTAAACGTTAAATTATATTAGGATTGAACCAGTCGTCGGTGCGGTCGAAGAGGAGTTGCCAAAGGGTGCGATTGGTAAGATAAAAGCGAGCTGTAAAACTCATTCCTTTATTTATATTACCACGATAGCCATTTTTCAGTTGTAAATAACCTTTGCTGATTCCACAACGTATTTTAAACAAGCCTTCTCCTGTTTGCTCATTTACTACAAGATTTTTATCTATTTCTTTCACACTACCATTGAGTAACCCCCATTGATTGTAGTTGTAAGTATCTATTTGAAAACGCACATTTTGTGAGGGATATATAAAACCAATATCTTTAGGAGAAACTAAACACTCGGCTATGAGGTTTTGTTCTGATGAAATAGTAGCTACTGCTTGTCCTTGAGAAAGAAAATTACCTAATCTAACTCCCTTATATTGAGTGATTGTACCAGTGATAGGAGCTATTATCACATAGTTTTGTTGCTCTTGGCTAATGCGTTTTTCGTCTGATTCTAACGATTGTATTTTGCGTTCTACCTCAGTGCGTTGAGCTTGCCATTGGGCGTATTGTTGTTGCTGGGTGCTTTGCACTTGGCGCAAGAGTTCTTCGTGGCGATAGTATATTTTTTCATACTCAGCCTTAGCGATTACATCTTTACTAAAAAGCTGATTAGCACGGTCGAGTTCCTTTTTAGCTAAAGATAATTGGGCTTGCAACTGACCTATTTTTTCTAAAAAAGCGGCTCTTTCTTGGGCGTATTGTTGTGTTTGTAGGAGGGTGTTTTTATGAGAGACTAAAGTAGTAAGGTCTTGTAACTGTGCGTTGTAGTCTTGCTGTTGAGTATTGACCAACTGACGCTGGGTATCTAATAGTTCTGTAGTGATAATGAGCAAGGTGTCACCTTTTTGGACGTTTTGGTTGTTTTGAGAGAGAAAGCACTTTACTACCCTACCACTCACAGGAGCAGTAAGTTCTGTATCTTCGAAATTAGAGCGTATGACCCCACGTGCCGATACGGATATGGGCACTTTGATAAAGGGCAGAGCAACAACTACAGTAGTAAGGAGTAGGAGGATAGACAGATAGATAGGGTGTTTCATTATAAATAATTTTTAGCCTAAAAAAGTTTTATAAACTTAAAAATTCTTCAATTTTATTGAGATTTGAGGGTAAAAAAAATTGTGCATTTCCCTCGTGTAATAAGTATATTTCTTTGCAATCTGATAAGGTTTCTAAAATATGAGATGCGAACAGTACGATATGAGTCTCTGATAGTTTTTTTAGCAATTTTTTGATTTGAAGTACCGAGGTAATATCTAAACCACTAAATGGTTCATCAAATATGTAGAGGGTGTAGGGCTTTTGTAATACGGCATTGAAATACACTTTTTTCGCATTCCTGTGGAAAGCTCTTTGATGAGTAGAGTTTTATTTACTTCAAAAGGCATTGTGTTTTGTGGTTTTATATCCAATAGCAAGCTGTAAAACTTATAAAACTCTTCTACGGTAAGGTGCTCGTATAAATAAGGTTCGGTAGGGAGAAACCCGATTTGTTGAGGCGTTAAAGGTTGTTGCTGATAGCTTACTTCCCCTTTGAAAGGTGTTAAACTACACAAGCATTTGAAAAAAGTAGTTTTTCCTGCACCATTTTTACCTACTACCCCATAGAGTCCGTTTTGAGGAATAGAAAGCTGTATGTTTTTGAGAATTAGTTTATCGGAATAACTTTTTTCTTTAATGAAAATGTTGAGCATATTGCTGTCTTTTTATGGTTTGTAGTGCTAAATGGCAAAAATAAGGGATTGCTATCACTGGAATGATATAAATAGCACCTATACTTACGGCTAAAAAAGCAAAAGTTTGCCATAAAGAATTGTTCCAAAAGGCGTATTTGGTAAGAACACCTAAGGTAGGAACACTGATATACAAAGGTAAGACTTCTGTATATTGCCAGTGAAAACAAATGATGTAAGTGATGAAAACAGGTGCAAAAAGAAAGGATATATTCAATATTCCTGCTTTGAGTTGCTGTAATAAATAGTCTTTTCCTCGATAGGCTGAAACATTTATATGAGCTTTGAACTCTCTTTCAAAAAAGGGGATACAACCGATGAAAGCGGTAAGAGCTAAGGCAAAAAGAGCTAAGTTAGGGTTTTGATAAACAGCTCCTATAATGATGAGTGCAATAACTAAGGGTAGCCCTAAGATGAGTTTATACTTGCGAAAAGCAATATGCCAAAAAGGGTCGGCGAGAGAGAAAGGATATTTTAGGGTGAAGTTTTTCTGAGGTAAATAACCTATGAGCACGAAGGATAATGATATAGCAACCGCTGTTATAAAATCCTTTTTTAAGAGCATAAGAATGAGAAAAGGGAGGTTTTCGATTACATATTCAGTAATGATAATTGCTCTATAATGTGAATGTACTTTTAATAATGATAAATCTTTTCGATTATTATGATACATAAAACTTCCTAAGGGCAAACTCCAAAGTGCATATTGCCAACTTTCATAATGCAGATAAAGTGCATATAAGGCATAGCATAATACTCCTAACAGCAACCCAATGGTTAAGATATCTCCTTTTGGGAAAAGTTTTCGGTAATAGATATAGGTTAGATAGAGCGAAGTGCGTAGCCACATAGTGTTTATAATTTGGCTACAAAAGTAAAACTTTATTTTGAAAAAACAAGAAATAGAAAAGTTTATTCTACGACTTCGTATTCATACCCTTTTATGGCAAAAGAAAGTCCTGCACCCAAAGGAATTTTTTCAAAAGTAGTATCGTAGCGTGCATAGCCTAAAGAACGTGAAGCTGGAAAAACAATGCGAGCTTTTTCCTCTCCTTGTATGTCTATAGGTTGTAATTCTATCCATATTTTTCCTTTTGGGATAGGAACTCTGAATTTCTCTACTACATCTATTTTACTTTCAGTTTTAGGAATGGTGATATAGATAGGTTTTTCAGTCAAAGGAATCATTTCTTGATTGTTCATCTGAAAAAAGTTTAGGCGAAAGACCGCTTTTTCAGTGTTATTTTTGATACAAGTAATATGAAATTCAGTAGCAACCCAATTGGTTTTAAGATTCACAAAATCACCAATAGTTTCAGGAAATTCCTCTTGCGTTTTCATATCTTCAGGCGTATAATATAGGATAGCCCCTACAAAGCGAACTCCTTTCCCTTTTAAAGTTTTTAGCCGCTTTGTTTTTGCTGAAACATCTATAGGTGCAAGCATTATTTCCTTTTCTGTAAGGACAATAGGTTTATCATTCTGAAAGTCTTTTATACAAATAGCTCTTCTTTCGTAACTAATATGTGAAAAGTAAATACTATCAGTAGGCTTGGGCTGTAATTTTTCTAAGGAGAAATTGCCGTGTGCATCACTAATTGCACCTTTGTGAGTGCCTACAATACCGATGTTTACATATTCGATGGGTGTGCCATTATTGGATACTATTTTGCTTTGAGCAAATGCAGTGAGAGTAAAGAAAAATAATGATAACGTTGTTAGTTTCATATTTAATTACAATTAAGTTTTACTACAAAATAATTTATGTAAAGGAAAGCTACTTCTTTTTCTCAGGTAAAAGAACCAAATCTTTTTCTAAAAGACTTTCAAAAGGCAAGGATAACTCTAGAGGAGTTTGTTTGTCCTTAAAATATGTTGTATTAAAGGAATGAAAAAAATTACCAAAATCGCTTTTAAGAGTTACATTTTTCACTTCGGATTTATTCTTTTCTTCCTTTAAGAAAGGATATATCTCAAAAATATTTGTTAAAGAAATTGCGTCTTTTTTGAATGTGGTTTTTATATCTATCAAACAGCGATATATACTAAAATCTGTACTATTAATTGCTTCAAAATCTATACTTGCAGGAAATTTTTCGTAGACATCTTTATGCTTAATTACATTTGTTCTTCCAGCAAAAGAGCCCCTAATACTATCCTTTGGGAATAAGGCATTCAAATAACAGGTGTATTCATTATTCTTTTTTTCTATATTTCCTGCACCTTCTTGTTGACGATAAACAATGCTATACTGTTGCTCATTTTTCTTTTTCAGAGAATAATTTTTATCCAAAGGGAAATGTTCATTAGCAATAAAGTCGAACAAACCATTATTTCCCATAAAGAGAGGACTTTTTTTAAGAACTTGTAATTTTTTGCTTTTTGTGTTTTCGTAAGCTTTAATAGCAATAATGTTATATTGTAATTTATTTCCTTTTTTAGGAAGATAGAAATCTATCCAACCTTCTGTATAATACATTGGAATGCTATCAGCATATTGATAAGTGCGAATATAACACTTTAACAAAATATAATCAGGTTGTTGTTTGCTAAGAATAACCTCTGGCAATTCATAGATTTTATGAGATAATAATATTTCTTGTTTTTCTTTTAAATTTTTTACATTTAACTTTTTAGATTCATAGGAAAGGTGGGAAGTATAAACAATATCTGATGAATTAGATATGTTTACTTGTCCTTTATCATTAGAAATTCCCTTAATCTCACCTTTGCTGTTTTCTATAACAACAGCTGAAATAGGGTAATGAGTAAGGCTATCTAAAAGTGTGATGTTTTGAGCTTTTACAGCTCCAATATAAAAAAGTAAAAGATATAAGATATTTTTCATAAAATAGAAATGAAGGGCAAAGGCTTCTAGAAGCCTTTGCCCTAAATAATAGGTTTAAAAAATTTTTAATCCAAAAAGATAAAGATGGGTATT
This sequence comes from Capnocytophaga sp. HP1101, assembly GCF_054772415.1. Classification (NCBI taxonomy): domain Bacteria; kingdom Pseudomonadati; phylum Bacteroidota; class Flavobacteriia; order Flavobacteriales; family Flavobacteriaceae; genus Capnocytophaga; species Capnocytophaga sp. HP1101. The sequence continues at coordinate 113,498 of NZ_BPUU01000003.1, forward strand.
ATGGCGAATACCATCTAAAGCACCTGTGAGTTTAAAGAAAGGATATCCATCTCCTTCTCCTCCTTCAACATCTCTTAATTCCTTAGAATTAAGTTCTTGGAAACCTTTAAAACTGTCAAATTTCTTCACTCCTTGAGCTTCTACTTGTTTGTTGATTGATTTTGTCATTTTGTTTAGTTTGTTGAATTAAAAATAGTACTTGAGTTGTTATTTTATTTTGAGTTAAAATCCAAATTCTTTTTTCCAAGCAATTAAAAGCTTTTTTAACTGCCAAAATTTAATTTTATACTTCAAGCATAGAAAAGAAGTTAAAATTAAATCTATTACTATTATTGCAAGGATAAGAATAATCATACAAAATTATCTTTAGGATAGTCAGGACTTAATCTAACCCAATTGAATCTAAGTAACCCCCAATAAAAGGGTCCAAAACCTCCTCCTTCAACTTTTCTTAATTCCTTAGAATTAAGTTCTTGAAAACCTTTAAAACTGTCAAATTTCTTCGCTCCTTGAGCTTCTACTTGTTTGTTGATTGATTTTGTCATTTTGTTTAGTTTGTTAAAATGTAACAATTAGTTTTTGAGTGTATGAAAAGCTATGCACAACTTGCTTTTAATTCTCGCTATAAAGATATAACAGATTTCATAAAAGTGTAGTGCAAAAAATGCACAAAATTTGTGCAAAAAACGCATTTGTCAACAAGTCAATGCTTTATAGTGTTATTTTTTCGATATTTCTTTATAAAAAGAATTAAATTTTATTATTTTCAACACAAAGTTTTTTTTTTTTATGAGAATACTTTTTTTAGTTTTTTTTGCTATTTATATTTTTATTACTACCTTTGTCCTATTAAAATAATTACACAATGGAACAAATTATACAAAACGCTACAGAAAGGACTGAAAAAATCTTAGTTAAAATCAGACAAAAAAGAGAAGAAAAACGCTACAGACGCGAAGAAATAGCTGAAAAATTAGGGATAGACCTCTCTACTTACACAAGAATAGAAAATGGGGATAGCCATCTAAAAGTCAAGACTCTTTTTTTAATTGCTCAGTTATTAGATATAGATATAGTTGCCCTATTTACTAATAACACAACTCATTCTCACTTTATTTAATATGCTACCTATGAAATTATCTACTCTTATCAAGCAACACGATATGCGTGACTGTGGAGCAGCGTGTTTGGCTTCGGTGGCAGGACATTATGGGTTACAGTTGCCTATTGCTAAAATACGACAGCTATGTCATACAGATAAACGAGGTACTAATGCTTTAGGACTTATACAAGGATTGGAACAGATGGGTTTTAATGCCAAAGGAGTAAAAGCCTCCTTGGAAAACTTACCACAAGCCCCTCTTCCTGCTATTGCTCATACGATCTTCAAAGAACAATACCAACATTATGTGGTTATTTATAAAATTTACAAAGGGAAAATTTCGGTAATGAACCCTGCTTATGGGAAAATAGAAACTTATACTACTGAGGAATTTGCTAAAATATGGACAGGCGTACTGATATTACTTGAACCTAACGAATATTTTGAACAACGCAATGAAAAAACAAGTCTTTACCAGCGTTTTTACCAACTGATACAACCGCATAGGAGCATTTTGTTACAAGCTCTTGTAGGGGCTATTTTTTATACTCTTTTAGGATTATCGACTTCCATTTACATTCAAAAAATTACTGACTATGTACTGGTGGATGGCAATAGGCGTTTACTGAACTTACTTTCGGTAATTATGATTGTATTGCTTTTGTTTCAGATCTTTTTAGGGGTGATGAAGTCGGTACTGACCCTGCAAACGGGGCAGAAGATAGATAAATACCTTATTTTAGGTTACTATAAACACTTGCTGAAATTGCCACAACGTTTTTTTGACACTATGCGAGTGGGGGAGATTATTTCGCGAGTGAACGACGCTGTGAAAATACGAACTTTTATCAACGATGTGTCTATTCAGATTGTAGTAAATGTGTTTATAGTGCTTTTCTCGTTTGCACTGATGTTTACATACTATTGGAAGTTAGCGCTTATTGTAGCTTTGGTGATTCCGTTTTACTTGGGTATTTACATCATTACGAATTGGCTTAACAAAAAAGTGGAACGCCGGATGATGGAAGAGAGTGCTGAGCTCGAATCGCATTTGGTAGAATCGCTTAATGCTGTAAAGACAATAAAGCAATTCGGAGCTGAAATTTACGCGAATAACAAAACGGATATACATTTCTCCACTTTGCTTAAAACAATTTATAAATCGGTCTTAAATAGTTTGTTTTCGGGGAATGCGTCGGAGTTTGTTTCTCGAATTTTTACCATTGTACTTTTGTGGGTAGGAGCTGGCTACGTGATAGACCGAGAGATAACTCCTGGTGAATTGTTATCGTTTTACGCTTTAATAGGGTACTTTACGAGTCCTGTTTCACAGCTTATAGGTATGAATAAATCTATACAAAACGCCTTAATTGCGTCTGACCGCTTGTTTGAGATAATGGATTTAGAACAAGAGGAAGTAACAGATAAGATAGAACTTACTGCTGAACAAATAGGTAATATCAATTTTGAGAACGTAACTTTTAGTTATGGCTCACGTAGGGAAGTGTTTAAAGATTTTTCGTGTGTTATTCAAAAAGGGAAAACAACGGCAATTGTAGGAGAAAGCGGTAGTGGAAAGACAACACTTGCTACCCTTATACAGAATTTATACCCTGTAAACAGTGGAAAAATAACTATAGGAGACTATGAGGTACAATACTTATCGCATTACTCTTTGCGGACACTTATAGGGGTAGTACCTCAACAAATAGACCTCTTTTCGGGGAATGTAATTGAAAATATAGCTTTTGGAGAAGATTTTCCTGATATGCAACGAGTGATAGACCTCACAAAACAACTTGGAATTCTTTCGTTTATTGAGCAGTTACCTAATGGATTTCAAACGCATTTGGGTGAGAATGGTTCACAACTTTCCGGGGGGCAACGACAACGTATTGCCATTGCTCGCGCCCTTTACAAAAATCCTGAAATACTAATTTTAGACGAGGCAACTTCCTCATTAGACACAGATTCGGAACAGGTGATACAAGCAACTCTTAACGAGCTGAAAAGAACAGGTAAAACCCTGATAGTGATTGCTCACCGTTTGAGCACTATCGCTCATTCCGATACTATCTTGGTGCTAAAAAACGGACGGCTTATAGAGCAAGGTACCCATCAAGAGCTTTTGGCACGAGAGACGACTTACAAAGCGATGTGGGAGAAACAGAGTGTTTTTTAGGACAAAGGTAAGATGAAAGAAAAGCGGAGATAAGGAGGGGGTGTAGTGTTGCAAAGGGGTTTTTAGAGATTATTTTATAGGCAAAAATGGTAAAAAAAATAAGAGGTAAGAATGCTGACGCAATTCTTACCTCTTTTATTATAGTTCAACAAAATTAAAATATCGCTGAGAACAATTTAGGATTGATGTTTAGGCTACACCAGAACCAATCTTGGTAACCGCGTTGGTTAGCAGTACCTTTGAGGGCTTTGGTACCCTCGTTAGCAAAATAAGTGGAGTAACCTACTTGTAACCCGATGTAAGGTTGTACTTTTAGGTTGTAGACCAAATCGATTTCACTACCGTAGTTACCATACGTTTTGTCAGTTTTGAACTTAGCAGCAGGCGCAAAGAAGTGATAAGTAGCGCTGAGGTTGCTCTTTTCGCCAGTGCGCACGTTGGCAGTGAGGTAAGGGTTCAACAAACCATACTCAGGAGTGAAACCTACGTAGTAATAATCCATAAAGCCGTAGAACTTGTGATTGGTACCGCTGAATGGGTTAAATTTTTTGTCTTTACCAGAAGTATCATCGGAAGCGTTGCCACTGAGATAATCAACCCCAGCAGTAAGACCGAAGATAGGAGAGAACTTGTAGCCTGCGTTCACGGCAAACATATAAGCGCTTTTGTCGGCACCAGAGGCGTTTTTACCAGTTTGCATATAGGCAGAAGCGCCATAACTCAATTGGTTACTTTTGCCGGTGTAGTGCGCACCAAAAGTTTGCATATTTTGGTCGGCACTATCGTCAGTGCGGTAACCTAAATTAGCGAACAAGAGCGACAACTGGTGAGCTTCGCTGATGCTGTAGTGAGCGTGAAGGGCTTGCAAGTGTTGGTAATCCTGTCCAAGACCTGGGGTAAAATGCTGTCCGCTGGGGGTATTGACATTTAGTGTAGGGGTAGTGGTGCTTCCCGATTGGTTATAGGCAAAGAAACCGCGGAGCGTCCATTTTTCGGAAGGTGTCCAATTGAGGTTCACGGCATCGTGACTACGTCCTGCAGGATGCCAATCAAGCGAACCAAAAATGCGATCGTCGTCTAAAGCAATGACTTGGCGACCTATTTTTGCGCTAAGGGTATTCACAAGAGGGAATTCGGCGTAAGCCTCGAAAACAGACATCCCGCCTGTTCTATCAACGGCTTGGATTTGTGGAGCTTGTCCCCAGACGTTCACGTTTTGTAGTGATACATATAGGTGTAGGCGGTCGGAGTGCTTATAGTCGAAGTTCAATCGCAAGCGGTTGTTAGTAAGGATAGCAGGCGATTCACCTTCTACTAAAGGTTTGTAAGCCCCGTTTCGGTACTCAAAACGCGGACGAATTTGTGCCGATAGGGTAAACTCGTTATCGGCAGGAGGTGGCGGAGGGGGTGTCATCATCTCTTCCATAGGATGTGGTGGAGGAGGAACACCTTCATTAGGGGCAGGCGGATTTTCTACCTGCGCTGTTGCTAAAGAGGGGCATAAAGCGAAAGCGGTGCCCAAAGCAAAAAATGATAATAAATGTTTTTTCATTGGTATAGTGTTTTTTAAATATTTTACGGTTAAAATGAGTTAAGTTGTTGATAATAAGTAAAAAGAATAGTTCTTCTTATTTAGAACAACAATAAAATAGGGTTGTGTCCTTATTTTCATTTGCAAATGTAAGGAAACCATTTTACATTTGCAACGAAAAGACACGAAAAATTATTTTTTTATATAATGGCGACAATAAAAAACGACACCAAAACTACTAAAAAAGGACGATGGTTTCGATTTATCATCCCGTCCTTAGTAGGGATTTTGATAGGGCTTGGTGGATATATATTTTATATCTCGAAAGCGCATTCCTATCTGTCTGACGACCCCAAGGCGTGTGTGAACTGCCATATTATGGAGCCTGAGTACGCTACGTGGTTTCACTCGTCGCACGGACGGAATACTGTGTGTAACGATTGCCACGTGCCTCACGACAACATATTTCGCAAGTACTATTTTAAAGCGAACGATGGGCTTCGCCACGCTACTATGTTCACCTTTCGGCTTGAGCCTCAAGTCATCAAGATGCACGCTCCTGGTCAAAAGGTAGTGCAAGAGAACTGTATCCGTTGCCACAGCGATTTGGTAAGCGAAGTGCAAGCGGGCAAGGTAACTGCCGAAATGGCACACGCTGACAACGGGCGCCTATGCTGGGACTGCCACCGCGATGTACCTCACAGCCGCGTGCGTGGCCTCAATGCTGCACCTCACTCCCCCGTGCCTATTATTGACAATATGCCAACTAACACTCCTGATTGGCTCGATAATATGGTGAAAAACAGAGAAAAATCAACAAATTAAAAAAAACGAAATATAATTTATACAGCGATGAAAAAGAAACATTGGTTAATTGCAGGTTTGTTAGCAGTAGTTACCTTCTTATTAGGACTATTGGCTAACTCTATAATGAACAGATCAACGGAGGCTCAATTGATAGCTCGTGGCGGTAATAACCTCAAAGAAGGAGAATGCCGTAACGAACTCTATGAGCAGTTTTATCCTCGCCAGTACGCCTCTTGGGCAGCTACTGCCGACACTACTTTCCGTTCAAAGTATATGAGCAGTCACGATGATGATTTGCTCGAATTGCGCCCTGAAATGGTAATCCTTTGGGCAGGTTACGCTTTCTCTAAAGAGTACAACGCCCCTCGTGGACATATGCACGCTATTGAAGACGTTACTAAAATCCTCCGTACTGGTGCCCCTACCGATTCTACCCACTCTCCTCAACCTGGTACTTGCTGGACTTGTAAAAGTCCCGATGTGCCTCGCCTCATCAAAGAAGTAGGTGCTGAAACTTATTACAGCGCGCCTTGGGATCAATGGGGTAGCCAAATTGTGAACCCTATCGGTTGTGCTACTTGCCACGAAACTAAAACAATGAAACTCCAAGTGAGCCAATTGGCACTCATTGAGGCTTTTCAGCGTCAAGGTAAAGATATCAACAAAGCTTCTCACCAAGAAATGCGCTCTCTCGTTTGTGCGCAATGCCACGTGGAATATTACTTTAAAGGAGATAAAAAATACCTCACATTCCCTTGGGATAAAGGTATGACTGTTGAGAAAATGGAAGAGTACTACGATAACGAAGGTTGGACAGACTATGTTCACAAAGTGAGCCGTGCCCCTATCCTGAAAGCACAACACCCTGACTATGAACTTTCACAATTGGGCATCCACGGTCAGCGTGGGGTTTCTTGCGCCGATTGCCATATGCCTTATAAAACTGATGGTGCTGTGAAATTTACTGATCACCACATTAGCAGCCCATTGCGCAATATCTCAGCAAGTTGCCAAACCTGTCACCGTCAAAGTGAAGAAGAACTTAGAAAGAATGTATATGATCGCCAAGATGCTGTGTATGGATTGCGTATGAAACTTGAGAAACAATTAGCTAAAGTTCACTTCAAAGCTAAATTCTTGTGGGATAATGGTGCTACTGAAGAACAAATGAAACCTACTTTAGCGCTTATCCGTAAATCACAATGGCGTTGGGATATGGTACACTCTTCTCACGGCGCTGCTTTCCACGCTCCTCTTGAATCTGAACGTTTACTTAGCGATGGTATGATTTATGCAATGCAAGCTGAAAACAACTTAGATGTGCTTAAAGAAAAATTAGGTGTCAAAACAGCTTTCGTAATGCCTGATATCAGCACTAAGGCTAAAGCCCAAAAAGAAATAGGCTTAGATATTCCTAAAGAAGAAGCCGCTAAAAAACGCTTCTTGGAAACTATTGTTCCTAAATGGATCAAAGAAGCTAAAGAACAAGGCAGATTAGTAACCCAAAAGTAGTGGTGTCAGCGACACGAGCATTGTCAGCGACACGAGCTGTAATAAAGAATAACTATAATGATGGGGCGGATAGTAATTCGCCCCTACTTTTTACCTAACTAATGAAACAATATCCTTTCGCTATTTTGGTAGCGTGTATTTCCCTCCTCGTAGGTCTTGGCTTGCAACTCTCCTTGGGGAGTATGAGCAAAGCTTGGTTTAGCTTCCCCGACAATGTTATTGGGGGCTTTGCCTTTGTAGTACTCACTACCGCTGTATATTTTATTTTTAGAAAAACGAACTTCATCGTCCGCTGCTCTTCAGCGCCTTTTGCCATTGTTACGGTCGTAACCCTTGGGGTGCTTACCATTGGCTTGGGAAGTATTAATGTGAATCCTCACGAGGTCACCAATAGCTTTGTAGGCAAATTAGGCTTGGACGACCTTACCAAAACTTGGTATTTTGGCATTATCTTCGTACTGGCGCTGATGAACCTTTGGTTCTCCATCCTCAAACGCTCAATGGTCTACCAGCGCAAAAATATTCCTTTCCTCTTGAACCACTTTGGCTTGTGGCTTACGATGTTTGCAGGGGTATTAGGCCAAGGCGATGTGGTGCGCCTCAAAATGAACCTCTATAAGGATAAACTTGAGTGGCGTGCCTTTACGGAAGACCAACAAATGGTGGAACTGCCTTTGGCTATGGAACTCAAAGAGTTCAGCATTGATATTTATCCTAACAAACTGTTTGTGATTGACACAAGTGGTTCGGCTTTACCTAAAGAAAAACCTATGGGCTTTATGCTCGAAAAAGAAGGTGAGAGTATGACCCTGCTCAATTGGAAAATCACCCTCCATCAATACCTTGAAAAGGCAATCCCTGATACTGATAGCACTTATATCAACCACGCGATGTGGGGCGCTACCAATGCGGCTAAAGTAACCGTGGAAGACCTCCGCACTCATTCTAAAAAAACCGATTGGATAGCTGCGGGTAATTTCCAACTTTCACCTCGTGCTATTGCGTTAGACCAAGAACATACTTTGGTAATGGCTCCTGCCGAAGCGCGCAAATTCCAATCGCAAGTATTGGTGTACCAAAAAGGTAGCGACGAAATACTCGAAGAAAAAATAGAAGTCAATCACCCTATCAGCGTTGGCGGTTGGCGTATCTATCAAGTGAGTTATGACGAACGTATGGGGCGCTGGTCGGAACTCAGTGTAGTAGAACTCATCTCCGACCCTTGGTTACCCGTGGTGTATGTAGGTATTTTCTTACTCCTCGCCGGTGGTATCGCTCTCCTCTTTGAAGTAAAAAGCAAAAAAGGTACAACCCTATCTCCTAACCCCTAAACCCTAATTTGTTAATTGTCAATTGTCAATTGAAATATGTGGCATTATTTTAATCTAATCACTTATATTACAGTAGCTTTATGGCTACTCTCAGGCACGCTGATTTACAGTAAGAACAAATCGCTTAGGATGGTGAGCATCGCCAGTCATTTGGTGGCAACCCTCACCATTGGTGGCTTTATCATTGCCTTGTGGCAAAACTTAGAGCGCCCACCTTTGCGCACTTTGGCCGAAACCCGTATTTGGTATTCTCTCTTTATGGGACTCATTGGCTATGCTATTTATTTGCTCTATCGCCAAAAATGGATGCTCAGCTACTCGGCTGTGATGGGGATTGTGTTTGTAGTACTCACTTACACCCACCCCGATACGATGAACAAAGCCCTGATGCCTGCCTTGCAAAGTGTGTGGTTCATTCCGCACGTAATCGTGTATATTTTTGCGTATGCGATGCTCGGTATGGCTTCACTCACAGCTTTTTACGGCATCTATCGCTATAAAAAAGGACAAGAAGTCCATTCAGTGTTCTTAGTCACCGACCAGCTCATCAAAATTGGTTATGTATTCCTTACTTTTGGTTTGCTCTTCGGCGCCTTGTGGGCAAAAGAAGCTTGGGGACACTATTGGACGTGGGATCCTAAAGAAACGTGGGCATTTATCACTTGGCTCGGCTATTTGGTATATTTGCACCACAAGTACAACCACAAAGAAAAGAAACCCTTCCAGAGTTTTATTATCGTAGGAGTAGCATTCATACTCTTGCTCATCTGTTGGTTTGGAGTCAATTACCTCCCAACGGCACAAATGAGTGTTCACACTTACTCAGGGTAGTGGGAGCCTCATAGGCAATTATAAAGATTGAATAAAACTTTGCTAAAAATCGTAGCACGATAGGCTATTAGATTTTTGGCAAAGTTTTTTGTTTTCATCAATCTCTTATCATCATACTACTAATCACTAAAATAGCTAATCAACTTACGATTACTTTTTAAATTTCTGCATAAAAACGCTTTTTATTGTAAAAAATTATTGATTCTTAACTATTCATATTCAATTGTTTATATACGTTTTATATATCAATCGTCCAAGGTTTGTATAAGCTTTGTATAAGCTGAGCATATCTATTTTCTCTTTTCTCTTTTACCTAAAAAACTCTTTCGACATCTTATGATGTTCTTCGAATATCCAGCCCGCTTTTTATCGACACTCAAAAAATAAAATACACTTTTTGTTGCTTTTTTGAACGAGACTTACTACTTTTGCGGTTTAACTACTTAATGTAGAGAATCATTTTTTTAAATGTTACACAGCAATTCTTTTAAGCATCTTTTTTGGAGCTCAGTAGATAACTTCCTGCAACAAATATTGAATTTTGTAGTAGGAATTGTTTTGGCTCGTATCCTCTTACCTGAAGATTTTGGACTTATTGGTATTGCTACTTTCTTTATTACTGTAACAAATGTTTTCATAGAGGGAGGCTTTGGGGCAGCACTTATCAATAAAAAAAATACTACTCAAACTGATTATAGCACTATATTCTTTATAAACATAGGCTTTTCTATCTTCTTATATCTACTTTTGTATATTTCATCAGGAGAAATAGCTTTATTTTTTACTAATCCTACTGTTAAGCCTTTATTACAGTTACTGGGGCTTAATATTGTGTTAGTTTCTTTTGAACTTATACATCGTACCATACTCATCAGAGAGTTAGCATTTAAGAAAATAGCTATTGTTTCTCTCATTTCAGTAGCTATTAGTGCTGTTTGTGCTATTGTAATGGCACAAAGAGGTTGGGGAGTATATAGTTTGTTGTATAGAGTCCTTATTGGAGAAGCTATTACAGTGTTCCTTTTTTGGATTTTAAACAAATGGCGACCCAGTTGGCTGTTTTCGTGGCAATCGTTTAAACAGTTGTTTTTGTATGGTGGAAATTTACTATTTTCAAATCTGTTAAATATTTTGCAAACAAATATTTACTATGTGTTTATAGGTAAATTTTTCAGTACAAGTGCTTTGGGCTATTACACTCGGGCTGTTACCTTTCGTGATTTGTTCTCTTCCAATATTTCTACTATTGTTAAAAAAGTGAGCTTTTCAACACTTTCTAAAGAAGAGAACCTAAAAGCTAAAGCTGATAAGTTCTTCTCTTTTGAGAAGCTTACATTCTTATTAGTAAGTTTTATTACTTGTATACTATTTTTTGCCTCCAAAGAAATAATCCTTATCATTCTTTCAAGCAAATGGTCTGAAAGTATCTCAATATTACAAATTCTTTCCCTTTCAGGAATCTTTATAGTGCTTTATAACTTAGATATTGACTATTTTGCTGTTTTAGGAAATACTGACCAATATTTACGCATAGAACTGATCGGGAAACTACTTATTATTCCCGTTCTTTTAGTCGCCTATTGTGAAAGTTTTCAGTGGCTACTCTATGGAATTGTAATCCATAGTGTAGTAATGTTCCTTTGGGTGAGTGTTTCTCTTAATAAAGTGCTTAAAGGGGTTTTTAAACATCAGTTATTTAGTGTGCTGAAAGTAGCTGTTATATTTGTGTGCTTACTGTTGATAACATACCTTACAAAAGATATTGAACTATCTAATTTATACCTCTCTTTTATTTTAAAAAGTTTAGTGATAGGTTTATTTTTTGCAAGCTTGTATGCAAGAGATGTGAAACAAATTATCTGTAAAAGTAAAGAAATATGATTACACCATTAGGAATTTCAGAAGCCTATTTCAAGCTATTGTACAACATTGGTTATACAATGATGGCTATTATAGCACTTGTTTGGGCATATCAAATAGATAGACATAGAGAAGATAAAGTTCCTGCACTTATCACGAAATATGTTTTGCCTTGTTTTGTGCTGTATGCTTTACCTTTCTTTGTAACCTATTTTGTGTTTATAGTAGGGTTTAGAGATGTAACAGTAGGAACAGACACTATTAATTATTACTACTGGATGGCGGGAGATGTTCCTTATTTAGTAAAAGCGGAGGTAATGTTTAATTGGTTGATGACAATATTAAACAGTATAGGAGCTCCTTTTACAGTTTTTTTATTAGTGGTAGCAGTTCTTTTTTATGGACTTATAGCCTATGCTTTGAAGAATTTGAGTGCTCAATACCAAGCTAACACCTTTTTTGCTTTTTTTGTATTCTTGTCAATGTTTTTTTCCTATAGTTTGGCTACTAATATTATCAGACAAGGTTTATCTTTAGCGTTTTTAGTTTTTGCTTATAGTTTATGGCAAAGAAAACATTATAGTTGTTATTTATTTTTATTGTTAGCCTTTATCACTCACACTACTTCTATTATTCCAATTGTTGTATTTTTGGTCTTGCAAATAGTAGCTAAAAAAATACCATTGTATTATTTTTTAGCTTTATACCTGCTTGGAATTGTTTTAGCTTATCTGAATATAGGATTTGTGAATATAGCCAGTATAATGGAAGTTGTCTTGCAAAAAGACTCAGGACGATTTACTACTTATTTTATAAATGACGATGACTTATATCACGTAGGCTTCAAACCTCAGTTCGTAGCCTTTACAACTCTTTTCTTAGTCACAGGACTTTATATCAGAAACCAATCCTTTATGCTATTAGAACACTGGAAAAGCCATTATGATATGCTTTTGAAATACTATGCAAGTGTGAGCTTTTTCTTTTTTATGGCGTTTCAAATCCCTTATTCTGACCGTTGGGGGCTCTTCGCTTGGATAATTATTCCGCTATTGGCGCTACCTTATCTCTCCAAAGATTTTAGACCTAAAACAGCTCTAATAGCTTCTTTTACTCTGATATATATTTTATTTGAACTGTATAACACTCTTAAACATTCATAAATGGTAACCGTAGCTATCCCTTTTTACAACGCTGAAAAGTACTTAGCCTTAGCGATAGAATCGGTACTCTCTCAAACCTATACCGCTTGGGAACTACTGCTATTAGATGATGGAAGTACTGATGCTTCTTTATCTATTGCTCAAAGTTATGCCCAGAAAGATAGCCGTATAAGAGTGTTGTCAGATAGCAAAAATAAGAATTTAGCTACACGACTTAACGAGATTCCTCACTTAGTAAAAAGTGAGTATCTAGCTCGTATGGATGCCGATGATATAATGCATCCTAATCGTATTACTAAACAGATAGAAATCTTAGAAACACACTCTAAAATAGATGTTTTAGGAACCAATGCTTATATCATCAACGATGATAACGAAGTAATAGGCACACGATACTCCGTTGATTCTAAGCCTAAACTACAGCAAGTAAAAGGGTTTATACACCCCACAATAATGGCTAAAACGCAGTGGTTTTTAGAAAATCCATACGATACAAATGCCCTTCGTATGGAAGATACTGAGCTGTGGTTTCGCACTTGTTCAAAATACAATTTCTCGTGTTTGAATGAGCCCTTGCTTTTCTATAGAGAAGTAGGTAATAATTATTACAAAAAATACTTTTTAGCTCAGCAGAGTAAAGGATATATACTTGGTAAATATCCTAACAAAAGTTACTGGAAACACTATTTTAGAGCAAATCTCTTCAAAGGAATTGTATATAAAATTGCTCATATCTTTGCTTTAGAACAATGGTTGGTAAACAAGCGCAATATCAAAATCTCTTCTATTAAACCTTATACCTCTTATTGCTGATGAAAACAAAACTCTTTAGAGTAACCACAGTGTCCTCTTCTCTGAATACTTTACTAAAAGGACAATTACAATTTCTCAATAACCATTTTCAGGTAACCGCTATTTCAGGTGCAGGAAAGAATTTAGATGAAGTTAGTAAGCGGGAAGGTGTTAAAACCTTTGCTATTACAATGTCACGTCCTATTTCTCCTGTGAAAGATATTGTTTCTTTGTTCAAACTCTATCGCTTATTTAAGAGAGAAAAACCTACCATAGTACATTCTATCACCCCAAAAGCAGGGCTATTGAGTATGCTAGCTGCTAAAATGGCAGGAGTACCTATTCGTATACATACCTTTACAGGACTTATATTTCCTTCTCGCAAAGGTTTAATACAGAAACTTCTTATAGCAATGGACAAACTATTATGCTGGTCGGCAACTGATATATACCCTGAAGGAGAAGGTGTTAAAAAAGATTTACAACGATTTCATATTACTCAAAAACCTCTAAAAGTTTTAGCCAATGGCAATATTAATGGCGTAAATACTGAGTTTTTTTCGCCTCATCACCTCTCTGAAACACAAAGAAAAGAATTACAGAAAAAATTAGGTATTACTCCAACTGATTTTGTGTTTATCTTTGTGGGTAGATTAGTAGGCGATAAAGGCATTAATGAGTTAGTTAACGCTTTTCAAAAACTGAAACAAAAAACATCTTCTTCTGTCAAATTACTGTTGATAGGAAGAAAAGAGCCCCATTTAGATCCATTGTTGCCCCAAACCCTTACTCAGATAGAAACCTCTCCCGATATTATAGAAACAGGCGAGCAAACGGATGTACGTCCATATTTAGCTATCGCCAATTGCTTTGTTTTCCCGAGTTATCGCGAAGGATTCCCTAACGTAGTTTTAGAAGCAGGAGCAATGGAATTGCCTTGTATAGTTACTAATATCAATGGCAGTAATGAGATTATTATAAATGGTAAAAACGGACTCATTGTCCCCGCTAAAAATGCTGAAGTTTTTGAAGAGGCAATGGAAGAAATACTAAATAACCCTTTGTTATACGATCAATTAAAATCGAATGCTCGAACATTTATCACTAGTAGATATGAGCAGCAGCAAGTTTGGGAAGCTCTTTTAAGTGAATATACTCGGTTGCTAAGCCTTATGTCTTTTTAAATAATCTATTCAATTATAATGAAACTCTTCTCTCAAAATCTTATTATTACAATTATTTGTTTTGTGCTTTATGAATATTTAAGTCGATACATCTCTGTTTTTACAGAAAATATCAATAATATAATAGGACTATATTACTTTTCATCTCTGATTGCCAATGTGATAGTAGCATTTCCTATAATCGTAGGGAATACCTTACTAACCGATGGGAAAAACTATTGGCAAAGACTTTCAATAAAAGGAAATATCATAGAAGCCTTGATTGTGGGAGTATTGCTCTGTTTATCACTATCAATACTTTTTACTTTCTACTATCCTGCTTTCTTGCAGTTTTTGTACCAAGAGAGCAGTAGGTTGTTTATAGCTATTTTCTTTATTGAAGTCTGTACAAGAGTGTTTTTTTTTGCAGACTTAGGGACTATATGCAATGGGGGGTACTGCGTATCGCCTTATTATATGCAGTTATCACTATAGGTATCGATCTTATAGGTTCGTTCAAATACTTGCTCTCTCCTCCAGCTGACTTAGTGTTTTATTTTTACCTTGGCTACTTTATCAATTTTGTTTTTACTTGGTTCATGGCAGGCTTTTACTTTTGGCTTTACGCTGAATGGAAGTGCAATTTTTGGCTAATATTATTAGTGCATATACTTATAAGAGCTTATGAGATATTTGCCTTTGGTGGAGGTCTTAATAACTATATAGCTTTACTTTTTAAAGCACTACCTGCAGTTGCATTAGTAATAGGAACTATTATCTATAGAAAAATAAAAAAACAAAATTTAGTGGTAAAATACTTTTGGTAGAGCGTTTTAAACGCCTTTTTATTGCTTTTTTTATTGCTATTTCATACCTTTGCCCGCTGACAAGTTATGACAAAACTCAAATAATGAAAAAATATCTTATCCTTTTAGCTGCTTCCGCTATGGGCTCTGTGCAAGCTCAAAAACAACCGGTGGATTATATCAATCCGCTGATAGGAACGTCTAACTTTGGGGCGACGCACCCTGGGGCGATTGCACCTCGCGGGATGCTCAGTATTTCGCCTTTTAACGTGGCGTTTGACACTACGGGCGTAAAAGCACCGCTCGAAAAAGACAGCCGTTGGCTCTCCAACCCTTATGTGAATGAGAACAAGTTCTTTACGGGACTTACGCACGTGAACCTCAGCGGGGTAGGTTGCCCTGAATTGGGGGTGATCATCGCAATGCCTACTACGGGTAAACTGCAGGTAAACCACCTGAATTACGGTTCTACTTACACTCAAGAGGTGGCCAAAGCGGCTTACTACAGCAACTTCCTCACCAAATACAACATCAAAACCGAAGCCACGGCCACCACTCGCGCAGGGATTACGCGTTACCATTTTCCTAAAGGAGAAGCCAATTTGCTCATCAATTTAGGACTTGGACTTACTAACGAGAAAGGTGCAATGCTCAAATTCGTATCACCTACCGAGGTAGAGGGAATGCGAATGGTTGGGACTTTCTGCTACAACAGTCCGGAATTGGCTTACCCTGTATATTTCGTTGCCAAAGTGAACAAAGTAGCCCCATCGTACGGCATTTGGCATCAACCTGAAGTGCATAAAGGCGTGGAAGCCCAATGGATGTGGTACAACGGCGAGACTCGCCTCAAAGAAAAATTTGCCCGCGAAGTGGTGGGCGACAGCATAGGTGCGTATTTCCGCTACAAATTCGACAAAGATGAGGTAGTAGAACTCAAAGTGGGCATCTCGTACGTGAGCATTGCCAATGCCCGCGAAAACCTCGAAAAAGAAATAGGCAACCGCACTTTCGACGAAGTGTACGCCGCTACTCGCCAAAACTGGAACGAACAACTCCGCGCTCAAGTGGAAGGCGGTACCGACGAACAAAAAACAATCTTCTATACGGGTCTGTATCACGCGCTTATTCACCCTAATCTCCTCAACGATGTGAATGGCGATTACCCTGAAAGTACCACTAACAAAATAGGCAAAAACAACCAGCGTTACACCGTGTTCTCCCTATGGGACACTTACCGCAACTATCACCAATTGCTCACCCTGCTCTACCCCGAACAACAATTGCAGATGGTGCGCACAATGCTCGACATCTACAAAGAAAGCGGTTGGTTGCCCAAATGGGAGCTCAACTCTACCGAAACCTTCACGATGGTAGGCGACCCTGCCAGCATTGTGTTGGCAGATACTTATTTGCACGGCCTTACTGATTTTGACATCAATACCGCCTACGAGGCGATGCTCAAAGGGGCGAATACTTTGGAAGGCAATCCTATACGTCCAGGAGTAAAAGAGTATTGGAAACTCGGTTACCTCAGTGTAGATGGGGGCGTAAAAGGACCTGTTTCCACCACTCAAGAGTACAATATCGCCGACTTTGCCATTGCACAAATCGCCAAAAAGCTCGGTAAAAAGTCCGATTTTGAAAAATTTAGCAAGCAATCGCTCTCTTATCGCAAACTTTTCGACAAAGGAACCCACTTATTGCGTCCACGTCACGCCAATGGCAAGTGGTATGCGCCTTTCAACCCCGAAAGTGGTGCTAATTTTGAAGAAAACGTAGGCTATATTGAGGGCAATGCGTGGCAGTACGTGTATATGGTGACCCACGATATAAAGGGAATGATCAAACTAATGGGCGGTGAAAAGCCTTTTGAAAAACAGTTAGACCATATATTCGACAGCAAACAGTACGATATGGCCAACGAACCCGATATTGCCTATCCATACCTCTACAACTACCTCAAAGGGCGCGAATGGAAGACCCAACAAAAGGTAGATGAGCTCATTAAGGAATACTTCCAAAACAAACCCGCTGGACTCCCAGGTAATGAGGACACAGGCGTGATGTCGGCTTGGCTTATTTACGGAATGACAGGCTTTTACCCTATCACCCCAGGTGACCCTGTATACACTTTCACCTCGCCTAAGTTTGAGAAAATCACCCTCAAACGCAACCCGCAGTACTACCCTGCCGGCGACCTCGTAATTGAAAGCAATGCTTCGCCTGAGAACATTTACATCAAAAATATATACATTGATGACAAACCTTACAAATCGTACTTTATCACCCACGAACAGTTGAAAAACGCGAAGAAAATAAGGTTTGAGTTAATGAGCAAATTAGGAAATTAGCAGATTAACAAATGGCGCGCAAACTTCACCTCATATTTTCCCTGATTGCAGGGGTATTTATACTGCTGGGAGCTCTTACGGGAGCTATCTTGGCGGGAGAGACATTTTATAATAAAACTTTGCCTTACAAGAGTGCCGAGTTTGAAAGCACTACCCTTGCCCAAACGGTAGTAGCATTGAAAGAGAAAAAGATAGATGCTCTCAAACTCACAGTAGACCGCAATGGTTTTGTGAAAGTGGAGACCGCTGAAGGCAAAACGATCTTCATTCATCCTAAATCAGGGGAAGTAATGCAAGGCAAATACAAGACACCTAAGTTCTTTCAGGTAGTAAAAACTCTGCACAGGTCGCTTTATATGGGTAAAACAGGACGCGTGATTATGGGCATTACAGCACTGTGTTTCTTCGTAGTAGCCCTTTCTGGACTCTGGCTCATAGTGCGCAAACAGAAGTTTTGGCACCGCTTTTTCCATAAACTCCCCAAAGAGAATTTCTATAACCACTATCATACGTCCTTAGGTCGTTGGGCATTGTTGCCTATTGCTATTGTGTGCCTTACAGGAGTGTATATGGGCTTAGAGACCATAGGCGTATTTCCGAGATTCAAACCCAAACACAAGTATGATGTAAGTACCCTAAAAGAGACACCTATAAAACCCTTAAAAGACTTTATCGCCTTTCAAGTACCACTTTCTGAAGTGCGCCGAGTAGATTTCCCCGCTTTTGAAGATGTAGAAGAGGTTTATAAGGTAGATTTCATTGATAAGAATGTAGTGGTCAATCAGTTTACAGGAGAGGTGATAAGCACGTCTACTTCGCCTTATAAAAGTTTAATGTATTTAGTGCGCACATTACACGTAGGCAAAGGGAATGTATTGTGGTCAAGCGTTTTGTTGCTTACCTGCTTGGCAATATTATTCTTCATCTATTCCGGATTTGTGATTACCCTACGCAAATGCCGTAAGCACACTAATAATCCATTTGACAAAGACGAATGTGAGTACATACTCTTAGTAGGCTCTGAAGGAGGTACTACTCGTAAATTTGCGTGCTTGTTGCACAACGAACTGTTGCGCGTGGGTAAACGCTCTTATCTCACCGATATGAACGCTTACACCTCATTTGCCCAGATGCAACAATTGGTAATTTTCACTTGTACATATGGCGATGGGGAAGCCCCTATCAGTGCGGTGCGCTTTGTGGAACTTTATCAGAAAACACTCCCAACACAAACGTTTCAGTATGCTGTGGTAGGTTTTGGTTCTACGCTCTATCCTGATTTCTGCAAATATGCTAAAGAAGTAGATACTTTGCTTGCACAAACACCACAAGCAGAGGTGAGCACTCCCCTACACACTATTGATCAGCAAGATTTTGAGTCTTTTAAAGAATGGGCAAAAGCGTGGGCAACAACACAGAACCTACACTTGCAGCTTCCCGCTAATTTCTCAGCACAGCCCCAACGGAAAGCTGTAACATTCAGTATAGTAGCTAAAACCCCTGTGATGGACGATGCAATTTTCTTAGTGCGGTTACGTCCGCTCAAAAAAGTGCGTTTCACCTCAGGAGACCTCTTAGGCATCACCCCAACCGACCAGCGAGAACGGCTCTATTCGGTAGTGAGATTGGATAATGATATATTGTTAAGCGTGAAGCTACACCTGCAAGGGGTGGTTTCTAATATGCTCAACGATTTGCCTATAGGCGAAGAGATACAAGGTAACCTGGTTGAGAACAAGCATTTTCATTTCCCTAAAAAAGCACCTCAAGTGGTGTGTATCGCCAATGGTTCGGGGATGGCGCCTTTCCTCGGAATGATTGCCCAAAACACTAAGAAGAGACCCATTACCCTCATTTGGGGTTGCCGTCGCGAGGCAGCTTTAGAGATTTATCGTCCGTATATTGAGCGGTTTACCAAAGAAGGGAAACTCAAAACCTATTGGCAAGCCCTTTCACAAGAAGGAGAAAAGTTCTACGTGCAGGACATCTTGAAACGCGAGGCGCTTTTCTTTGCCAATTTGCTAAAAAACAAAGGCGTGGTGATGATTTGCGGTTCTATTGCAATGCAGAAAGCCGTAATGGAAGTATTAGAAGCGATTTGCCGAGAGCATTTGAACAAACCACTGAGTTACTATCAAAACAAAGGGCAAATTAGAAGCGACTGCTACTAATTGTTGATTGAAAAATGAAACCACATATTTTACATATCACTTTTGATACTTCTATCGAAGAAGCACTTTTGCTTTTTGAGGCGCATTCTGTTTCTGCTTTGCCTGTATGCGAGAGCAGTTCTTTTATAGGGGTGCTAAATAAAGAAACGGTAGAACAAGCCCCTAAAGAAGATTTGGTAGGCGATTATCGCTATGCCTTAGAATACTATTCTGTTCCGCTGACGGCTATGTGGGATACTGTGATAGAATCTTTTGCACTCTACCAAACCGATATGCTACCGGTAATTGACGAGAACCAACAATTTATTGGCTATTATAGCTTAAATGACTTTTTAAAACAACTCTCTAAAACGCCATTTATACAAGAGACGGGTCGCGTAGTTGTATTGCAGAAAGATGCTCATAGCTATTCTTTTACTGAAATCAGTAGGATAGTAGAAGAAAACGCGGGTATACTCTTAGGGCTTTATCTCTCCAATCGAACAGAAGGCTATGTACATATCACACTCAAACTACTAACAGAACACCTTTCGGATATACTGCAAGACTTCCGTAGGTACGGTTATGTTATTCTCACCGAGAAAGATGACGACCATTACCGACAAGAACTCAAGGATATTTCTGACTATTTTGAAAGATATTTGGACATTTGAGCTAAGAAAGAGATAAATAACAGATACTATGAAACGGCTATTAACAATTATCGCATTTTTAAGCATTTCAGCTCTTAGCTATAGCCAAGTAGCCATAGGGGTGAAAGTTGCTAACCCGCTTACAGCAGTTAATGTAATGAAGAACCAAACAGCAAATACTCCTAAGAGAATTAGAAACGGAGGGGGTATTTTGGGTGAGTTCTATATGGGGGCTATTAATGTAGGAGCTTTTATGCGAGTGCCTCTAAAAACGCATTGGGCACTGCAAACAGAAGTTCTATATAAACGTGAAGGTGTTTGGTTTTTTCATCAAGAGGAAACGGTAGAAGAAGAAACTGCTCTTTTTATAGATCACGGAACCTACGATTTTTGGTATGCTGAGGTTCCTATCCTGTTACAATGGGAGGGAAAACGCACCGTAAGAGGATTTGCTCAATTAGGAGTGTCTCCTAAATTCTTAACATCAGCAAAGTATTCTGCCGTTTTAGAAAGAGGTTACCATAATGTAATCAGCTCTTTCAATACAGTTGTTCTAAATTTTAATATAGGCGGAGGTGTTCTATGGAATAGAAGAGATTGGGTCTTTACCCTTGATGGAAGACTCTCTACTAATCTTACACCTCTTACTTCTGAAAAAAACACTCCCGATATTGATTTTAGCAAGGTACGAAACTATTATTTTGCAATGTCATTAGGGGCAGGCTATAAACCTTTTAAAAAGAAAGATAGGCTAAATCCTCCTACTGAAGAAGTAGTACCTGCCATACCTACTGATAGGTATTGCGCCCAAAATCTTACTTTTGGCGTCTTATTCTCAAAAACAATTTAGTGAGAAGTATAAAATGACCGACTATTTTAATAAAGCTATGCTCAGTTTGCACGTAGGTGGCGGGGCGTTGTTTGATTTCCCAAAATGGATACTTACCATTGACGGTCGCTTTTCTACAAACCTTACTCCTCTTACGAATATAGATTTTACACCTCACCTCTATTTCAAAGACGCTAAGAGTTATTATTTTGCTATTTCAGCAGGTGCAGGCTTAAAACTCTCTAAAAGAAAACCTTTACAAGAGCAAGAGCCCCCTGTAGTAGCTCCACAACCTGAGACTACCACCCCTGTAGAAGCCCCTACTGAGGAAGCAACAGAGGTTAGAGAAGAATAATTTTTCTCTTTTAGATAACAAATATCCCTTATAAACAGAGACTGTCGAAAATGTCTAAAACATTCCCGACAGTCTCATTTATTAACATTTCCAACATTATGCCTTTATTTTAGCTCTCTGATAAGATACATATACACAGGAAAGTGGTCTGAATATCCCCAAGTGTAATTGCCATTGCTCATACTCCGGAAAGGATAACCCTTATAGCGCCCCTTGGGGTTTGCTAAATACGGGCGATTGAATATTCCCGCCTTCCAATAACGGTAACTGCTCTTGTCCTCTTTTAGCAAATCATAAGTAAAGTAAAACTGGTCGAACAAGTTCCAACCGTCCTGATAGGCTAACGAGCCCAATCCTTTCTTCAGCATTGCTTCCATAGGGTTAAACAGTTCTCCTTGTTTTACATCTTCTTTCTTATCCTTAGTCTTTAGCACATTCTTAAAACCCGAGTTAATAGGGTCATCGTTAAAGTCGCCCATTGCTATGACCTTAGCATTAGGGTCTTTACTCAGGAGTGAATCTATAATCTTCTTGTTCAAAGCAGCAGCTTTCTCGCGACTGGGTCTGCTTTTTGCTTCTCCTCCCAAACGTGAAGGCCAGTGGTTTACAATAAAATGTATTTCTTCACCATCCATCTCACCACTCACTAACAGCTGGTCACGTGTGTAAAGAGGCTTCCCGTCCTCTTTAGTCAGGTATAAAGGGTGAGGGAAAGACGATGTGGGTTTAAAGACGCTCTTTTTGTAGATCAGAGCAACGTCCACCCCACGAGCGTCAGGCGATTCATAGTGTACAATGCCATAATTATATTTCTTCAAATACCCAGTATTGATAAGTTCTCTCACTACCGCTTCGTTTTCTACTTCCACAAGACCTACTATGTCAGGGGCGTGTTTGGTAACATCACTCCCTATCTCCGAAATTACCTTCGCAATCTTGTGCACGTGGTCGTTATACACCTTGCTCGTCCACCGGTCTGCCCCCTCAGGAGTACGGTCATCGTCAAACTTATGAGGGTCGTTAATCGTGTCGAAAAGGTTCTCTACATTGTAAAAAGCAATGGTTCTCACAGCAAACTTCTTTTTCTCTTGTGCGTTTATGTAAGGCGTCATCAAGATGAATGACACCATTAAAAATACAATTCTTTTCATTTATATTAGTTTTTATTCGTTAGTCTTTAGTTGTTACAATCTCTTATCAAACTCCCTTAAACATCTTATCCTCCCTAATTTCACAATATGAATCAAAAGTTAAAAAATAGTAATATTTGATTTTACAACAGTATATTGTTGCTTTTGCGTCACACACTCCCCCTTTGAAGGTAGTCTGCGAGAGCAGAGTATGTGAATAGGGGGGATGTTTGTCACATTTCCCGTCTCTACAATTCCCCCTTTTGGAGGTAGCCAGCGAGGGCTCACAGCTGGGTATGTGCACTGCCAGAGCGGAGTATGTGAAGGGAGGAGGTTTATAATTAATAAATTAATCCAACCCTTAATTTGTATTCTCTCATTTAGTTATTCTGTCGTGCTACCCTAATCGCCTGTCGTGCTACGACTAAAAATCCTATTTAAAAGCCCTTTTTTCTTGTCTTTTTCCTCCTGTGTGGCAGTTTGTGTGCTTGGCGCTGTGGCAGGTGTATTTGCTGGGTTTACCACATCGTCTACCGATATCTCTTCCTCATCTTCCACATCGTTTAGCTTACCTTTGCGCTCGTAAATCCGGTAATGCACATCTCCTGCTCTTATCGTGTCTTTGGGCGTACTACTCAACAAGCGGTCAATAAAACCTTCACGCACAACAGGCTCGCATTCCGTTACCTCCGTGCGTACTTCTTCACTCACCCCAAAGGTAGCACGCGTTAAGTTTTTGTATTTGCTGTTGCGGTTCAGTTGCGACACAAACAAAGCTGCGATAGGCAGTGCCGAATTGGCTCCCTGTCCCAAACGCGTACTCTTGAACCCTATCTGTTGGTCGTTACCCACCCACGTAATCATCACAAGGTTCGGTAGCATTCCCGCAAACCAACCGTCTTTATTGTCTTGGGTCGTACCAGTCTTACCCGCAAGGTCGTTTGTAAGTCCGTATTGTCCACGCATACGCGCTGCCGTACCTTCGTTTACGGTCGAACGCATCAACTGTATCATTATTTGGGCAGTGCGTTCACTCAATGCCGGAGCTAACTTTTTAGGCTTGTGCTCCCATATCACTTCTCCTTTCTTGTTCTCTATTCGAGTGATAAAATAAGGCTCTACCGGCACTCCTTTGTTGGCAAAAGCCGTATAAACCTTAGCCATTTCTATCACCGGTAGTTCCGCCGAACCCAATGCTATCGAAGGTACATTCGGTAGCGGAGATGTAATACCTAACTGTCGCGATTTCTTTAACACGTTTTTAAGCCCTGCGTAAAAAAGCGTTTGTACCGCTACAGTGTTTAATGATTCCCGCAATCCCTTGCCTACTGAATAGTATATATTGGGGTCATCATCAGTCTTCGAAGCGTTCCGTGGCGACCAATATTCGTAATCAGCATAGGTCAGTGGCAACGGCGAAAAATGCGTGCACACTGGCATTCCCATCTCTAAGGCAGTTGCGTACACTATCGGTTTAAAAACTGACCCCACTTGGCGTCGGCTCTGTAGGATATGATCGTATTTAAAGTAACGGAAGTCTGCTCCGCCCACATAGGTCTTTATCGCCCCCGTTTGTGGCTCTACACTCACAAATCCCGTATTGAGTATGCGTATAAAACGCGATAAACTGTCCAATGTACTGTGGCTTTTAATACTGTCTTCAGTATAGAGAGATAAATCCATCGGCTTCTTCTCACTCAGCTTCGCCCATATCTGCGCTTCCGAAAGTTTTTGCTCTTCCAGCTCCTTATAGGCAGGTAACTTCTTCACCTCTTCCTTAAACCAGTCGCTGTCCAAGTTCCAAGGCGCACGCTTGCCATAAGTCTGTTCAAAGTCTTTTTGCAATGTAGGCAAGTGCTTTTCCACCGCTTGCTCAGCATATTCCTGCATTGTCTTGTCAATCGTCGTATAGATGCGCAAGCCATCTTTGTAGATGTTATAAGCCGAACCGTCCGGCTTCTTCACGTCTTTTAGCAGTTCAGGCAACAACAAGCGTATTTGCTCTACAAGATAAGGCGCAACCCCCTCTTTTTCAGCCGTAGTTGCCGTCGTTTTAAGCGTGTCTCGAGTATGAACCTTAAAGTCGTCTTCAGTCAGCAAATTGTTCTTCTTCATCTGTGCCAACACCACATTACGGCGCTCTTCACTGCGCTTGGGCGAAGTACGAGGGTTGTAACTATTCGTCGCTTTGAGCGTACCGATAAGCGTTGCCGCCTCGTTAAGCGTAAGGTCTCTGGCTGATTTGTCAAAAAATCGTTGTGCCGCACTCTCTATCCCATAAGTATTATCGCTAAAAGGCACAGTATTCAGGTAGAGCGTCAAGATTTCCTCCTTGCTATACACCTTTTCAATACGTTTGGCAATAATCATCTCTTTAACCTTGTGTATAGGCATTGAAAGCTTCCCGTAGCGCTGTCCACGTCCGTAGATGTTTTTAGCCAACTGCATAGTAACCGTACTTCCACCCCCTGATGAGTCGTCTTGCAAGAGTAGTGATTTAAAGAAAACCCTAAACAAACTCTTGGTATCTATCCCACTGTGCGAGTAAAAACGCTCATCTTCAGTAGCAATAAGCGCATTGATAAGATAAGGAGGGAAGTCTTTGTATTCAATTTTAGTACGGTCGAAGATATAGAATTTCCCTATCAATTGGTTCTCGTAATCGTAAACAAGACTCGCTTCCGATTGGCTCAACTCTTTCAAATCCTCCTCCGTAGGCAACTTGCCAAAAGCCCCAAAGTAAACTAACAAGATGAGTAACAATATGCCCGCTACGCCTAATCCAATCGGGATACCTATCCATTTCAGATAAAACTGATAAGGCTTAGCCCTCAACCATTGCCAACTCCGGTTGAAGATATTGCCCGTATACACAATCTGTTCCCGTTCCTTTTTCGGAGCGTTTTTTCTATTCTTATATCCTTGGTAAAGCCTAAAGATACCATAAGGTATTATGAGCAAAGCAAAGATACACACTGCCCAAAGCACTTTCAAGGCATAACGTAGTAATTTATATACCATCGAAGCCAAAGCAATACACCCCTCTAACAATCGCGATAGTAGGGTCGCAAGCGCAAGACCTCCTTGCGCAAGTAGCTTCTTAAACGATATATTTTTCAGATTCATACTTAGGTTTAATGATATTCAAAGTACAAAAGTACGACATAATTTTCAATTAACAAAGAACCCTACTATTTTTCTTAATCGCAAAAAGCACCAAACAAGATTTTCACATCATCTTATCATCACTTTACATTCATTATTTGTTCGTCATTTATTCCCTTTTCCGTTCCTACACTCCCCCTTTGAAGGAAGTCCGCGATAGCGGAGTATGTGAATAGGGGGGATGTTTCTTTCTCTTTCCCATCACCACACTCCCCTTTGAAGGAAGTCCGCGAGAGCGGAGTATGTGAGAGGGGGGGATGTTTTTCTCTCTTTTTTCCGTCGCTACACTCCCCCTCTCCGAGGGTAGTCAGCGAGCTGGCGTAGCTGAGTATGTGTATTAGGGGGAGGTTATTTTCTTTTATTCTTTATCTACCTGTACGACTCGCACCATCTTTGCCGTCGCATCTCCCCCTTTGAAGGTAGCCAGCGAGGGCTCACAGCTGGGTATGTGCACTGCGAGAGCAGAGTATGTGAATAGGGGGGATGTTTTCTTCGTCATTCACCTCTCGTAATTTGTAATTCGTAATTCGTCATTAGTTCTTTTTTCTTTCGCCTCGAAACCCTATTTTTAACCTTTTTGGCATTATTGTATTACAGTATGAATCAATTACTTACATAGCCGTTGTATAACAATCGTCCAAGATTCGTATAAGCTTCCTATAAGCTTTGTATAAGCTAAGCATACCTATTTTACCTCTTATCTTTTACCTTTTACCTAAAAATCCCCTTCCGTTCCCTTTCTCTATCTTCCGCTCCCCTCAACTATACAGCTCACACCCCAAAATTATCCAACTTATTTTCAAGGCAGCGAAGCTGCCAATTTTCTTTCAATTTTCCAACTAATTTTTTCCCAAATTTCTGCACCTTTAGGTGTACTCCATTACACACTTTGCCAAAGTTTCAAACTTTGGCAAAGTGAATCACCTTTCTTTCATTTGCAAAATTTCTAATTTTCTAATTTCCTATGTTGCTCTCACTGTTCTTAATTTACTTTTTTATTCTTTCTCCTCTAAAAAATATTATTTGCCAATCGTCACTTTTTATTTATTTTTTTGCTTTCAGAAATATTTAACAATCAAAATATTATATTTTTTTGTAGTACTTTTGACGTAGTACGTCATTTTGTGAATTTTCGTTGTAGTAGTTTTGACGTAGTCCTTTTTTTGGAGATAAAAGAAACTTTTAGCAATTTTGCGGTGAAAAAAATTAACAACATATGGAAATAAAGAAAATATTGTTTTTCTTCCTGATGTTTTCTCTAACCGTTACCCTGCACGCTCAGCAAATTACCGTACAAGGTACCGTTTATGAAGAAGGGACTAAAAACCCCATTCCAGGAGCAAACGTAATTGTAAAGGGTACTACCCAGGGTACTTCTACCGACTTCGAAGGGCACTATACACTTCCCAATGTGCCCTCCAATGCCGTCTTAGAAGTCAGCTTCGTAGGTATGCAGACCCAAAATGTAAAAGTAGCAGGACGCTCCCGCATTAATGTTACTTTAAGAGAAAATACCCAAGAACTCAAAGAAGTAGTAGTGATTGGGTATGGAGCCGCTCAGAAACGAGACCTTACAGGCTCTATTGTCAGTCTTAAAACCGATGAATTTGCTGACCGTCCATCTACCAACCCCTTAGCCTCTATCCAAGGGAAGGTAGCTGGGGTGCAAATCGTCAATACAGGGCGTGCAGGGCAAGACCCCGAAATCCGTATTCGCGGTACAAACTCTATCAACGGCTATACACCTCTGTACGTAGTCGATGGGCTCTTTACCGATAATATCAACTACCTCAACCCGCAGGATATCGAGTCTATGGAAATCCTCAAAGACCCCTCGTCTCTCGCAATCTTCGGGGTTCGTGGTGCCAATGGGGTGATTATCATTACCACCAAGAAAGCCAAAAAAGGACAAACAGTTGTAAATATCAATTCTTCCGTAGGATTAAAAGTCATCAACGACCGTGTTTCAATGACTGATGCCGAGGGCTTTAAAACTCTTTATGACGAAGAGTTAGCCAATAAAGGCGCCAATCCGTTTGATTATACCCATTGGCAAGCTAATACCGATTGGCAAGACGAAATCTTCCGTCGTGCGTGGGTCTCGAATCATAACGTGAGTATTGCTACCTCAGGTGAGAAAGGTCGTTTCTACTTAGGAGCGGGTTATACCGATGAAGAAGGCTCTATCAAGCACGAAAAGCTCTCCAAACTCACCCTCAACCTCAGCAGCGATTACAACGTAACCGACTATCTGCGCTTTGGCTTCCAAGCCAACGGTTCACGCACCTTGCCTATTGATGCCAAAGGGGTAACAGCTTCTTTACGAGCCGCTCCTATCGCAGCACCTTATGATAACAGCACTGGATCGCTCAACATTATGCCCGACTTCCAGCGCGCTCAGGTCTGGAATCCGCTTATCGATGTCGAAACACGTGCCAATCACAACAAAGGGGTGAATCACCGTTTAGCGGGTAATGTATATGGTGAAGTTGATTTCTTAAAGAATTTCACTTTTAAAGCCACCCTTTCTATGGATTATCGCATAGGCGAAAACCGCGAATATTCCCCTATCATCTGGGTCTATAACCCCGATACACAAAAGAGAGAAAACCTCAATGAACGCGAGACTATCAATCAATCGAAGTCTACCACTATGGCTACTCAGCAAGATTATATCCTTACCTATAAAAAACAAGTAAATAATCATAATCTTACCTTAATGGGAGGACTTACTACCAATTACATCGAACACAGTTCGCTCTCAGGAAGTCGTTATCAAAATATCAATGATATCGTATTTGGTATTCCTGAAAACGATGATAAATGGTGGTTGTCATCTATTGGAGGTAGTAATATGAGTAATGGTTCCGGTCAGTATCGTCGCTTTACGATGTCCTATTTAGTACGTGGTTTGTACAACTATGGCAACCGTTATTTACTCAATGCTTCCTTCCGTCGTGATGGAGCTTCAGTATTTCATCGTATAGGTAATACTTGGGATAATTTCTATTCCTTTGGTGCTGGTTGGGTACTCAGTGAAGAAGCCTTTATGAAAAACCAAAAAATCTTTGATTACATCAAAATCAAAGGTTCTTGGGGAGTCTTAGGTAACCAAAATACCGGAGGCAGGAACTATCCTACTTATCCATTGCTTACTAATTCGGGTAGTGCCGTCTTTGGTGATCGTGTGATTACGGGCTATGCACCTGCCTATTTAGTGCAAGACTTAGGTTGGGAAAAAACCTACGCTTGGGAAGTAGGAGGTGAGTTTCGCTTCTTGAACAATCGCCTTAGTGCAGAACCAGTGTACTATCACAAGAAGACCAAAGATCTTATCGTGTTGCTCAGTGGTAGTTCAGGAGCACAAAACTCATTAGAAAATCTTGGGGAAATAGAAAACAAAGGTTGGGAGTTCTCTTTATCTTGGCAAGACCAACTCAAAGAAAGTGGGTTTAGCTATGGTGTAAGTGCCAACCTTACTACTATCGATAATAAGGTGCTTTCGCTCGGTAGAAGTGAAAAAGATGCTTTATACGAGCATAGCAATGTAGCACGTACTTTAGCAGGTTATCCTATAGGGCATTTTTTTGGTTACAAAGTGAAAGGTGTGTATCAAACCTTTGAAGATATTGATACTTCACCTGCGAATAACATTGCTTCTGTAAAACCTGGTGACCTCAAGTTTGAAGATGTAAACGGAGATGGTGTTATCAGCGATAAAGACCGCACGATGATAGGTAACCCTACTCCTGATTTTACTTATGGTTTTAGTGTGAATCTCGGTTACAAAGGCTTCGACCTTAACGCTGAATTTATGGGGGCTTATGGTAATGAAATTTATAGAGGTTGGGGAGAAAGTGGCTATGCAACCCTCAACTATCAAGCACATCGTTTGAATCGTTGGCACGGTAAAGGTACTTCCAACTGGGAACCTATCTCAGACAGCAGTCGTGCTATCAATCGCGAAAATTCTTCTTACTATATTGAGGACGGTAGTTTCTTCCGCTTGCGCAACGTGCAGTTAGGTTACAGTTTGCCACAAGAGGTATTACAACGGCTAAAAGTACAGAAGTTGCGTCTTTATGCTAATCTACAAAATCTTAAAACTTGGCATAAGAACTCTGGTTATGTGCCCGAAATAGGAGGCAGTGCTTTGGCTTTCGGTATTGATACCGGTACTTACCCTATGCCGATGATTATTACCTATGGAATTAATCTCACTTTTTAATTAAAACAATAATGACCATCGCTTATTTCCTCTTTTGGGGAGAATAAGGGGAGGTTTCTAACAGAAATTCATTATGAAAAAGAAAATATATTATATCATAGCAATAGGTGTAATGATGGCAAGCATTGCCCTCTTTACTCATTGCAACAAGTTCGACCAAGAGCCACAAGGCGAATGGGTGGACGGTGACCAAGGGAGTGTATCGGGCTCTTATGAAGCTGATATCTTCTCGCTTTACGCTAAATTACGCGGTTTCTCTATCAGCTCAGGCAATACCGCAATGGCTATACACAGCTTTCGCAGTGAAGATGCCGAAAAAGGTTCTACTGCCAGCGATGGTTCAGCGATAGCTCAGATGTTTGACGATTTTAACTATATAGCTTCTAATGGTAATATCAACAGTTATTATAACGATAATTTAGATGTAGTACATCTTGCTAATACAGTTTTAGATAAAATAGCTAAAGCAGACCAAAGTACGCTTACTGATGCCGATAAAATCAATAGGGGAGAAGCCCATTTCTTCCGTGCCTTTGCATATTTTAATTTAGTACGAGCCTTTGGTGAAGTCCCTCTCATAGACTTCCGTATCTATAAAAAAGAGGAAGCTTATAAGCCAAAAGTGAGTGTAGATAAAATCTATGAGCTTATTGATGCTGATCTTACTGCTGCTGAGACAGCTTTGCCTCGTACGTGGAGTGCCGTATACATAGGTCGTCTTACTTGGGGCGCAGCGCGCTCGTTGCACGCTAAAACCTATATGATGCGCTCTAATTGGCAAGAGATGTACACCGCCAGTACCGATGTGATTAATAGCGGTTTGTATAACCTCAGTACGCCTTTCAATAAGGTTTTTAGAGAAGAAGGAGAAAACTGCCCAGAGTCTATCTTAGAGCTCCAATGTACAGCTAATAACCAATTTCCAGCTTCTAATAAGGTAGGCAGTCAGTTTGCCGAAGTACAAGGCGTACGTGGGGCTGGTCAATGGAACTTAGGTTGGGGCTGGAATTGCCCTACTCAGCTCTTAGCTGATGCTTTTGAAACAGGTGATCCTCGTAAAGATGAAACTCTGCTCTATTTTGCTAAGAGTGAAGCCGAAGCTGCTACAATGCAACCCAATACTCCTTATGGTGAAAAACCTATTGCACAAGCAGGAGTGGTAAACAAGTATTACAATAAGAAAGCCTATACTAATCCCGATTTACGCAACCGCTATAGCAGAGCAGGCTTTTGGTTTAACATTCGCCTTATACGCTATTCTGATGTGCTTTTAATGGCAGCCGAAGCGGCTAACGAACTTGGTAATAGTGCCCAAGCATTGGTGTATTTAGAGCAAGTGCGTGTGCGAGCTCGTGCAGGCAATAATAATATCTTACCTGCGGTTACCACCACCAATCAAGCTGATTTGCGCGAAGCTATTCGCCACGAGCGCCGTGTAGAACTCGCGATGGAGTATGACCGTTTTTATGATTTGGTTCGCTGGGGTATAGATGTAGAAACCCTTCATAATGCAGGGAAAACCGCTTATCAAATCAAGCACCGTTTATTGCCTTTACCTCAACAGCAAATAGATGACTCTAATGGCGTGCTTATTCAAAACCCAAATTATCAATAAGATAGCAGATAACAAACTTTGGCAAAGTTGAGAATCTTAAAATTTAAAACAATGAAAAAATATATATTATATATCAGTTTTATGGTGAGTCTCGTAGCTTTTACAAGCTGTTATCAAGACTTAGACCAAGACCCTCCTTTTGATTACCCTGAAGAGGTAATCCCTCAGTACAACCCTCAAAAGCTCTCATTTACTTTTGAAGATAATGTAAAGAATGTGAGTAATTACAGGGTGCCTACCCTTTCTAAAGGAGAAATTACTTATACTGAAGGCAAAAAAGGGAAAGCCTACCAAGGAGGTGAAGGTACCTATGTGCTCATCTCTCCTCGTACTGCGCGATTTGCAGGTGATATTTCCCTTAAAGATACGATTGCCAATCTCGGTAGCTTTACTGTAGCTTTCTGGATGAACTGCCCTCAAGTGAACAAAGGTACAGGTATCTTTGCTGTTTCTAATACTAAAAAAGACTGGGGGAACCTTTCTATTTTTTTAGATGGAAATAATACGGCAGGCGAAGGACGCTTTAAAGTGTACTTGCGTAATGGTAATAAAGACCGTTGGGTGGAAAAGAAATTTCCAGGAACCATAGATGAGTGGGTACATATGACTTTCCGTTATGATAGTAAAACTGAAAAGTTAGATATATTGAGAAACGGAGAAGAAGTCTATACTGCCACCCTTACAGGTTGGGGGCGTATTACTTTTGATGATATGAGCGACTTAGTACTCGGTACTTTTGCATTTCAAGTAGATGTAACTCCCCGACTTTCACCTATGAAAGCCCAAGAGTGGGCACAGTCCTTCCCTGGCAAGTTAGACAACTTCGGTTTCTATAACAAAGCCCTTACTGATGAACAGATAAAAGCCTTGTATAATGAGTAGCCGTTGTTATGTTTACTTTATAGCATTTTTTCTTTCATTTCCTATTTTTGCTCAGAATGAGGCTTATACGAAAGGTGTATACGTAGATAAACAAAAGAACAGTATGCTTTATCGTTTTCTTGAGCCTAAAAAAATGGAGAAAGGCAAGAAATACCCTTTGGTGCTCTTCTTGCACGGAGCAGGTGAAAGAGGGAACGATAATGAGAGTCAGTTGCGCAATGGGGGTACGGTGTTTACTAACCCTGTGCACCGCGAGAAGTATCCTTGCTTTGTGCTCTTCCCTCAGTGTCCTGACGACGCGTACTGGTCGCTTGAAAAGCGTCCTGCACAAGGATACAAGAACGGTAATCCTTTGCCTAAAGAGGTACCGATTACTAAGCACCTACAATTGGTGAAAGACTTGCTTGACGAGACAATGACTAAATACCCTATCGACCCTAAACGGGTGTATATTATGGGTATTTCGATGGGTGCGATTGCTACTTTGGATATGGTGTATCGCTTCCCCGATACCTTTGCTAAAGCTGTCTCGATATGTGGGGCGACCAATATAGAGCGTATGCGTGAGTTCAAAGGGAAAACTCAATTCCGTTTCTATCACGGTGATATAGATGATGTAATTCCTGTAACCTACTCGCGTGAAGCCTATAAAGCCCTGAAAACTACCGGCAAAAAAGCTGAATATATAGAGTTTTATGGGGCAAATCACAACGCTTGGCATCCCGCTTTCAACACCCCAGACTTCTTGCAATGGACTTTTAAAAAGAAATAATATACTTATGAACAAAAACAAACTTTTCACGATTCACTTTTCACTTTTAGCTTTCCTTCTGCTCTTCGTTTCTTGCGGTTGTAGTAAGGACAATAAAAAGGTGGTAGAAAAACCTACTCCTCAGCCGCCTACCGAAAAGAACCGCCCAATGGAATTTGCTTCCGACGATGCTTTCTTAGATTATATCCAGCGTGCGCATCTCAACTATATGTGGGAGGGTGCAGAACCTAATTCGGGTTTAGCCCCTGAGCGCATTCATATAGATGTCCCTTCCGATGATGCTCATATCATCACTACGGGAGGTTCGGGCTTTGGGATAGCTGGATTGTTGGTGGGCGTAGAGCGCGGTTTTATCCCTCGCGCCGAGGCAGTAGGACGTTTTACGAAAATGGTTACTTTCCTTGAAAAAGCCGACCGTTATCACGGTGTGTGGTCGCACTGGATTGACGGACGTACGGGTAAGACCAAACCTTTCGGGCAGAAAGACAACGGTGGCGACCTTGTGGAGAGCGCTTTCTTGATGCAGGGGCTCCTCTGTGTGCGTCAGTATTTTAAAGACGGCAACGAGGCTGAAAAAGCTTTAGCTCAGCGTATTGACAAACTATGGCGCGAAATGGAATGGGATTGGTATCTCAACGGACAAGATGTGCTGTATTGGCATTGGAGTCCGGATTACGCTTGGCAGATGAACTTTCCGCTCAAAGGTTATAACGAGTGCCTGATTACGTATATCTTGGCAGCATCTTCGCCTACCCACACCATTCCCGCTTCGGCTTATCACAACGGTTGGGCGCGTGGGGGTGACATTAGGAGCTCACAGGTAACTTATGGCTTACCACTCATCTTGAAACACAACGGCGCTGAACAGTACGGAGGTCCGCTGTTTTGGGCGCACTATTCGTATATAGGGTTGAACCCCAAAGGACTTAGCGATGATTATGCTAATTACTGGGATTTGAATCGCAATCAGGTGCTGATTGACTATAAGTATTGCTTGGAGAACCCGAAAAAATATAAGGGTTATGGTGCTAACTGCTGGGGTCTCACCGCCAGCTATTCGCCTAAAGGCTATTCGGCTCATCAACCGAGTAATGATTTGGGAGTGATTGTTCCTACGGCAGCACTTTCCAGCTTCCCCTATACTCCTATTGAATCAATGGCAGCGCTCAAGCATTTTTATTACGATTTGGGTGATGTGATTTGGGGTAAATACGGCTTTTACGATGCTTTCAGCGAGCAAGCGGTATGGTATCCTAAACGCTATTTGGCTATTGACCAACTCACCATCGCCCCAATGATAGAAAACCACCGCACGGGTCTCATCTGGAAACTGTTTATGAGTTGTCCCGAAGTGCAAGAGGGACTCAAGAAACTGAATTTTAAGGTGCAGTAGAGAGAAAGGGAAAAGATAAAAATTTCATAGCTATTTTATATTTAATATTGTCAAAATGTTTTTTACTAACAGTGTTTTGATTATTGAGCTTTAACAAAAGGGCGATGTGTGAACATCGCCCTTTGTTTGATTGATTATAGATGTGATGATTTATTTATTAATTTTTCTTAAATAGCTACTTTTCCTTCAATATACGACTGGCGCATCTTACATTTTTTCAAAAACTATAAATGCTTAATAATCAGTATAAGAATTTACCTTTTACCTTTTATCTTTTACCTATCTCAACCGAAGGTAAGACGAAGGTAAGGCGAACCTAAACCGAAGCTAAGGCGAAGGAAAGAGGTTAGTAAACTGAATTTCAACAGCTAAAAAGTGCTTATTAATTTATTAAAGAAAAAATGTTAAAAACGCGAAATCATCGAAGAAAATGCATTTAATGATATTTTATAGAAAGGCGAATTGTTTTTTTGATTATTCAAAATAAATAGCTATCTTTGCCATCAACTAAGCTTTAATACCTTATGCGTATGCGTGTGTATTTATGTATTTTGATGGGGTGGTTTCTGCAAGCGATACACGCTCAGCTATTGCCACCTGTCTATAACTATGCCCCTGCGACATACGCGGGCGAGAGTCAGAATTGGAAAATATGCCAAGCAGCAAACCAAAAGCTGTATTTTGCTAATAATATAGGACTATTGGAGTTCAACGGGGTGATGTGGCAACACTACCCCTTGCCCAATGGTGCTATAGTGCGCGCTGTAAACGCCCAAGGCAACACGATTTACACTGGTGGCTTTGCCGAATTTGGCTATTGGCAAGCCGATGCTTTCAACCGTTTGCAATACACTTCTCTCAGCAAGCAACTTTCCGCCAGCGATATAGCCGACGAGGAAATATGGAAAATCGTATTTGTCGATCATTGGGTACTCTTCCAGTCGTTGCACAAACTCTATATTTACGACAGCCAGCACAAGCGTTTTCACATCGTGCATTCGCCGAACAACCTGCCTAAAATCTTCAAAGTAGGTGAACATCTCTTCTTCCAAAAGATGAACGAGGGGCTTTTTGCACTCGTCAATGGCAAAGAGGAACTGCGCTCTAATGCAGCGCTTTTCCGCGAGCATATTGTGATTGACATTATCTCTCACAAAGGGCATTATCTATTTATCACTCAGGACAAAGGTATTTATGAAGGCACTCCTGCTGAGGTAAAACCTTGGCAAGTACCTACTGAAGCACTTACTTCTTCTCTGAACATCTACAGCAGCGCACCACTCTCCGACGGCTCTATCTTGCTCGGTACTATTGCCAATGGGCTATACCGATTGTCGAGGGAAGGGCAACTTTTAGAACACCTCCACCAGAAAGAAGGCTTGCAGAACAACACGGTACTTTCTATTTTTGAGGATCAGGAACGCAATGTGTGGTTGGGCTTGGACAACGGTATCAGTATGGTGAATTTCTTTTCACCCTTCCGTCAGTATAAGGATTATGAAGGAGTGCTGGGGGCGGTCTATACGTCTATCATCTATCAAGGCGACTTGTATTTAGGTACCAATCAAGGACTTTTTTACGCGCCTTTCCCCTTGCGCGCAGGACAGCAATTTCAGTTGGTGGCAGGTACTAAAGGGCAGGTATGGCAACTGAAGGAACTGCAAGGCACTTTGTTTTGTGGGCACAATTCGGGTACGTTTGTGATTGAGAACCACCGCGCCGATTTGGTGTGCAACCTCTTAGGCACGTGGGACATCAAGCCAGTGGAAGCTCACCCCGATTGGCTTTTGCAGGGTAATTATGAGGGATTACATATTTTAGAGCGGAAAGACGGGCACTGGCAATACCGACACAAGATAGCAGGTTTTAACGTGTCAAGTCGGTTTTTTGAATGGGTGAATGCGAAAGAGCTCTTGGTGAGCCACGAATACAAAGGCGTGTTTCACCTGAAACTCAGCGATGATTTGACCCGAGTAACCGAAGTGCGCAAAGACCCCACTGCCCCAATGGGACGCAAATCGGGGATAGCTAAGTACCGCGATGAGATTTGGTATTTTACTGAAAAAGGACTTTTTAAATACGATGCGAATAAACGCCAATTCGTGCAAGACGAACCTCTTACCCGCGAATTGTTCGATCAAGATGCTTACCTCTCGGGTACGATGTTGCAGGGCAAAGACGATGCGCTGTGGCTTTTTACCCAGTACAATATAGTGAAAGTGAGTCAGGGGAAGTTGGACAAGGCACTACAAATCAAGAAGATGCCCTTATCGGCGGCTTTCCGCAAGGATATAGTAGGCTATGAGAATCTTCGCGAATACGGCGAAGTACATTGTCTGTTGGGCACGAGCACGGGCTTTATGGACTTTGCCTTCAATCCCTCACACCACAATGCCTATGAGGTGCGTATGGAACGCATAAGCAACAGCAAAGTGGAAGGGGAGTGGCTACCCATCGCTTTGGGAAGTGAAGTTCAGAAATTTGCTTACAACCTGAACAACCTGCGCTTTAGCTACAGTGTGCCCGCTTATAGTGCAATGTATCCCAGCGTGTATCAGTATAAATTAGAAGGACTCTATGAGCATTGGAGCGAGTGGAGCAAAGAGGCTGAGGTGCAGTTTGACAACCTGCCTGCGGGCGAGTATACCTTTTTGGTAAGAGCCAAAGTAGGCAATGCGGTGTCGCCCAATACCGCCACTTTCCGCTTTGTGATTGAAAAGCCTTGGTATGCTACTAACCTGATGATAACACTATACGCGCTTTCTTTGTTATTGTTGTTACTCGCTATCAATCGCGCATATCGCCAGCATTACAAACGCCATAAGGAGAAGGTAGATAAGGAGAAAGAGAAAGAACTCGCCCTCTTGCAATTGGAAAACGACCGCACCGTGATGAAACTCCACAACGACAAGCTACAGAGCGAAGTGGAGAGCAAGAACCGCGAATTGGCGGCTACTACTATGAACATCGTGCGCAAGAACGAACTGCTGATGAGCATCAAAGAAGCTCTTTTGAGCAGTGGCAATAGCAAGCAGGTGTTGCACATCGTGGAAGACAATATCAATAGCGAAGGCGATTGGGAGCATTTTCAAGACATCTTCAATCAAACTGACCGCGATTTTCTTAACCGCCTCAAAGCTCTCCACCCTGACCTTACTCCTAACGACATCAAGTTGTGTATTTACCTGCGCTTGAACCTTTCTAGCAAAGAAATAGCCCCTCTGCTAAATATTTCTACCCAAAGTATAGAAATCAAGCGCTACCGCCTGCGCAAAAAAATGAACTTAGAGCGCAATCAGAACCTTACGGATTATATTTTGAAATTGTAGTGAAAAAAATAACTTAAAAAAACTTGCATATTCAAAAATATTTCGTACATTTGTATCCAGCAAACAATAAAACAACTACGCTATGGAAAACAACGACAACAACTTCACTGGCTATCGCACCAATCACCCCGATGATATAGCCCACTTTGCCTCAGTGAGAAGTTTCCAAGACTTTTTAGTGGACAAAACCAATCCCGTAGTGATGGTTACCCTTACCCTTGACGGTAAAGGCTTCTTAGATAATGCTACTTTTGAAACATTCCTCACCCAACGCACCAATGCCCACGACGAGTTTACCATTGTAGTAAACGATACGGCCATCGACGACTTCAAAGGGCAAGTGATGAAAAACTCCCAAAACCTCTTAGGACAAAATATCGCCATTAACTTTCACCAGTTCGGGAGCGTCATTTATACTTTTAAAGGAATTATTGCCAATATCTGCAACAAGAAAAACGAAGGTGGAGGCTATGGTACTTTGCATATCTCAGGCTATGCCCCAAGTATCGTATTAGACGGAGGCAAAACCTGCCAGTCGTACGAGAACAAAACCCTCCCTGAAATCATCGCTGAAGCTACAGCAGAATACCCACAAGAATCACAAATCTATATTGAAGGGCTTATCAATAACGAAGAAAAAATCCCTTATACTGTACAATACAACGAATCCGACTATCAGTTTATCCAACGCCTTGCCAAACGTTATGGTGAGTTCTTCTATTACAACGGCACACAATTTATCTTTGGCAGTAGGGCACAGAAAACTGTAACCCTCTACGAAGGAGGAGACCTCTCAGAAGTGGAATTTGAACTGCTACTCAAACCACAGAAATTTAACTACCTTTCCTACAACTCACAAATGACCAGAACAGAGGTCAAAGGTAGCGACCAAACAGAACCACAATACAAAGAAAATCCCTTTCAGTTTACCGCTATCAAAGCCTCAGAAAAAGTATTTGCCAAAACCACTGAGCAAACCTACGGAGCTCTGCCCGATGAGTTCAGAGGCGATTACCTAAAAGAAGCCGTACAAAGGGAAAAAGAAAAACGCGAACAACTGATGCAAGTGCGGGGCAAGAGTCGTAACCCACACGTATGTATTGGAGGCTTTGTCAAACTAAAGGATATCAACGATTTACCGATGGAAACCTATCGCGTGATAGAAGTAAAACATTATCAAGGCGAAGGCGACTATTACAACGAATTTGTAGCCATCCCCGATGTATTTGTAGCTTACTATTACGACGAACAAGCCCTTCCTAAAGCCGAACAACAACCTGCACGAGTGATAGACAACAACGACCCTCAAGGTTGGGGTCGCGTGCGAGTACAATTTATTTAGCAAGAGAAACACCAAACTAAAACCCCTTGGATACGAGTAGTACAACCTCACGCAGGAGGCGGCAAAGGTTTTTACTTTATCCCCGAAATAGGCGAAGAAGTATGGGTAGATTTTGAAGACCAAAATGCCGAACGTCCGTTTGTAATAGGAAGTAACTACAACGGTAAGGAATACAGCCCTTTCCACAACAAGAATAACGATATCAAGGCGATACAGACAAGGAGCGGACATAAACTTATCTTTACCGAAGACGAAAGTATTTTGCTTTCAGACAAGAATGGTAATACCTTAAGGTTTGATACTCAAGGCAAGAACATAGAGATTACTGCGCCTGAGAGTATCTCGTTATGTGCAGGTAAAGACCTCAATCTCAGCGCAGGCAATAACCTCACTATGGACGTAGCTAACACTGCTTTCTTCAATGTATTACAACAAATGTTGGTAACCACCCCATTGATGAAACAACTCATTGCCGACTATTTCCACACCCAAGCTGGCAAAGCCTTGATAAACTCTGGTCAAGAGATAAGGATAGAAGCACGAGAAACGAATGTAGCAGGCACAGAAAAACTGTTAGTCCACTCCGATAGAAGCGCAACCGTAAACAGTAAGGGTGTTTTATCAGTAAAAGGAGAACAAGGGAATAAATATAATAACAAGGCTGAAGAGTTTCCTGCAGAAGAAATTGTTTTAGACGCCAATGCATTATTAGTGTTTAGACCTACAGAAAAATGGCCTAAAAATCCTACTTTTGGGTTTGACTGGTATAGAGAGGGTAAAGACAGTACAGGAATAGGGCGTACTGACCTTGAAACTGATATAAGTTTTAAAGAGATAGCAGGGTATTATGAGGAAAATGATAACAGTAAAGCATTTCACAAAGAAGCCTCGATTGCCGAGAGCTTAAAAGGGGAATACTTAAAAGCCCGTGGCAAAGAGGACGGAACCCCGTATGAATATTTAGTGCCTATGCTCACTATTTACAAACACGAAAGAGAAGAGGTAGAGGCAAGTGCTATTCTTGATGTGTTCTATAAAATATACGGAAACAGAAACTCATTAGGTGGTTTTATATTGGAATACGAAGAAGAGTATTTTGAAATTACTGAAGAAGCTATGGAAGAGCCCGAAGGAGTTGTTGTTACAGGGCAAGGGAGCTTAACACCAATGACTAAGCCCAAGGTGCAATATGAACCTCCCCACAGGTATACCACTTTTAAGATAGACCCTAATATGGGGCAAATGAGAATAAAGATAAGCTGCAGAAAGCCTTTTGACGATTTGCATGGTAAACAGATAAGGGCTTATACCCTCACGGAAGGAGAGAGACCTGATAGCCCCATAAAGAAATGTGCAGGAGAGCTACAGGTAATGCCTAATAGCCAACACAACCGCAAAGTAGTGAAACTCCTATTGGTGAATGTAATGACTAATACCGACGGGGGAGACAAGGCTCAATACGGTTATGACACCACCAAGCTATGTGAAGAGAAAGAAAACCTACGAATGTTTTTACGCCAAGCCTTGATAGACCCTATTTTTAAGGAAGATGAGTTAGACCTTAGCGGTACTGGAGAGTACCCAAATATTGAGGCAAGAGATGAGTTTAACCGCTTGTATGTGCTCTCAAATGATTTACTATTTGCTTATGACGATAGCGGTAGGACAGGAAAAGAAAATATCGCTATTTACTTACACAAAAAGTTACAAGCGCTAAACCGGCAGGCTTTGGAAGGGGAATACTTACCTGTGTTTTTTGTACCTCAAACGAATTTGAAAAGCATAAGTAGCAACGGTACGGAAGATACTCCCGCAGGCTATTGTATGGTAGATAAACAGCTTATTATTATGAGTAAAGGAGCTATTTTGGGTAGCCTTGCACACGAGGTGTTCCACAGTTTAAAACTGCCCCATACGTGGGCACACAAAGACCATATACAAGCGAATATAAAAGACCTGACAGCCCCCAATGGCAAATATTCGTTTGAGTATTTAAAGACCCATAACATTATGGATTATAACCGTCTTAAATATCATATCTATTATTGGCAAGCAATAATTGCTAATAAAAATGCGCTTGCTGAACCCAATGATTATAAACCTGAACAGTTATGAAATATGCAGTAATTCTCGTTAGTTTATTGGCGAGTGCCAATGGCTACACACAAACACAAACAGAGACTATGACAACAGAAACCAAACGCCCCAGTATTGACAACAAGGTTGAACACCTCGACATCAAACAATATGAAAAGAATTTTACTATTTATTACCCCAGTAGTTCAAGACCTTCTTATAAAAGATATATATATAAGGAAGAAACTCCCTACTATACTATAACCGTAGAGGGGAATTATACCAATGGGTTTACTTATGAGAAAAAGATAAAATCTTTTCCTTATAACTATCTTATATTTAAACGTTTTTACTCTAATTTTTCAATATGGGGTAAATTCGTAGGAGCAGAGTTTAATGGCGGTTCTACTGTTAATTTAGGCAAGAGATATGTTTTTAACGAAAACGGACAACTCGTTAAAGAGGAAAACTACGATGAGGGGTGGGGGTTTAGTTATGAACAGGCAGTAAGGTTTGCACAAAACAAGTACGACGAAGATACCTTTAAGAAGATGAGTATCATAAAAGTGAAGGAGAAAGGCTGGAAGTATTGGCTTATTTACTCGTCAGAATATTTTGAACATAGAGATGAGATTAAATTAGATGCTCAAACAGGAGAGATACTGTCTCATAGAGTAATGCTTAGAGACCCTTCACTTCCGTTGCGAGTAATAAAAGTAATTGTACCAGATAAGACGGATAAAAACTATAAAAAGAAAACCACTACTTTCCAAGGCAAAACTTACACCGAAGAAGAGTGGAAAGCCTTTGAGCAAGAACAATGGGAAAAATACCAAGCTAAGCGAAATAAGAAAGGCTTTTGGGATAAACTCTTTGGCTGACAAACCTTAAAAACACCACACTATGGATATCATCACCAATACCGCAGAACTCAGTTGCAATCAAGGTACTACCAAAAGTAAACTTGTAGTAACAAGTCAGGATTTTGTAACCATTGAAGACAAGCCTATTGCTACTGAGGGCGACAAGCAAGCCAATGTAAATATAATGCCTTTTGGTCAGTGCAAGCTAAAGCCCACCACAGGAGGTTATTTGCCTTGTGTGCCTGCCCCTATAAAATGGGAGCAAACCGCTGAGAAAGATACTATCAACGACCTAAAAATTCTCACCGAGAAAAGTACTTGCCAATGTGCTGTGGGTGGTAAAATATCCGTTACTCATAAAGGACATAATGAACAACACGAAATAGAATCTTAATATCTTCACCTATACATTACCTATACAACACCTCTTTTCAAGGGGTGTTTTTTATTTATCATTACCTTTACATATGTTTTTTAGATATTAGTTTAAATATAAGATTTACAATGTTTTGTTTTGCAATTCTTATTAATGACAACTATACATTTACGTTAAAAATAGCACTTGTATATTTTTTGTATAGGTGAAATATTTTGCGTATTGAAATATTGCGTTTATCTTTGTTGCGTGATTAAAAGAGAAATAAAAGAAAGAGAAGATAATACTATATTAATACTAGAAATGCCAATAATGCCAATAATACTGGAAATGCCAACAATACTAATTGAGAGATTTTTAGCTTAGCTAAAGTTGGGAACTTTGGCTAAGTGTGAGAGGATAAGTATTGTAGTTTAAAGACTTTGACAAAGTCTCAAGCTTTGTCAAAGTTAGGACGCAAATATGATTAAAAAAGGGTATAGGTTATTTGAAAATTACGCTGTAATTTATCAATTTTGATATAAAACTTATCAAAAGTTACTGCAGGAAGAGAAAAAGAGAAAGTACTCAAAAATTATTGTTAACTTTATCCCAAAAAAATGAGGCTTTTTGTCTGAACAAATGATAGTCCGAGCTTATACAAAGCTTATAGGAAGCTTATACGAATCTTGGACGATTGTTATACAAAGGCTATATAAATAGTTGATTAATAGCACAATGCAACAATGCCAAAAATACTGATAACAGGAGGTTGAGCGAAAATAAAGGGA
This sequence comes from Capnocytophaga sp. HP1101, assembly GCF_054772415.1. Taxonomy (NCBI): domain Bacteria; kingdom Pseudomonadati; phylum Bacteroidota; class Flavobacteriia; order Flavobacteriales; family Flavobacteriaceae; genus Capnocytophaga; species Capnocytophaga sp. HP1101. The sequence continues at coordinate 156,860 of NZ_BPUU01000003.1, forward strand.
AGAAAAGAAAAAGATAGAAACAAGTTAAACCTAATATAATACATTAACATACCATTAAAAAAAAGCAATTCAGATGAAAGTATTTATTTTATCAACACTGCTGTTTTTATGTACGAGTTTGGCTATAGCACAAACTTATAACATAAAAGGAAATGTGAAGGAAGCTCCTAACACGCCAATGATGGGGGTTTCGGTGGTTGTTAAAGGCACTACCCACGGAGCGTCTACCGATTTTGAGGGGAATTTTGCCTTAGACAACGTGAGAAAAGGTCAGGTTTTAGTGTTTTCGTATGTGGGTTACGTAACCCAAGAAATCACTGTAAACAATGGCAATGCGGTGAACGTTACCTTAAAAGAAGATACCCAAACCCTTGGAGAAGTGGTTGTGATTGGGTATGGTACTCAAAAGGCAAAGGACGTTACAGGGTCGGTATCAATTGTAGATGCCAAAACCATTGACGATTTGAAACCTGTGGATGCTGCCACTGCCTTACAAGGTACTACCTCAGGGGTGAGTGTAAACAAGGCTTCGGGCTCCCCTGGTGGAAAGATTAACATTCTCATTCGTGGGGTGAGTTCCAACGGTAGCAACGAGCCTTTGGTGATTATCGACGGTTACGAAGGGTCGCTGAACAGTATCAACCCTGAGGACATTGAGAGTCTTACCGTATTGAAAGACGCACAAGCAGCGATTTACGGTATTAAAGGGGCGAATGGGGTAGTGCTTGTAACTACTAAAGGTGGACGCAAGAATACGCCTTTGGAAGTGAAAATCAGCTCGTACACCGGTATTCAGCAAACTACTAAGAAGTTGGACTATATGAACGCTACCGAGTATGCAGCGTTGCTCAACGAGAGTTATGCGGCTAACGGTCAGGCGTTGCCTTTTGACAATTTGGCTTCTTTAGGCAGGGGCATCAATTGGCAAGATGAGGTGTTTAAGAACACGATTATTTCGGATATGACGGCGAGTCTATCGGGTGGTGGTGAGAAGTTCAGTTATTACTTAGGGGCTTCACATCTTACTCAAGATGGTATCGTAGCGCCCGAAAAGTCGAACTTCAAACGCAACAACGTAAAAGTGAGCTTGGGAGCCGATATATCCCCCAAACTCAAAATGAACTTCACCGCCAACTATTACAACAACAAGCGCAAGACCATTGAGGAAAACGGCTTGGGTGCAGTGTTGTTCAACGCTTTGAACTTCGCTCCTACCTACGGCTTACACGATGAAGATTTAACGGGCTTTTTGGGCAACGAGGTCATCAATCCTTTGGCGCAAATCGACAATACCTATAATCAGTACGACGGTAATGGCTTAGAGGGCAATTTCCAATTGAGTTACAACCTTATTGAGGGCTTAGACCTCACTTCGCGCATCGGGTTTAAGACCTACAGCGATGAGAATAAAGTATTTCAGCCCCTCAGCTTCTTTGGTACGGGTAAAATCTTCAACCGCAGTCGCAGTACGGTAACCCAAGACAAGAACGAAACGCACGCTTATACGTGGGAAACTTTTGCGACCTACAACAAAACCTTGTGGCAACACCACAACACTTCGCTCACCGTGGGAACCAGTGCCCAACGCAACTGGGGCAGTGGCTTGAGCGCTACGGGTTACGACGTGCCTAACAACTCTTGGGATTTTGCCGATATTGGGCTTACCACAGGTACGAACGACAGTAAAACCAACAACTCTTATGTGAACGATTCGCGCCTTACTTCTTTCTTTGGACGATTACAATACGACTATAAGAGCAAATACCTGCTATCGGCGATGTTGCGACGTGATGCTTCGTCTGACTTTCCCAAGGACAACCGCGCCGACCTTTTTTCATCAGTAACGGCAGGTTGGAAAATCTCAGATGAAGGCTTCTTGAAAGACAGCAAATGGATTGATTTCTTCAAATTGCGCGGCAGCTATGGTACGCTGGGTAACAACGCGGGTAAAAACCTTTATAAAGCCATTTTGAACGGCGAAGCGGTGTACGTGTTTAACGGACAGATAGTGCGCGGTACGGCAGTGGGCAAATTGCCGAACCCCAGCGCTAAATGGGAAGTAGCCGAAAAGTTGGACGTAGGTTTTGACTTCAACACCTTGAACAACCGTCTATCGTTAGTATTTGATTACTTTATAGAGAACCGCAACGATTTGCTCATTGCCGATTTCCCTGTGTCAGGAATTGTAGGAACAGCGGCACCAGGGGCATCAAACCCTACGGTGAATGCTGGTAACACGCGCAACAAAGGTTTTGAGGTGGCGTTGGGCTATAAAAGCGATGTGACCAAACCTTTTTCTTGGGGCTTTAACTACAATATTACCCGCTTGGATGGCGAAGTAACGTCTATCAACGGTGATGTAATTCCTGAAGGAGGGGCTTTCAGTGTTGGGCAATTAGCGCCTGCCCGTATGGAGGTGGGTCAGCCTATTGGCTATTTCTACGGTTTGCAAACCGATGGGATCTTCCAGAACCAAGCTGAGGTGGATGCACACCCTTCACAAATCGCTTTAGGTGCCCCTGCTCATATAGGCGACATTCGCTATAAAGATGTGAATGGCGACGGGGTGATTGACTTTAAAGACCGCACTTATTTGGGCAAACCTACCGCCACTTATTATATGGGCTTGAACCTTAACGCGAAGTACAAAAACTTTGATTTCTCGACCTATATGTATGCCGAGCTCGACAAGGAGATGGTGCGCAACTATGAGCGTTCACAACCGAACGTGAACCGCCAGCGTTTGTACCTCGATCGTTGGCGCGGTGAAGGCACCAGCAATAGCGTGCCACGCGTTACCACAGGCGCCACAGCCAACAATATATTCTCTGATTTCTTTGTAGAAGACGCATCGTTCTTGCGCGTGCAGAACATACAGTTGGGCTATTCGCTTCCTGCCTCGGTATTAGAAAGCGTGAAGATGAAGACCTTCCGTGTGTATTTTTCAGTGAACAATGCCTTTACATTTACTAAGTATAAAGGCTATGACCCTTCAGCTACTTCAGGGGATGCGATAGGAGGCGGTATAGACTACGGTTTCTATCCACAAGCCCGACAATTTATCTTAGGATTTAATACCTCATTCTAAGAGCTTGTTTATGTAGCTTTGCTATGTTAAAGTCTCGCACGGATTCCACAGATTTCACGGATTTTCGGCGAATAGATTTTAATTCATAATACGAATCAAGGGTTGAATTAAGTAGCTGAATATAAACATCCCCCTCTCACATACTCCGCTTTCGCGGACTTCCCTCAAGGGGGGAGATGTGACATAAAAGCGACAATATACTAAATATCAGTAAAAATTGTTTTTTTAACTCTTGATTGATTTTAATAATATAAAAAACACAAATAGATGAAAACGATACACCACATACAGAAATGGGCGATAGCAGGCATCCTCCTCTGCTTTACTCTTGCTTGTTCGGACGATTTTCTTGACAAGACCAAGCAGTACGAAATCAATTCGGAAACCTATTTCAACTCAAAAGACGATTACCAGAATGCACTAATTGCAGCCTACGATTTGTTACATTCTACGTATATAAATGTGCTTATGGGTGAAATAGCGTCCGACAATACCCTTTGCGGAGGCGAAAGTGCCTCTGATGTGCCTGGCTTCCAGCAAGTAGACCAAATGATTCACACTCCTATCAACGCTCAGCTCAAAAACTTGTGGGATTGGATGTTCGCGGGTGTGAACCGTTCGGCTTATATTTTAGAGTTCCAGAACAAAACCGACTTTGAGGGCAAAAATGTGATTATTGCCGAAGCGCACTTCCTCCACGCTTATTACAATTTTGAACTGGTGAAGTGGTTTGGAGCTATTCCGCTCAAAGAAAACAAACGTTTTGAACGTGGTGATGAACAAAAAATACCGCGTTCGCCTGTGAGCGAAGTATACGCTTCTATTGAAAAAGACCTTTTGGCAGCGATACCTAACTTGCCTACTACACCCCCCGACGGACAAGTGGGGCGTGCCACCAAAGGCGCTGCTCAAGCGCTCCTTGGCAAGGTGTATTTGTACCAAAACAAGTTTGCCGAAGCTGCTGAGGTATTGGAAACCGTGATACGCAGTAATACCTATTCACTTGTAACCGACTATGCCTCTATGTTTGAAAAAGAAGGCGAAAACGGCGCTGAATCAGTATTTGAAGTGCAGTACTCCGATGCTGAAGGCGCGGGCTTTGAGTGTTTGCAGTGTAGTGAGGGGAATGTAGCGGTGGGCTTTAACAGTATCCGCAACTACAACGGGCCTGTATTCGACTCTGGTTATAGTTTTAACGTGCCTGTACAAGAAGCTGTTGATGCTTTTGAAAGTGGCGACCTCCGTAAGGATGTGGCTATCTTAGACATTGTAGCGTGGGCAGCGGCTAATAACGCTACTTATGCCGAAGGCTACAAACATACGGGCTATTTCAACAGAAAATACATCGCCCGCAAAGGCGACCTCAACAGCCCCGACCAGAACCTTACTAACCCTAATAACTACCGCGCTATCCGCTATGCCGATGTGCTTTTGATGGCTGCCGAAGCGCTCAACCGCGGTAATATCAGCGATGAACGCGCTCGCGATTACCTGAACCAAGTGCGCAAACGCGCTTTTGGTGATGAAAATCACAATATTACCTCTTCAGGCACTGCTCTTACTGAGGCGATATGGAAAGAACGCCGTGTAGAGTTCTTAGGCGAAGGCTTGCGCTTTTTTGACTTAGTGCGCACCGGCAAAGGCACCGAAATACAAGGCTTTACCGCGGGTAAAAACGAAGTATTCCCCGTGCCTTACGAAGAAATACGCTTTGCTAACGGCAACTGGCAACAAAACCCTAATTACTAATGACGAATTACGAGTTACGAATGACGAAGTAAGTCGCTTTTGCGTCACACATTCTTACCTCTTATCTCTTATCTAAATTGAAATGAAAACACTCAAAACCCTAATAGCACTACTGTTCCTCATTGGAATGGTAGCTTGCGAGAAAGACGAGGGCGATATTGATTTCGTCCAAAATGCGACAGCTCCTACCGATGTCTCTGCCAAATTTCAGGTGAGCACCGATAACACAGGAGCGGTAACTATCACGCCCATAGCTACGGGGGTGGCTTCTTACAAAGTGTACTTTGGCGACAGCACTGCTACGCCTACGGTGGTGAAAGCGGGTGCTTCGGTAACGCACATTTACGCCGAAGGGAGCTACCAAGTGAAAGTAGTAGCCGTGAATATCGCGGGCAAGGAAGCTGAAGCGACTTTGCCTTTAGAAGTGTCGTTCCGCGCTCCTGAGAACGTAGTCCTCACAGTAGCCAACGACCAAGCGGTTTCCAAAAAAGTGAACGTAACCGCTAAAGCCGATTTTGCCATTATCTACGATGTGTATTTCGGCGAAAGCACCGATGAAAAACCAGTATCTGGCAATATAGGTGAAGAAGTTTCGCACATTTACAAACAAACGGGCACTTACACCATTACCGTGGAAGTGAAAGGTGCGGGCAAGCAAACTACCAAAGTGCAAAAACAAGTACAGGTCATCGCCTTGCAACAGCCTACCACTTCAGCCCCTAAACAGCCTATCCGCAAAGCAAACGAAGTAGTGTCGCTCTTCAGTGGTGGCTATACCAATGTAGCAAACAGCGATTTCAATCCTAATTGGGGACAAGCAACGGCTTTCAACCTCTTTAAACTCGGCACTGACGAAATGTTGCAATACGCTGATCTCAATTACCAAGGCATTCAGTTCGCTCAACCTATCGACCTCAGTGCGATGGAATACTTGCATTTAGACGTGTGGACTGCCGATGCTACTGCCTTAGAAATCTATTTGATTAGCAATAGCACAGGCGCTGATGGTGAAAAATTCGTCAAAAAGACCCTCACTGCCGATAAGTGGACAAGCCTCGACATTCCGCTCACCGATTACACCAAGCAAGGTTTCGTGATTACCGATGTACACCAAATCAAATTGGTAGGTAGTGGCACCGTGTTTATCGACAACTTGTATTTCTACAAAAAATCGGCTACGAACACCGTGATGATTGAAGATTTTGAAGGCACTGCTCCTGAGTTTACTACCTTTGGCAATATGGCAAAGGTGGAAGTGGTAGCCAACCCTAATAAAGTGGGCAACACTACTAATAAAGTGGTGAAAATGGTGCGCACCGCAGGCTGCGAAACTTGGGCAGGAGCGTTCTTTGCTTCCGATGCTTTGGATATGAACACGTACAAGGTGTTGAAGCTCAAAGCGCTCTCACCTAAAGCAGGTATTACCGTAAAAGCCAAATTAGAAAACGCTGCAGGTGATGTAGCTAAAGAAGTAAATGTGCGTTTACTCCAAAAAGACGTATGGCAAGAACTTTCGTTTGACTTTAGCGATATCGATGCCACCGAAACCTACACCAAAGTAGTAGTATTCTTTGACTTTGGCGAAACTGGCGACGACACGACCTATTATTACGATGAAATTACTTTAACAGATAAATAAAATTAAACGATATGAGAACTTTAAAACTTTTAGGCTTGTTAGTATTAACAGTCTTTGTTTCTTGTAAAGACAAAAATGTATTGGGAGATTTAATAGCTCCGAGCGATGTAAAAGCCACCTATAAAATAGTAGGGGTAGATGCTCAACACCCTAATGGCGATGGGACAGGGTTAGTAGATTTTTCAGTTACAGCTAATAATGCAATAACTTTCCGTTTTGATTTTGGAGATGGTAAGACAGAAGTGAGTACTTCTGGTATTATTCAGCACCGTTATACCAAAGTAGGGACTAATAAGTTTACAGTAGTAGTAAGTGCCGTGGGCGTAGGAGGTAATATGAGCTCTGTACCCTTAGAAGTGGAAGTATACAGCTCTTTCTCTGATGTAGAAGCCGAAAATATGCTCGCTGGCAAGAATGTAGGCGAGAGCAAAACGTGGTACTGGGCTGCTAATGTGGCGGGCTATGCAGGCTTAGGACCTCAAGAAAGTGGCGACAATGGCGAATACGGCTATCCTGCGTGGTGGCAAGCAGCGCCTTTTGATCCTACGCGTACCTGTATGTTCGAAAACTCTTTTATCTTCACTCGCACAGCTAATGGCATTACCTATCAGCAAACCGCCGACCACGTGTTTGTACCAGGGGCTTATGCTAGTGTGTTAGGCGTAGCTGATGACCAATGTCAAGGAACGAGCGTAATACCATCTATTACAGGGGTAAAACAAGTGTCATTTGTACCTTCTACTTCTAAAGCGGCTACTCAAGGCAAGTACGACAACAAAGCTTATCGCGGCACGGCTATCGAACTTTCCAACGGCGGTATGCTTGGTTGGTGGGTAGGAGCAAGTAGCTATGATATTATCAGCCTTACCGATAGCCAACTCATTGTGCGTGTGATGCAACCTAACAGTCAGTATGCGTGGTATCACATCTTCACCACTACTAAACCTTCTGAAGGTAGCTTTACCAATCTTGTGTGGAGTGATGAGTTTAACAAAGAAGGTACGCCCGATGCTACCAAATGGACTTACGATTTAGGTAAGAATAACGGTTGGGGCAATGGTGAGTTACAAACCTATACTAAAGACCCTGAAAATGTAAAAGTAACTAATGGAGTACTCAAAATCACCGCTAAAGCTGATGGTAACGGGGGCTATACCTCTGCCCGACTCAAAACCGAAGGACTCTATGGGTTCAAGTACGGTAAGGTAGAAATCAAAGCTAAATTGCCTGCCGCTCAAGGCACTTGGCCTGCAATGTGGTTCTTGGGTAACAACTTTGCTACCGACGGCTGGCCTAGATGTGGTGAAATAGATCTTTTAGAACAAAAAGGACAAGATAAAAACCATATACTTGGTGCTTGCCATTGGTACGATACCGATAATAATCATCAAGGAGATTATGATAAAACAATCGAATTTTCGAACGCTTCAGCAGATTTTCATATCTATACGATGACGTGGACGGAAAAAAAGATTATCTTTGCAGTCGATAACAAGAACTATTTTGAGATGGATAACAACGCCAAATTACCTTTCAATCAAAAGTTCTTCCTCATCTTCAACATCGCGATGGGAGGTTCTTTAGGAGGTAATGTCGCTGCTAACTTCACTGAAGATAGTCTTGAAATCGATTATGTGAGAATTTATCAATAAATAAAGTATTATGAAGAAATTAATCTGTGCTGTCATAGCCTTATTCGCTGTGGTAGCTTGTAACAACCCTTCTAAAACCGATGACAACACGCCCGTGAAATGGGAGTCGTTTAGTGGCGACAAGAATATCGAACGCAAAGTCGATTCGCTCCTCGCCTTAATGACCTTAGAAGAGAAAATAGGTCAGCTTTCGCAGTTCTCAGCTAATTGGGATATCACAGGACCTGTAATGCCTGACGACTTTCAGCCTTACCTCGAAAAAGGTCTCGTGGGCAGTGTGTTCAACGCCGTTACAGTGCCTGGCGTGCGCAAAATGCAGGAAACAGCGGTGAAGAAAAGTCGTTTAGGCATCCCTATCCTCTTTGGCTACGACGTGATCCACGGTTATAAAACCATTTTCCCGATGTCGCTAGCCGAGGCTTGCTCTTGGGATTTAGACCTGATGCGCCAAACCGCTGCCATTGCCGCTGAAGAGGCTTCTGCCGATGGTCTTAAATGGACATTCGCTCCTATGGTGGATATTGCCCGCGACCCTCGCTGGGGACGCGTGATGGAAGGTGCTGGCGAAGACCCTTTCTTGGGGAGTGAAATTGCCAAAGCGCGAGTACAGGGCTTTCAAGGCGGTAGTGATTGGCATTCACTCAGCCAAACCAATACGCTCTTAGCTTGCGTGAAACACTTTGCAGCTTATGGGGCTGCCGAAGCAGGTCGCGACTATAACACAGCTGAGCTCTCTCAGCATACGCTTTGGAATTTCTATCTTCCTCCTTATAAAGCCGCTATTGATGCAGGCGTGGGTACTGTAATGGCTTCGTTTAACGAAATAAACGGCATCCCTGCTACCGCCAATCGCTATCTAATGACCGATATATTGCGCAAGCAATGGGGCTTTAAAGGCTTTGTAGTTACCGATTATACGGGTATCAATGAACTCGTGCCTCACGGCATTGCTGCCGATGAGAAGCACGCTGCTGAGTTGGCTATCAATGCGGGTATTGATATGGATATGACAGGCTCTACTTTTATTAAGCACCTCAAGAAATTAGTGGAAGAGGGTAAAGTAAAAGAAGAAGCTATCGATACTGCCGTGCGCCGTATCTTGGAAATGAAGTTCGTACTCGGCTTGTTTGACGACCCTTATAAGTTCCTCGACGAAGACCGCGCTAAGAACACCCTTATGAAACCTGAATTCTTGCAAGTAGCTCGCACGGCTGTTGCCAAATCGGTGGTATTGCTTAAGAATGAGGGAAATGTATTGCCTATTGTTCCTGACGCCACCAAACGCGTTGCCCTCATCGGTCCTATGGTGAAAGACTCTATAAACCAGAATGGTGAATGGCAAGGTCGTGGTGATCGTGAGCTCAGCGCTTCTCTCTTCAAAGGATTACAAGAGGTGTATAAGGATAGCAAAGTGCAATTTAGCTACGCACAAGGGGCTACCCTCACTGCTACAAGCTCTGCCAATATTGCCAAAGCCGTAGCTACAGCACGCACTGCTGATGTGGTGGTAGTAGCATTGGGTGAGGACTATAACTGGTCGGGTGAAGCAGCTTGCCTTACCGATATACGTTTGCGTGCCCCACAACGTGAACTCCTCCGTGCGCTCAAGCAAACGGGCAAACCTATAGTGTTATTGGTGTACAGCGGTCGTCCGCTCGATCTCAGTGAAGAAAGTGAATTAGCCGACACCATTCTTCAAGTGTGGTTCCCCGGTACGCAATCGGGTTACGGTATCGCCGATGTGTTAGCAGGTAAATACAATCCTTCAGGTCGCTTAGTGATGACCTTCCCGCGTAATGTAGGACAAGTGCCTATCTATTACAATCACAAGAGCACCGGTCGCCCTGTCGACCCTAACAACCCTATGGGCGATTATCGCTCTAAGTACGAGGATGCACCCATTACGCCCTTGTATCCTTTCGGTTACGGCTTGAGCTACACTACCTTTACTATTAATAAGGTGCAACTCAGCAGTGCGACCCTCAGCAAAGGAGGCAAACTTACGGCTACCGCCGAAGTAACCAATACAGGCAACCGCGATGGTGAAATGGTAGTACAACTCTATATTCGCGATTTGGTAGGCAGCGTTACCCGTCCGGTGAAAGAACTCAAAGGCTTCCAAAAAATTGCTCTCAAAGCAGGTGAGAGCAAGCAAGTGCAGTTTGAAATTACTGAAGAGCTATTGTCTTTTTACAATGCCAACTTAGAAAAAGTCGCCGAACCTGGTGCTTTCAAACTCTGGATTGCCCAGCATTCTGCCGATAATAGCAATGAAAAAGACTTTGAACTGAAGTAGATTTTTCCTTTCATTATACGCAAAAAGGATTGCTCTTCTCGGGCAATCCTTTTTATTTTATTAATGTATACTATCTTATTCGCTAATCTTAGCCCACGTATCTTTGAGTCCTACGGTTTTGTTAAATACTAATTTCTCAGGGGTAGTATCGGGGTCTACGCTGAAATAGCCAAGGCGTTGGAACTGTACCGTTTCGCCTGCTTTAGCCGTTTTGAGGCTGGGCTCTACGTATGCGGTTACTACTTTTAGCGAATTAGGGTTGATGTAATTCAAAAAGCTGTCCTCTTGGCGGTCAGGTTCAGGAACGGTGAAAAGGCGGTCGTAAAGGCGTGCTTCCGCTTCCACAGCGTGTGGGATAGACACCCAGTGGAGCGTACCTTTTACCTTGCGCATACTCGCTTCAGTGCCACTACCGCTCTTGCTTTCGGGGTCGTACGTACAGTGTATTTCAGTGATATTGCCCTCGGCATCTTTCACTACGCTTTCCGCTTTAATGATATACGCATTTTTCAGGCGCACTTCACCTCCTAATTTCAGTCTAAAATACTTCTTATCCGCTTCTTCTCTAAAATCGTCGCGCTCTATGTAGAGCTCTCTGCTGAAAGGCACTTGGCGGAATGTCATAGGGGTAACCTCAGGATTGTTTTCAGCGTCGAGCCACTCCTCTTTTCCTTCGGGATAGTTGGTAATCACCACTTTCACAGGGTCGAGCACTGCCATTACGCGGTTAGCTTTTTTGTTGAGGTCTTCGCGTACGCAAAACTCCAAGAGCGACACATCAATAAGGTTTTCGCGTTTGGCAATCCCGATGGTATCGGCGAATTTGCGAATCGCCTCAGGAGTATAACCACGACGTCGCAAGCCCGAAATGGTAGGCATACGAGGGTCGTCCCAGCCTGCTACATAGTGCTCGTTCACCAATTGCAAGAGCTTGCGCTTGCTCACAATGGTGTGACTCAAGTTTCTTCTCGCAAACTCTCTCTGTTTGGGTCGCGTTGTTCCCCCTTTGGACGGGGTTAGGGGGAGGTTTTTAACTTGATCCAAAAACCAATCATATAGTTCTCTATGTGGCAAAAACTCTAACGTACAGAGAGAGTGTGATATTTGTTCGAGGTAGTCGCTTTCGCCGTGCGCCCAGTCGTACATAGGGTAAATGTGCCACTTGTCGCCGGTGCGGTGGTGCGAAGCGTTCATAATCCGGTAGATGATAGGGTCGCGCATCAGCATATTGGGTGATGCCATATCAATCTTGGCGCGCAATACGTAAGTACCGTTCTCGAACTCGCCGTTTTTCATACGCTCAAAGAGGTCGAGGTTTTCCTCGGGCGAAGTGTTGCGATAAGGGCTTTCGGTACCTGCTACGGTAGGTGTACCTTTTTGAGCGGCAATCTCTTCGGAAGTTTGTTTATCAACATAGGCTTTGCCTTGCTTGATGAGCATTACCGCCCAGTCATAAAGCTCTTGGAAGTAATCAGAAGCATAGCACTCTTTATCCCATTTGTAGCCTAACCATTCCACATCACGGCGTATCGCATCCACATACTCTTGTTCTTCTTTAGAAGGGTTTGTATCGTCAAAACGAAGGTTCACAGGGGCGTTGTAGCGCAAACCTAAGCCGAAGTTCAGACAAATAGAGCTCGCGTGCCCCAAGTGCAAATAGCCGTTAGGCTCAGGCGGAAACCGGAAACGCAAAGCGTTAGCAGGAAAACCTGCCGCGAGGTCTTCCTCAATAATATTTTCTATAAAGTTGTTAGAGCGTTGTTCTTTTAATTCTTCTGACATCTTTTTTCAATGATTAATGATAAACAATTAAGGGGCAATGAGAGGTGATGCTCTTTGTTTAGGTCTAAAAATAAAGCTGTAAAGAATACTAATAACCAATTATTTCTCAATCGCTTTTGCTTTACATCTCCCCTCTGAAGAGTTTTTTAGCAATTGCCGAGCCACTGAATCAAGGTAATATTCCCTGATGATTAGCACTTTTATCTTCCTTACAGGTTTGTATCAAACTTTGATAAAATTTAAATTTCTTCTTTATTCTCTTCTAATTTTAGTCGTTAGTTATTATAGTTAATCATTAATCACTAACCATTAATTACTAACAAAGTGCAAAGGTACGAATAATTAGCAAATTAGCAAGTGTGCCAATAATCAAAATTGCTTTCCGTCAAAATCACAACCAAATACATTTTTCTCAGTGATTTCGCGTTTTTAACATTTTTTTCTCAATAAACTAAAAGGCACTTTTTAGCTGTTGAAATTCAGTTTACTAACACCTTTCCTTCGTCTTAGGTTCGCCTTAGGTTCGCTTTAGGTTCGTCTTTCCTTCGGTCAAAGTAGGTCGAAGGTATAAGATGAAAAGAAAATGATATTGCTGGTTATCAAAGTTTTGTATTTTTAAGCAACAAATAAGATATAACAATATTATTTTGAATAAAAAGTAGCTATTTAAGAAATTTTGGCAATTAATTCATTACTTCTTCATAGTTTCTCCTGCAACTACTGCAGAGGAAGTTTTCTATACCTTAATATCACCACATTCTTCTTCTAAAAGTAGCTCTGTAACTCCTTTTTTTGCCAGTGTAGGTTGCACTTCGTCGATACAATCTCTCTTTTCATCGATACAATCCTCCTTTTTATCTATATTTGTTGCAATTCAAAGACTGTTTAAAATATCTTTGCACTGTAAAATAACTTAAACCCATATATCTATGAAAAAAATAATTCTTTTAATGGCAGGACTTGTCGCTATGACGACGGCTTGCTCCAAAGACGACGACGATAGCGGAGGTTCTTCCTCTGGCAGTGTGACCATCGGTACAGCTAATACTACCTCAAGTAGCGCCTTAGGCACTACTACCACAGGTAAAGACAATACCGATTTGCTTGCTAACAACAGCTTCGCTAATACAGTAACCATTGCTTTTAATGGCACTTCAGCTACCGTAAGTAATAACGTATCAGGCGTAACGGTAAACAATAGCAACGGTGTGGTAACCGTAAATTCTACCGCTTCAGGCGTAAATTATCAAGTATCAGGTACGGCAAGTAGCAGTCAGTTACTCATCAATAGTAGTAGCAGTCAGTTCAAACTTACGCTAAATGGTGCGAACATCACCAATAGTAGCGGGGCAGCTATTCTCATCAATTCAACCGCAAAAGGCTTTGTTGAATTGGTAGCGGGTACTACCAATACCCTTAGCAGTTCTTCGGCTTCAGCTTTTATTAGCTCAGGTGCTTTGCTCTTTGAAGGCTCAGGTAGTTTGAATTTGAGTAGTACAGCCAAACACGGTATTGCCGCCAGCTATGTGCGCGTAACCGAAGGTAATATCACCGTAACAGCCACTGCTTCTCACGCTATTCAAGGTACATCAGCTGTGTATGTAGATGGTGGTACGCTCAACCTTACTTGTACTAAGGACGGTATTCAATGCGAAGAAGGCAAGATTTTTATTAATGATGGTAGCATTACTATCAACGCTGGAGATGATGGTATTACAGCTGCTTACGAGAGTACTACCTCAGGAGTAGCTAATTTGACCATCAACGGTGGTACGATCAACGTAACAGCCACTGGCGAAGGGTTGGAAGCTAAGAATATTCTTACTGTCAATGGTGGTACTATCAACCTCAAAACTACCGACGACGCTATCAACGCAGGCGAAGCTCTTTATTTCAACGGTGGTAAAACCTATGCGTACGCTACAGGTAATGATGCGATTGATACTAACGGTAAGTTAGGCATCACAGGCGGTATCGTGATCGCCATAGGCACCGCAATCGCTCCTGAAACCAGTCTAGACGCTACTGCCGAAGATAGCACTTGGTCTACAGGATTTACTATCACAGGTGGTTATTTGGTAGCCATAGGCGTAGGCAACACTCCTGATACGCCACTTACAAGCTCCACCCAAAAAACCGTGGTATTGGGTGGTCTCTCAGGTGCAGCTTCACAAATAGTGAACATCACTTCTACCTCGGGTACTGAAGTGGTAACGTTTAAAGCGCCAGTAGCCTATACTCACTTGATGGTATCCAACTCTAAACTCGCTAATGGTACTTACAACGTGTATACAGGTGGTAGTGTAAGCGGAGGCGAAGATTTCAACGGCTTGTACACTTCGGGTACTTACTCAGGCGGTACATCTGGCACTCAATTCACCGTAAGCTCACAAGTAACCACCTCAGGCGTTAGCTCAGGTTTTGGTGGCAGAGGCGGTCGCCCAGGAGGTTGGTAAGCTCATATTTTCTTTCATTATATTTAAAAGAGGTCGTTTTTAACCACAAGCGACCTCTTTTTCACTTTTCACTTCGCTTATATATACGAATCAAGGGTTAAAATTGGTAACATTTGTTTTATAGTAAGTTATGATGACCGTCACTAATTCCCCCTTTGAAGGGGGGTAGGGGGGATGTTTCTTTCACTTTTTTGGTCACTAATTCCCCCCTCAATAAAATAAGCTAACCCTAATTAAAAACTTGTCATTTCCCCAAAAACTCCTATCTTTGCCTTCTCATTAATCATTAACCACCAACCATTAATCATTTATATTTATGTCTACATACAATAAAATATTCGAAAACAATCGTCAATGGGTAAAACACCGCAAAGAGGGCGACCCTCATTTCTTCGAGAAACTCGCCGAAGACCAGAATCCCGACTATCTTTATATAGGTTGCTCCGATAGTCGTGTAGCTGCCGAAGAGTTAATGGGTGTAGGTCCTGGTAAAGTGTTTGTACACCGCAATATTGCCAATGTAGTAAACACCCTCGATATGAGTTCTACCGCCGTGATACAATACGCCGTGGAACACCTGCAAGTAAAGCATATTGTCGTATGTGGTCATTACGATTGCGGAGGTGTAAAAGCTGCTATGCAAGCCAAAGACTTTGGTTTGTTAAACCCTTGGTTGCGTACTATTCGCGATGTATACCGCTTGCATCAAGCAGAACTCGATGCCATTACTGATGCCGACCACCGTTACCGCCGTTTGGTAGAACTGAATGTAGAAGAACAGTGTTTCAATGTTACCAAAATGGCAGTTGTGCAAGAAAGTTATCTCAAACACCAATACCCTGCTGTTCACGGTTGGGTATTCGATATTCACACCGGCGAACTCATAGACCTTAATCTCGACTTCGAAGCCTTCCTTCATAAAATCCAAAAGATATACGACCTCACCGGACAAGAATGGTACAAACCCTACTAATTTCACACAGTAGTCAAAAGTCAAAAGGTGTCATATATCAGCTCCAACTATTCTCTGGCTACTTTACAACGAACTTATATTAAATACGATTTCTCTCAAAAGCTTCTTTATAAACACCTATTCTACCACGTCTCTCTTTTCCCTCCCCTAAGTCTCTCCGATAGCACCCTCTTTTTTAACCTACCTCATAAAACTTTTTCACCGTCTCACCCTCGTCATTTGTCGTTCATTCCTCATTGCCCGTACGACTGACACCTGCCTGTGTGGGTCACACTTTTCCTTCACTACGCTCCCCCTTGGGGAGGAAGTCCGCAAGAGCGGAGTATGTGTAAAAGGGGGAGGTTTCTTTCGCTTCCCCGTCACCACATTCCCCCTTTGGAGGTAGCCAGCGACAGCTGGGTATGTGTAAAGGGGGAGGTTATCTCCTAGTGCCTATGGACTAAGGCCTAGCGCCTCTTCCTCTTTCTTTCGCCTCGAAACCCCATTTTTACCATTTTTAGCCTTGTTGTATTATGTTATGAATCAACTATTTATATACCCTTTCTATACCAATCGTCCAAGATTCGTATAAGCTTCCTATAAGCTCTCTATAAGCTAACCCCACCCATCTTACAGCCTTTTTTCATCAAAAACTCTCCCTTTCCTCTTCCGCTCTTTTCTGTTTCCTTCCGAATCCTCCTAACAGTCCCAACACATCGCTTTTTCATCTTAAACTTTGCCAAAGTTGAATAAACTAATAATATTTACTCCTTTACTCATTTCCAAATTCCCTCATTTTCTCATTCTCTCATTTTCTCATTTTCTCATTTTCTCATTTTCTCCGCCCGTCGTGCTACGACCTCACACTTTCTTCCTTTTTCTTTTGAAAAGTGTTAAAATTAATAATAAATACACTTTCTTTTATTTTCTCCTTATGTATTGTAATTCATATGATTATCCTCTTTATTTAAGGAATTATATAAAATTATTTAAAAATATTAGCTATAATTATTTGGTAAGTATAATAAATAGTTGTACTTTTACGCCGTAAATTTCATTTAATAGCCAAACTTATGAAAGAAAAGTATTTAACATTTGTTATGTTTGTGTTAGGTTGCTTTTTAACAACTCTTATGGCACAAACCATCTCAGTAAAAGGTAAAGTTACTGACGATAAAAAAACGCCTTTACCCGGTGTTTCCGTAGTGGTTAAAGGCTCTACGCACGGTACATCTACTGATTTTGACGGTAATTACCAAATCCAAGCCAAAACAGATGATGTGCTCGAGTTTAGCTTTGTAGGGTTTACTACCCAAACTAAAAAAGTTGTAGGGGGGGGTAATTCTTATACAGTTAATGTACAGCTAAAAGAAGATACCCAGCAACTCAGCGAAGTGGTAGTGGTGGGGTTTGCTACTCAAAAGAAAGAAAACCTTACAGGTGCAGTAACCTCAGTAGATTCCAAAGCATTAGAGAATCGCCCCGTAAACAACGTAACCCAAGCCCTACAGGGGAACGTTTCTGGGGTGAACTTCTCTGTAGGAAATGGAGGCGGACAGTTGGACAGTAACCTTTCATTCAATATTCGTGGTACAGGTACTATTGGGTCAGGATCCAGTGCCAGTCCGTTAGTACTTATAGATGGTATGGAAGGTGATATGAATACTTTAAATCCTAATGATATAGAAAGTATTTCGGTATTGAAAGATGCAGCTTCGGCTTCTATTTATGGGTCGCGTGCGGCTTTTGGAGTGATTTTAGTAACTACAAAATCAGGTAAAGATGGTAGAATGGTGATGAATTATAGTACTAATTACCGCCTTGCTTCACCCGTAGGCCTTCCTGAAATGTTGGATTCAGAAGATTTTGCTAACTATTTTAACGAAGCTCAAAAAAATAACGGAGGGGCTCCTGTATTTGAAGATCGTATTCTTGATAAAATAAAGGCTTATAAGGAAGGAAAACTAAAAGATGCTACCGATTGGAACCCAACCAAAGATGGAAATGGTGCTTGGAATGACTACAAGCAAAGTTGGGCAAATGTAGATTGGTTTAAAGAGTTTTATAGAACTTCCACTCCTTCGCAAGAACACAATTTTACAGCTCGTGGTGGTACTGAAAAGATACAATATTACGTGTCATTAGGTTGGCTTGATGCTGAGGGGTTATCGCGTTATAATACCGATAAAATGTCACGTTACTCAGCACAAGGAAAGATATCAGCACAAATACTTCCTTATTTAAAGTTGAATTACAACTCACGTTTCAGTCGCAGAGATTTCTCTCGTTCTTCTTATTTAGGAGGTTTGTTTTTCCACAACATAGCCAGACGTTGGCCTACCTTACCACTTAAAGACCCTAATGGTCATTATATGAACGGTAATGAAATTGCACAGCTCAATGAGGGTCGTGATAAAACACAAAGTGATGGACTTACCCAACAATTAGCTTTGGTATTCAATCCTATAAAAGGATGGGTAACCAATGTAGAGCTCAACTACCGCACTTCTACTATCTTTAATAATTGGTACTACTTGCCTATCTACAAATATGGTTTACACGGTGAACCTATTCCTATTTCACGCGATGGGGAAGCCCCTGCTGGACATTCAAAAGTAAGTGAATGGGCAGCTCGTTACAACTTCTTTAATACTAATATATATTCATCTTATACTAAAGAGATTAAGAAACATACAGTTACTGCATTAGCAGGTTTTCAATCAGAGCTATTCAAATCACGTCAATTTTCTGCTTCTCGCGACGAGATATACAGCAAAAACTCTCTTTCACTCAACACTACAGGAGGAAAGAATGATGATGTAAGTGGAGATTATCAACACTGGTCGACCGCAGGTTTCTTTGGTAGGCTCAACTACAATTACGACAGCAAATACTTATTGGAAGTGAATGCTCGTTATGACGGTAGTAGCCGTTTCTTGCGCGACCAACGTTGGAACTTGTTTACTTCAGCTTCTGTCGGTTGGAATATTGCCAAAGAAAGCTTTTGGGGACACCTTGGTAAATTTGGCGAAGCGGTAAGTGAGTTTAAGCTAAGAGGTTCTTATGGAGAATTGGGTAACCAAAATACTGATAGCTGGTATCCTTTCTATCAAACAATGAATATAGGGGCTAACAATGGTAATTGGCTACTCAATGGAGATAAGACCAATACAGCCTACGCTCCAGGGTTAATAGCCTCTACTCTTACCTGGGAAAAAGTAGCTTCTTGGAATGCTGGTTTTGACCTAACAGCTTTAAAAAACCGTTTTAAGTTTACTTTTGAATTGTTTAGCCGTAAAACCTATAATATGGTAGGTCCTGCCCCTCAACTGCCTCCTGTATTAGGTACAGCTCCTGCTCGTATCAACAATACCGATATGGTGTCAAACGGATTTGAAATTATAACCAGCTGGAATGACAAAATAGGCGAGAATTTCTCGTACAACATTAAAGCTAATCTTACCGACAGCCGTCAAAAAGTTACAAAATACCCTAACAAGAATAACTCCTTAGGAAATTATTACGAAGGACAGTATTTAGGTGAAATATGGGGCTACCAAACACGTGGCATTGCTAAAAGTGATGCCGAGATGACCGAATGGTTAAAAACACACGACCAAAGTGCTTTGGGGAACAACTGGGCAGCAGGTGATATAATGTACGAAGACCTCAATGGTGATGGTAAAATCAACGGAGGTTCTAATACTGTGAATGACCCAGGTGACAGAAAAATTATAGGAAACACTACTCCTCGCTATAATTTTGGACTACTTGTTGATTTGAAATACAAAAATGTATATTTCAGTATGTTTTGGCAAGGTACAGGGAAGCGCGATTTAATCTTCAACGACTCTCCTTATTTTAGAGGAGCTAACCAAAACGTATGGCAATCAGCAGGTTTTAAAGAACATTTAGATTACTTCCGTCCCGAAGGTACTGATAGTCCTTTTGGTCCTAATGTAGATGCGTATTATCCACGTCCTACTATGGACGGTGGAGGAAAGAACTTTGTGGGTCAAACTCGTTGGGTACAAAATGCAGCCTATGTGCGTTTGAAAAATATACAATTAGGTTACGACTTCCCTTCTGATATTATGAAAACTATTGGTATAGACAATTTGCGAATTTATATCTCAGCCGATAACGTATTTACCTTTACCAAACTCTCTAAGATATTCGACCCAGAAGCCAATGGAGGTTCTTGGGGACAAGGTAAGCTATACCCTCTTTCAAGAGTGATTTCAACAGGATTAAGTTTAACCTTCTAAAAGACTAATACGATGAAAAAGATATATAAAAATATAATCATAGCTACCTTTTCGGTAGGGCTTATAGGATGTAATAAGTTTTTGGATAGAGAGCCATTATCAAACATCACTCCTCAACAGTATTTCAATACCGAATCGGATATGGCGGCGTATACCATTAGTTATTATAATTTTCCTACTCACGGAGGATATAGTATAGGGCGTTTCAAAGCAGATAATGGTACTGATAACCAAGCTGATAGAAATCCTAATGTTGCATGGCTAAAAGGGCAATGGCACGTACCTACTGGAACTGATGGGTATGCTTTTGGGAATATCAGAGCTATCAACTATTTTATAGCAGAAGTAACCCCAAAAATAGAGGAAGGAAAAGTAGTAGGAAATCCTGCTAATATCAAACATTATTTGGGAGAAGCTTACTTTTTGAGAGCTTATGAATATTTTAATCGTTTAGAATATTACGGAGATTTTCCTATTGTAAAAACAGTACTTCCCGATAATGAAGACGAGCTAATAGAAGCTTCCAAACGTCGCCCTCGCAATGAGGTAGCCCGCTTTATCTTAGAAGATTTAGACAAAGCTATCAGTTTATTAAAATCAAGTCCTGTGGAAGGTAAAAACCGTATCAGCAAAGAAGTTGCTCAGCTTTTCCGCTCGCGTGTAGCTCTTTTTGAAGGTACTTGGCTCAAATATCACAAAGGTACAGCCCATGTGCCAGGAGGTGCTGGTTGGCCAGGAGCTAATATACCTTACTTATCAGGATTTTCTATTAACATAGACACTGAAATTAATTACTTTTTGACAGAAGCAATGGCTTCTGCCAAAGCTGTAGCCGATGCCTTTCCATTAGTAACCAATAACCACAATACTACTGGTGCTGATGTATTTAGTAATCCTTATTTCAAAATGTATGGAGACAATAGTCTATCAGGCTATTCAGAAGTGTTGTTTTGGAGACAGTACAGTGCTGAAAAAAGTGTAGGACATTATACCAATGGTTTCTTGACTGGTGGTGGTAACAGTGGCTATACACGTGGTTTTGTAGATGCTTTCTTGATGAAAAACGGTTTACCTATTTACGCCAATGGCTCTGGCTACCAAGGTGATACCGATCTTACTACTGTAAAAGTAAACAGAGATGAGCGCTTGCAACTCTTTATGCGTGTACCAGGTGATTATTTGGCTGTTACTCAGCAAGTGAATAACTATCCTGACATTATCAACTCAATAGTTGAAAGAAAATCGGTAACAGGATACGACGTAAAAAAAGGATTGAATGGCGATGCTAAGTACCTTACCGATGCAGTGCTTACTGAGACAGGTTGTATAGTATTCCGTGCCGCTGAGGCTTACCTTAACTATATTGAAGCTTGCTATGTAAAAAACAATAGCCTTGATAATGATGCTAGCCGTTATTGGAAAGCTTTACGCGCTCGTGCTGGAGTGAGTGAGGATTATAGTGCTACTATAGCCGCTACCGACCTTACCAAAGAAAACGACTGGGCGGTCTATTCAGCAGGGCAAAAGGTAGATGCTACTTTGTATAATATTCGTCGTGAACGCCGTTGTGAGTTCATAGCTGAGGGAATGCGCAATAACGACCTTCGTCGTTGGCGCGCTATGGATCAGCTCCGCAATTATCAAATAGAAGGAATGAATCTTTGGACAAGTATGTATGATAAGGATACTTATAAGAATACTGATGGCACTTCTAAATTAATAGCTTTACCTGCTGCTAGCCCTAATATATCGGCAAAAACATTGAGCGTGTACATTCGTCCTTACCAAATTATACAACAAAATAACTTGTATTACAATGGTATTACTTGGACAAAAGCACACTACCTATCACCTATTGGTTTTGAGAACTTCTTGCGTACTTCCAAAGGCGGCAATATAGCCACTTCGGTTGTTTATCCAAATCCATATTGGCCAGCACAAGCCGATGGTATTCCTACTGAATAATGTCTAAAATAACATCTTTCATAACATAATTTTTATTGCTTAAATAGGAAAAGCTACCTTCGAGGGGTAGCTTTTTCTATTTTATAGCTATTCGCCATAAACTTTTCCATCGCCTCACCTTTCGTCATTTGTCATTCGTCTCTCGCAATTTCTTCTCCTTTCCGTCACTACATTCCCCCTTTGGAGGTAGCCAGCGACAGCTGGGTATGTGTAAAGGGGGAGGTTATCCCCTATTGCCTATGCCAAGACCCCACACCTCCCAATTTTCTCATTTCCAAATTTGCTAGTTTCCTAATTATCCCTTCTCCTTTCCGTCACCACATTCCCCCTCATTGAGGGGGCTAGGGGGAGGTTATCTCCTAGTGCCTATGACCTAAGGCCTATCGCCTATTTCTCTTTCTTTCGTCTCGAAACCCTATTATTGGCATTTTTAGTATTATTGTATTACAGTATTAATCAACCACTTATACACCCTTTGTATAACAATCGTCCAAGATTCGTATAAGCTTCCTATAAGCTTTGTATAAGCTAAGCGTACCCTTCTTATAGCCCTTTTTCACCAAAATCACCTCCTCCTCTCTTTTGAATTCCTCCGATATCTTTCTTCTTCCTAATCTCCCTTCTGAGACCCTCAGAGTTTTCCGTAGTTTCTCCAACAAGTCTGAAATGTCCAACTCGCCCGACTCGTCCAAACTCCCCCTTATAGCCCGTACGGCTCGCACCAGCCTTTCGTGCTACGACCTCGCAACTAATTTTTTCATTTTTCTTGCACAATTCAAAAAAAGAATATACATTTGTAGCCGAAAAATAACCCATAAAGTTTCATATTATGTATATACCTTATGTTTTAATCTTTTTAGCATTAGTATTTTTGCTATCTACTTTCTTCACCGTGCGCCAACAAACCGCCGTGTCAGTAGAACGTTTCGGTAAATTTATGAGCATCCGTCACTCAGGCTTGCAAATGAAAATACCTGTTATCGATAAAGTAGCCGCACGCATCAGCCTTAAAATCCAACAGCTCGATGTGATTGTAGAAACCAAAACCCTCGACGACGTATTCGTCAAAATCAAAGTGTCAGTACAGTTCGTGGTCATCAAAGAAAAAGTATACGACGCTATCTATAAGCTCGAATACCCACACGACCAGATTACCAGCTATGTATTCGACGTAGTCCGTGCCGAAGTGCCTAAAATGAAACTCGACGATGTGTTTGTCAAAAAAGATGATATCGCCATCGCTGTAAAACGCGAAGTGCAAGAATCTATGGAAACCTATGGCTATGACATCATCAAAACCTTGGTAACTGATATCGACCCCGATGCACAAGTAAAAGCCGCTATGAACCGCATCAACGCAGCCGAACGCGAAAAAGTAGCCGCTCAGTATGAAGGTGATGCACAACGCATCCTTATCGTCGAAAAAGCAAAAGCTGAAGCCGAAAGCAAACGCCTCCAAGGTCAAGGTATCGCCGACCAACGTCGCGAAATCGCACGCGGACTCGTAGAAAGCGTAGATGTGCTCCACAAGGTAGGCATTAGCTCGCAAGAAGCCTCCGCCCTTATCGTGGTTACTCAACACTACGATACCCTCCAAGCCGTAGGTCAGCAAACCAATAGTAATCTTATCCTACTCCCTAACTCACCCGAAGCAGGTAGTGAGATGCTCAATAATATGATTACCTCATTCACCGCTTCAGCCCAAGTAACCGAAAACTTGAAGAAGAAAAACGACTAATTTTTGGTTAAACTGATTATTTTTCAAAAGCTATTCATTTTTTTGAATAGCTTTTTTTGTGATTATTACTAAAAGTATTACTTTTGCACTCTGTAATAACTAAGGGTTATAAACAGTAATCAAAAGTGAAGCGTAAAGAGTCGCTTTTGCAGGGTATACACTTTGCCAAAGTTTCAAACTTTGGCAAAGTTTAGTGGCACTTAATTGAAGATTGAAAAAAAAGAACTATGAAAATATCATATAGCTGGTTAAAGCAATATTTGAAGTTAGAAATGCCTGCTGAAGACACAGCAGTGATTCTTACTGATTTAGGTTTGGAAGTAGAAGGCATTGAAGCCTTCGAAAGCGTTAAAGGCGGGCTCAAAGGCGTAGTCGTGGGGCACGTACTCGAATGCGAAAAACACCCCAACGCCGATAAACTAAAAATCACTAAAGTAGATGTAGGAGCTGAAGCACCTTTGCAAATCGTTTGTGGGGCACCCAATGTAGCCCAAGGGCAGAAAGTACCTGTAGCGACCATTGGTACGGTGCTATACGACAAAGAAGGCAAACCTTTTGAAATTAAGAAAGGAAAAATTCGTGGTGAAGAGAGCTTTGGAATGATTTGCGCTGAAGACGAACTCGGCTTAGGCGAAAGTCACGATGGTATTATGGTACTTGATGACAAATGGGAAGTAGGAACCCCTGCCTCAAAAGTCTTCAATATAGAAACCGACGAAGTGTTTGAAATAGGTCTTACCCCTAACCGCGCCGATGCAATGAGCCATTACGGTGTAGCCCGCGACCTCCGTGCAGGATTGATGCAAAAAGGTACTTCCTTAGAGCTTATCACCCCTTCTATTACCAAATTCCACGTCGATAACCGTTCCCTTAAAATAGATATTGAAGTACAGAATAAAAAACTCGTACCTCGCTACACAGGTGTAACCATTAGCAATGTGCGTGTCGCCGAATCGCCTGAATGGTTGCAAAACAAATTGAAAGCTATTGGTATCACGCCTAAAAACAACGTAGTAGATGCTACCAACTATGTGCTACACGGTATGGGGCAACCGCTCCACGCTTTCGATGCCGACCATATCATTGGACGCAAGGTGATTGTAAAGAACGCTGTAGAAGGAGCCAAGTTTAAAACCCTCGACGGGGTAGAACGTACTCTCAGCAGTGAGGATATTATGATTTGCGATGCCGAAAAGCCTTTGTGTATAGCAGGGGTATTAGGAGGTGAAAACTCAGGTATTACTAATTTTACCCGTAATGTCTTCTTAGAAAGTGCTTATTTTGACCCTGTAGCCGTACGCAAAACTGCCAAACGCCACGGCATCAATACCGATGCTTCTTATCGTTTTGAACGCGGTATCAATATCGAAGACTGTAAATATGCCCTAATGTACGCTGCGGTGCTCATTGAAAACATCGCTGGAGGAGTCATTTCTTCTGATGTCATCGACTTTTACCCTAAAAAGCAAGAAGACTTTCAGGTGTTTCTCGCCTTTGAGAACGTCGATAAGCTTATTGGTCAGAAGATTTCACGTGATACTATTAAATCAATTTTGCACTCTCTTGATATTAAAGTCAATTCGCTTACTGAACGCGGTTTAGGTCTCTTAGTACCTTCTTATCGTGTAGACGTGCAGCGTGAAGCTGATGTGATTGAGGAAATTCTCCGTATCTATGGCTATAACAATATTGCTATTAGTGAAAAAGTGAATGCTACTATGTCGCATTCATCTAAGTATACTGACCTTAATGTGCAAAATGTAGCAGCGGAACAGTTGGTGGCTCAAGGCTTCTTTGAGATAATGACCAATAGTCTCGTGTCCGAAAAAGAAATCACTACTTATACCGAAAATCCAGCACAAGCTGTAAAACTCCTCAATCCACTTAGCAGCGATTTGGGTTATATGCGCAAAAACCTTGTGTTTTCAGGCTTAGAAGTTATTGCCTACAATAACAATCGCAAGCGCTCTGATTTAAAGTTATTCGAGTTTGGTAAGAACTATCATTATATCGACGGTAAGTATACTGAAGATAAACACTTGGTGATCTATCTCACTGGTAATAGTCAGACTGAACATTGGGGAGCTCCTGTACAAAAAACGTCTTTCTTCCAGCTTAAAGGAGTTGTTGAAGCGCTTTTTGAACGTTTCGGTTTACAAGGAATTACTGCCTTATCTTTGGAAACTAATGATGCTGTGAGTGCCGAAGGGTTCCGTTGGCAAATAGGGGAGACCCTTTTGGGAACGATAGGGGTAGTTAAGAGCAAAGTACTTAAAGATTTTGGTATCAAACAAGAGGTGCTTGTAGCTGACCTATATTGGGAAGTGATTTTAGCACAAGTGCAAGAACATAAAGTTGTGTACAAAGAAATTGCTAAATACCCCGAAGTACGTCGTGACTTAGCTCTTCTTATTGATGAGAAAGTAGCCTTTGCTGACCTTTATAAAGTGGCTTACGCTACTGAGAAAGACCTTTTAAAACACGTAAACCTTTTTGATGTATACCAAGGCGACAAACTACCGGAAGGCAAGAAGAGTTACGCCCTTAGTTTTGTACTCCAAGACGACAATAAAACTCTTACTGATAAGCAAATTGACAAGACGATGCAACGCTTACAAGTTGCTTTTGAAAAGCAATTAGGGGCTACATTGAGAGAGTAGAAAAACTTGACGGTTTAAAATTAACATAAAACGGGAAAGAAAGACGGTGTTTTTTACACCGTCTTTTTTATGTTTGGTGTTTAACTAAAGGTAAGAAAACGAAACTTCAAATAGCAGAGGAAGTTACTTTTTTGTTTGAAGAAATCTTATGCTTAGCTTATACAAAGCTTATAGGAAGCTTATACGAATCTTGGACGATTGCTATACAAAGGCTGTGTAAATAATTAATTAATAATATAATATAATAATGCCAATAATGCCAAAAACAGGGTTTCGAGACGAAAGAAAAGGAAGGTTTGTAGCGCGACAGTTGGGGGAGAGGCTGTAGCAGGACTGGCGGAGAGAAATAGCAGATTAGCAAATTAGAAAATAAGCAAATGGGAGTGAGCCACATAGGCAATTGAACTTAAAAATTAGCAAAAGAGAAAGTGTAAGATGGGCAAGAGTGGACGAGTAGAACGGTTTGAAGTTTTCAGAAGGGCTCTGAGAATCTCCAAAAAATATAGGTGAGATTGGGGTGTTAGGGTGAGTTCGACATAAGGCTAAAGTCGTTTATGAATCTCACGAATTTTCACTTAATGGTAAGTATCTTGTGATAGGAATATATGATATTAAGTATTCGTTAGCCTTGCGTTACTTTTGTGGGGGTGTATTGTATATTTGGTGTATTGTGCTATATTTTCAGAAAGAAAAGTTTTATTTTTTATAGAGATTATAGCCCTATCTGTTATTAGCGTACTTCCCTACAACGAAATTTGAGAAACAAATATGGAGTTCAGCGGGAGCTATTTTTTGAGATTAGCTACACAAAAATAGAGTTAAGAGAATCCTAATTTGTTACTTAAATAGAGGTTCTCTATTGTTTTTTGTAAAAGGTAGAAGCGCTTCACTTTCTCCCTAACACATAATTTTTTCTTTTCTCAATTAAAAAGTATAAATTATTTTGTGATATTTGTAACAAAAATAAAGGAGGTGTAAGTTGTTATAATATAAGGTGTTTCGCAAGTATTTAACCCATAAACATTTGATATTCAACGGTTGTTTGTGTGTTTTGTTTATGGAAAATTTCTTAGTGTATATTATATCTTATTTATTACATCTTATCACTTATCATTCAATTAGTTTTGCAGTTTCAAAAAATAGTTGTACTTTTGCACCCGCTTTGAATTAGATAATAGGTATAAAAGTATAGGTGATATGACATTTATGCTAATTTCTAACCTTAATATCTTTAATTTCTAAATAAGTAAACAAATAAACAAATATATATAGTATTGTAAATTATGCCAACAATTTCACAATTAGTACGAAAAGGAAGAACCAGAATTACCAAGAAGAGTAAATCGGTTGCTTTGGATTCGTGCCCACAACGCCGAGGTGTTTGTACTCGTGTGTATACCACAACGCCTAAAAAGCCGAACTCAGCTATGCGTAAAGTAGCGCGTGTTCGTTTGACTAATGGCAATGAGGTGAACGCTTACATCCCAGGTGAAGGTCACAACCTCCAAGAGCACTCGATAGTATTGGTACGAGGCGGAAGGGTAAAAGATTTACCAGGTGTTAGATACCACATTGTTCGTGGTGCTCTCGATACGGCTGGTGTAGCAGGTAGAACGCAACGCCGTTCTAAATACGGTGCGAAACGCCCTAAACCAGGACAAGCAGCTCCCGCCGACAAAAAGAAAAAGTAATTTAACACACAAAATCTTTTAACTAAAAAAGAAATGAGAAAAAGACAGGCTAAAAAACGCCCCCTTTTACCAGATCCTAAGTTTAATGACCAATTGGTTACTCGTTTTGTGAATAACCTTATGTGGGATGGTAAAAAATCAGTGGCTTTTAAAGTATTCTACGACGCGATTGACATTGTAGAACAAAAGAAAAATAACGACGAAAAGTCGGCATTAGAAGTTTGGAAAGACGCTCTTAGCAATGTGATGCCTCACGTTGAAGTACGTTCACGTCGTGTGGGTGGTGCTACGTTCCAAATCCCTATGCAAATACGCCCCGACCGTAAAGTGTCTATGGCGATGAAATGGCTCATCGGTTTCGCTCGCAAGCGCAATGAGAAATCAATGGCTCAGAAATTGGCTGCCGAAATCATTGCTGCCTCTAAAGAAGAAGGTGCTGCCGTGAAGAAAAAAATGGATACGCACCGTATGGCTGAAGCTAACAAAGCGTTCTCACACTTTAGATTTTAATTAACACGATGAGTAGAGATTTAAAATATACAAGAAACATAGGTATTGCCGCACACATTGATGCCGGTAAAACCACCACTACTGAGCGTATCCTGTTCTATACAGGTAAGACGCACAAAATCGGTGAAGTACACGATGGAGCTTCAACAATGGACTGGATGGAACAAGAAGCTGAACGCGGTATCACTATCCAATCAGCTGCAACCACCTGTAAATGGAACTTCCCTACTGAAAATGGTAAACCTACTGCCGACGCTAAAGAGTATCACTTTAACATTATCGATACCCCAGGCCACGTGGATTTTACTGTGGAAGTAAACCGCTCTCTTCGCGTGCTCGACGGATTGGTGTTCCTCTTCTCTGCCGTTGATGGTGTTGAACCTCAATCTGAAACTAACTGGCGCTTGGCCGACAACTACAAAGTGCCACGTATTGGATTTGTAAACAAAATGGACCGCCAAGGGGCTAACTTCCTCAACGTTTGCAACCAAGTGAAAGATATGCTCAAATCTAACGCTGTGCCTATCGTATTGCCTATCGGCGACGAAGCTGACTTCAAAGGAGTTGTTGATTTGATCAAAAACCGCGCTATCGTTTGGCACGAAGAAAACTCTGGTTCTACTTTTGACGTAGTAGAAATTCCTGCTGAAATGAAAGAAGATGTCGCTAAATACCGCGCTCAACTTATCGAAGAAGTTGCGGGTTACGATGAAGGTCTTCTCGAAAAATTTATGGAAGATGAAAATTCTATTACCGAGGACGAAATTCACAAAGCATTGCGCGCTGCCGTAATGGATATGGCTATCATCCCAATGGTGTGCGGTTCATCATTCAAAAACAAAGGAGTACAATTTATGCTCGACGCCGTTTGCCGCTACTTGCCTTCACCTCTTGACAAAGAAGCTATCGAGGGTACTAACCCTGAAACTGGCGAAGTTGCTTTGCGCAAACCTGCCGTTGACGCTCCTTTCTCTGCCTTGGCATTTAAAATCGCAACCGACCCTTATGTAGGTCGCTTGGCATTCTTCCGTGCATATTCTGGTCACCTTGATGCAGGTTCTTACGTGTTGAACACTCGTTCTAACAACAAAGAGCGCATCTCTCGTATTTACCAAATGCACGCTAATAAGCAAAATCCTATCGAATATATCGAAGCTGGTGATATCGGGGCTGCTGTTGGTTTTAAAGATATCAAAACTGGTGATACTCTTTGCGATGAGAAATACCCTATCGTACTTGAAAGTATGGTATTCCCTGACCCTGTAATTGGTATCGCTGTTGAACCTAAAACTAAAGCCGATGTTGATAAATTGGGTATGGCTCTCGCTAAATTGGCTGAAGAAGACCCAACTTTCCAAGTGAAAACTGACCAAGCCTCTGGGCAAACTATCATCTCTGGTATGGGTGAGTTGCACTTAGATATCATCGTTGATCGCCTCAAACGCGAGTTCAAAGTGGAAGTAAACCAAGGTCAACCTCAAGTAGAATACAAAGAGGCTATCACTGGTAAAGCTGATCACCGCGAAGTCTACAAAAAACAAACAGGGGGTCGTGGTAAATTTGCCGACATCGTATTCCGTATGGAACCAGCCGAAGAAGGTAAAGTAGGCCTTGAGTTCGTAAACGAAATCAAAGGGGGTAACATTCCTAAAGAGTATATTCCATCGGTTGAGAAAGGTTTCAAAGAAGCAATGAAGAATGGTCCTTTGGCAGGCTTTGAAATGGACTCAATGAAGATTGTTCTTATTGATGGATCTTTCCACCCTGTGGATTCAGACTCATTGTCATTTGAGTTGGCAGCCAAATTGGGTTACAAAGAAGCTGCTCGCGCTGCAAAAGCTGTATTGATGGAACCTATTATGAAACTCGAAGTAATTACTCCTGAAGAAAATATGGGTGATATCGTGGGCGACTTGAACCGCCGTCGTGGCCAAGTAAACAATATGGACGACCGTAACGGTGCTAAAGTAATCAAAGCGTTTGTCCCTCTTTCTGAGATGTTCGGTTATGTGACAGCGCTTCGTACTCTTTCATCAGGTCGTGCTACTTCAACAATGGAGTTCTCTCATTATGCAGAAACTCCTTCAAATATTGCAGATGAAGTAATTAAAAACGCCAGAGGCAACTAATTTATTGTAAAAATGAGTAATCAACAAAAAATAAGAATAAAGTTAAAATCTTACGATCACAACTTGGTAGATAAGTCTGCTGAGAAAATCGTAAAGACAGTAAAATCAACAGGTGCAGTAGTTACAGGACCTATTCCGTTACCTACACACAAAAAAATCTTTACTGTGTTGCGCTCACCTCACGTAAATAAAAAAGCGCGTGAACAGTTCCAATTGAGCTCTCATAAACGTCTCCTCGACATCTACAGCTCATCATCAAAAACTATTGATGCTTTGATGAAATTGGAATTGCCAAGTGGTGTAGAAGTAGAGATTAAAGTTTGATAACTTTACTAAAATGTCCCGAAACTGCGGGTTAGGGAAAAACGGATAAAAATGATTCAGGGTTAAAAAGCCTCGGGCATTTTTTGACCCTGAAACATTTATAATCTGTACCCCTGTGGCCTAAGGCCTATGGCCTATAACAAGTAATAACTTAATAACAAATATTTAATTTTATGTCTGGGTTAATCGGAAAAAAAGTAGGAATGACCAGCATTTTTGATGAGAACGGTAAAAACGTACCTTGTACCATCATCGAAGCAGGTCCTTGCGTAGTTACCCAAGTCAGAACCAAAGAGGTTGATGGCTATGATGCTCTTCAGCTTGGTTTCGATGACAAAGCAGAAAAACGTGCTACCAAAGCTGAGCTTGGTCACTTCAAAAAAGCAGGTACTTCTGTTAAGAAAAAAGTTGTTGAATTCCAAGGTTTTGAACAAGAGTACAAATTAGGTGATACTATCACCGTTGATTTCTTTACCGAAGGCGAATTTGTGGATATTACAGGTACTTCTAAAGGTAAAGGTTTCCAAGGCGTTGTTCGTCGCCACGGATTCGGTGGGGTAGGCCAAACTACTCACGGTCAGCACAACCGTCTTAGAGCACCCGGTTCAGTAGGTGCTTCGTCTTACCCTTCTCGCGTATTCAAAGGTATGCGTATGGCTGGACGTATGGGAGCTGAAAAGGTAACAGTACAAAACTTGAAAGTATTAAAAGTGGTTGCTGAGAAAAACCTTCTCGTTGTAAAAGGTTGCATCCCTGGCCACAAAAATGCTTACGTAACTATTCACAAATAATGGAAGTAGCAGTATTAAACATACAAGGAAAAGAAACAGGTAGAAAGGTAACCCTTTCTGATGCTGTGTTCGGTATTGAGCCTAACAATCACGTAGTATACTTAGATGTGAAACGCTATTTAGCTAACAAACGTCAAGGTACTCACAAGGCTAAAGAAAGAAACGAAGTCGCTGGTAGTACTCGCAAAATTAAAAAACAAAAAGGTACTGGTACAGCTCGTGCAGGTAGCGTAAAATCTCCTGTATTTGCGGGTGGTGGCCGTATTTTCGGACCTCGTCCTAAAGACTATACACAAAAACTTACTAAAAACGTAAAACGCTTGGCTCGCCGTTCTGCCCTCAGCGCTAAACTCCAAAACCAAGCCCTCGTTGTAGTTGAAGATTTAAACTTCGATGCTCCTAAAACTAAAGATTTTACCGCTGTTGTAAAATCATTAGGCCTCGAAAATAAAAAATCACTTTTTGTGTTGCCAAATACAAATAATAACGTATATTTGTCCTCTCGTAACCTACCCAAAAGCAGCGTAGTAACCGCTTCTGAATTAAACACTTACCAAGTGGTGAACGCTACTAATGTAGTACTTACTGAGAGCTCAGTAGCAGTTTTAGAGTCAATTTTAACAAAATAAGAAGAAAATGAGCGTATTAATTAAACCTGTAAATACAGAAAAAGCTAACGAAAATGGCGAGTTGAGAAACTGCTACACTTTCGTAGTCGCTAAGGACGCTAACAAGATTCAAATCAAAAATGAAGTTGAAGCTACTTATGGCGTTAAAGTGAAATCCGTACGTACCCTTAACTACGGCCCTAAACGATCTACTCGTTATACGAAAACAGGCTTGCAAATCGGCAAAACTAACGCTTTCAAAAAAGCAGTCGTGCAAGTTGAAGACGGAACTATAGATTTTTATAGTAATATTTAAGTATTTATCAATTAGACAAAAATGTCAGTTAGAAAATTAAAACCGATTACCCCCGGTCAGCGTTTTAGAGTAGTAAACGAATTCGACACCATTACTACTGATAAGCCGGAAAAAAGCTTGCTCCTTCCGTTGAAAAAGACTGGTGGTAGAAACAATCAAGGAAAAATGACCATGCGTTACATTGGTGGTGGTCATAAAAGAAAGTACCGTATCATCGATTTCAAACGCAACAAATTTGGCGTGGATGCCAAAGTCGTTTCTATCGAGTACGACCCGAACAGAACAGCATTCATCGCACTTGTTCAATACACCGACGGCGAAAAGCGCTACATCATCGCTCCTGCCGGCCTTAAAGTTGACCAAGTTATCGTTTCTGGACAAGAAAACGTTGCTCCCGAAATCGGTAATGCAATGCCGCTCTCTCAAATCCCACTCGGTACTGTAATTTCTTGTATTGAATTGCGCCCTGGACAAGGAGCTAACATCGCTCGTTCTGCAGGTACTTTTGCCCAACTTATGGCAAAAGATGGTAAGTATGCTACCGTGAAATTACCCTCTGGTGAAACCCGTATGATCCTCCTCACTTGCCTCGCAACTATTGGAGCCGTATCAAACTCCGACCACCAATTGGTGCTTTCTGGTAAAGCTGGTCGCTCTCGCTGGTTAGGACGCCGTCCTCGCACACGTGCAGTAGTTATGAACCCTGTTGATCACCCAATGGGTGGTGGTGAAGGTCGCGCTACTGGTGGTCACCCACGTTCACGCAAAGGCATCCCAGCTAAAGGTTATAGAACTCGCTCTAAAACCAAAGCATCTAATAAGTATATTGTAGAACGCAGAAAAAAATAAGAGACTAACAAATGGCACGTTCATTAAAAAAAGGACCTTACGTTCACTATAGCTTGGAAAAGAAAATCCAACAAAATATACAGTCTGGTAAGAAAACCGTTATCAAAACTTGGTCACGCGCTTCTATGATTACTCCAGACTTCGTTGGCCAAACTATCGCTGTGCACAACGGTCGTCAGTTCGTCCCTGTATACATCACTGAAAATATGGTGGGACATAAATTAGGAGAATTTTCACCTACCCGCTCTTTCCGCGGACACGCAGGTGCAAAAAATAAAGGTAAAAAATAATTAAGGCTATGGGAGTTAGAAAAAAATTAAGAGCAGACGAAATTAAAGAAGCTAAAAAAAGCTTGGCTTTCGCAAAGTTAAATAACTGCCCTACTTCACCCCGCAAAATGCGACTCGTCGCTGACCTCGTACGCGGCGTGCAAGTAGACAAAGCCTTGGCTATCTTGAAATTCAACCAAAAAGAAGCAGCAGCTCGTTTAGAAAAATTATTGCTTTCAGCTATCGCTAACTGGCAAGCTAAAAACGAGAACGCTAACTTGGAAGAAGCTGGATTATTCATCAAAGAAATCCGCGTGGATGGCGGCGCTATCCTTAAACGTTTACGCCCCGCTCCACAAGGAAGAGCACACAGAATTAGAAAACGCTCTAACCACGTAACTATCGTGCTCGGAGCTAAAAATTTTAACACAGAAAGCTAAAGATAAACTATGGGACAAAAGACAAATCCAATCGGAAATCGCCTAGGAATTATCAGAGGATGGGAGTCTAACTGGTATGGCGGCAATGATTACGGTGATAAACTTGCTGAAGATGACAAAATCAGAAAATATGTACTCGCTCGTTTATCTAAAGCTAGTGTTGCTCACGTGATTATCGAGCGTACCTTTAAACTTGTAACCGTTACTATCACCACCGCTCGCCCTGGTATCATCATCGGTAAAGGCGGCCAGGAGGTAGACAAGCTTAAAGAAGAACTCAAAAAAATCACCGGTAAAGACATCCAAATCAACATTTTTGAAATCAAACGCCCCGAACTCGACGCTGCTCTCGTAGCTTCAAGTATCGCTCGCCAAATCGAAGGACGCGTTTCTTACAAACGCGCTATCAAAATGGCAATCGCTTCTGCTATGCGTATGAACGCCGAAGGTATCAAGGTGATGATTTCAGGACGTTTGAATGGTGCTGAAATGGCACGTTCTGAAAGTTTTAAAGAAGGTCGTATCCCTCTTTCAACCTTTAGAGCTGATATTGATTACGCTATTGACGAAGCTCACACTACTTATGGCCGTATGGGTATCAAAGTGTGGATTATGAAAGGCGAAATCTATGGTAAAAGAGAACTCTCTCCCCTCGTAGGTATGACTAAAAAAGCTACTGGCGGAAACTTCTCTGGTAAATCTAATGACAAGCCCGCGGGTAATGCACCCAAAAGAGCACGTCGCAAAAAGTAATTTTTTAAAGAACAAGAAAGATGTTACAGCCAAAAAGAACGAAATATCGTAAACAACAAAAAGGCAGAATGAAAGGCGTTGCCCACCGCGGTGCGCTCCTTTCTAATGGTACTTTCGGAATCAAATCGCTGGATTCAGCATTCATCACTTCACGCCAAATCGAGTCCGCTCGTGTAGCCGCTACTCGTTATATGAAACGTGAAGGGCAACTTTGGATCAAAATCTTCCCAGATAAACCTATTACCAAAAAACCTTTGGAAGTACGTATGGGTAAAGGTAAAGGTGCCGTTGAATACTGGGCTGCAGTAGTGAAACCCGGAAGAATAATGTTCGAGGTAGGTGGCGTACCTTTTGACGTGGCTAAAGAAGCACTACGTCTCGCCGCTCAAAAACTACCCGTGAAAACCAAATTCGTTGTAGCAAGAGATTATCAAAATTAATTAAAGAACAATGAAACAGTCTGAAATTAACAAATTGACAATAACTGAGCTACAAGAAAAGCTTGGTGAATACAAGAAATCGTATGCAGATTTGAAAATGGCACACGCAATTTCGTCATTGGAAAAACCAATTCAATTACGTAACGTAAGAAGAACTATCGCGAGATTGGCTTGTGAGCTAACTAAACGTGAATTACAATAATTCGAACCTGCCTTATGGAAAAAAGAAATTTAAGAAAAGAAAGAATAGGGGTTGTTACAAGCAACAAAATGGATAAATCTATCGTCGTTTCCGAAGTGAAACGTGTAAAACACCCTATGTACGGTAAGTTCGTGTTGCGCACCAAAAAATACGTTGCGCACGACGAAAAAAACGATTGCAATATTGGTGATACTGTGCGAATTATGGAAACTCGCCCACTTAGTAAAACCAAATGCTGGAGATTAGTAGAAATCATTGAAAGAGCTAAGTAATTATGGTACAACAAGAATCAAGACTAAAAGTAGCCGATAATACTGGCGCTAAAGAAGTCCTTACTATCCGCGTACTCGGCGGTACTAAACGCCGTTACGCCTCTGTAGGCGATAAAATTGTAGTTACCGTCAAAGAAGCTACCCCTAACGGAAACGTTAAAAAAGGTCAAGTTTCTACTGCGGTGGTTGTAAGAACTAAAAAAGAAGTACGCCGTGCCGACGGTTCTTACATCCGTTTTGACGAAAACGCTTGCGTCCTTTTGAACGCAGCTGGTGAAATGAGAGGTACCCGTGTATTCGGACCCGTAGCACGCGAACTTCGTGATAAACAATTTATGAAGATCGTTTCATTAGCACCAGAAGTGCTTTAATTTTTAACTAAAGTAAATGATGAAACTAAAAATTAAAACTGGAGATACCGTAAGAGTGATTGCCGGTGAACACAAAGGTTCTGAAGGCAAAGTATTACGCGTAGATCGCGAGAAAAACAGAGCGATCGTTGAGGGAGTTAACTTAGTGAAAAAACACACTAAACCTAACGCTCAAAACCCTCAAGGTGGAATCGTAGAAAAAGAAGCATCTATTCACATTTCTAACCTCGCACTCATCGACCCTAAAACGAAAACTGTTACTCGTGTAGGTTTCGAAGTGCGCGACGGTAAAAAAGTGCGAATCTCTAAAAAATCTAATGTAGTAATATAATATGGCTTACGTACCTAGATTAAAACAAGAATACAATGAGCGCATCATCGCGGCTCTTAAACAAGAATTTGGCTATAAAAACGTAATGCAGGTTCCTAAACTTGAAAAAATAGTTGTGAGCCGTGGTGTAGGTTCAGCCGTCACCGATAAAAAACAAATCGACTACGCCGTTGACGAACTTACCAAAATTACAGGTCAGAAAGCTGTTCCCACTTACTCTAAAAAGGACGTAGCTTCTTTCAAACTCCGTAAAGGTATGGCCATCGGCGCCAAAGTTACCCTACGAGGCGAAAGAATGTACGAATTCCTTGACCGCCTTATCACCACTGCGCTACCCCGCGTAAGAGACTTCCAAGGCGTGAAAGCAACTGGTTTCGATGGTCGCGGTAACTATAACTTAGGCGTTACCGAACAAATCATCTTCCCTGAAATCGATATTGATAAAATCAACAAGATTGCAGGTATGGACATTACCTTCGTTACATCAGCTCACACTGATAAAGAAGCTAAATCATTATTAAGCGAATTAGGATTACCTTTTAAAAAGAACTAAGTATATGGCTAAAGAATCAATGAAAGCCCGCGAGGTGAAAAGACAAAAGTTGGTGGCTAAATACGCCGCTAAACGTAAAGCATTAAAAGAAGCTGGCGACTACGATGCCCTACAGCTCATCCCTAAAAACGCTTCTCCAGTACGCTTGCACAACCGTTGCAAACTTACTGGCCGCCCTAAAGGATATATGCGCACTTTTGGAATTTCACGTGTGTTATTCCGCGAAATGGCAAACAAAGGATTAATTCCTGGTGTAAAAAAAGCAAGTTGGTAATAATTTAAAAGGACAAAATTATGTATACAGATCCTATCGCAGATTATTTGACAAGAATCAGAAATGCAAATAGCGCTGGTCATAGAGTCGTGGAAATCCCTGCCTCTAAACTCAAAAAGGAAATTACTAAAATCCTTTTTGACCAAGGATTCATCCTTAGCTACAAATTTGATGACTCTACCGTGCAAGGTACCATCAAAATAGCACTCAAATATGACAAAGTGACCAAAGAACCCGTTATTAGGCATATTGAAAGAGCCAGCCGCCCAGGCTTGAGAAAGTACGCGGGCGCTGATAACCTCCCTCGCGTATTGAACGGCCTTGGAATCGCTATCATCTCTACCTCTCAAGGAGTGATGACCGGCAAAAAAGCCAAAGAACTCAACATCGGTGGTGAGGTAATTTGTTACGTTTACTAATCAATAAAAAGACAATAAAGAATGTCAAGAATAGGTAAAGCACCCATCAATATTCCCGCAGGCGTTACCGTTACTATCAATAATAACGTCGTAACCGTTAAGGGGAAATTAGGCGAATTAACCCAAGAGGTTAAAGACATTGCTGTAAAGCAAGAAGATGGTCATTTAGTTTTTGAAACTACTGATACTACCAAAGATCAAAACGCTAAACACGGTCTATACCGCGCTTTAGTCCACAATATGGTCGTTGGCGTTTCCGAAGGTTTCACTAAAGAATTAGAGTTAGTAGGGGTTGGTTACCGTGCTGCTAACCAAGGGCAAAAACTCGATCTTGCCCTCGGTTTCTCTCACAACATCATTCTCGAATTGCCAAAAGAAATTAAACTTGAAACAATTAACGAGAAAGGTAAAAACCCTATCATTAAATTAACATCTCACGACAAACAACTCCTCGGCCAAGTAGCTGCCAAAATCCGCAGCTTCCGCAAACCTGAACCTTACAAAGGTAAAGGCGTTAAATTCGTAGGAGAAGTCTTGAGAAGAAAAGCAGGTAAATCAGCTTAATAGTTAGAACAATGGCATTATCAAGAATAGAAAGAAGACAACGTATTAAAAGCAGAATCAGAAAAGTAGTGAAAGGTACTGCTGAACAACCTCGTTTGGCTGTGTTCAGAAGTAATAACGAAATCTATGTCCAAATCATAGACGATACTAAAGGTACTACCCTGTTGGCTGCATCTTCACGCGATAAAGAAATTAGTGCCCAAAAAGGTACTAAAACTGAAAAAGCAGCATTGGTCGGTAAAACTATTGCTGAAAAAGCTTTGAAACAAGGTATCGAAAAAGTATCCTTCGATCGCGGAGGATACCTTTACCACGGACGTGTAAAATCATTAGCCGACGGTGCTAGAGAAGGCGGACTTAAATTCTAATAACTATGTATCAGAAATATAAAAATGTAGAATATGTAAAACCAAGTGGTCTTGAACTAAAAGACCGTTTGGTAGGAGTACAACGCGTTACTAAGGTAACTAAAGGTGGTCGCGCTTTCGGTTTCTCTGCTATCGTAGTAGTAGGCGACGAAAACGGCGTAGTAGGTCACGGCCTGGGTAAATCTAAAGAGGTTTCCGAAGCTATCGCTAAAGCGGTAGAAGACGCTAAGAAAAACTTAGTGCGTATCCCTCTTAATGGTACTACCCTCCCTCACGAACAAAAAGGTAAATACGGCGGAGCTCGTGTATTCTTGCAACCCGCTACCGATGGTACTGGGGTAATCGCTGGTGGTGCCGTTCGTGCTGTCCTCGAAGCCGTAGGTGTACACAACGTACTCTCTAAATCTCAAGGCTCTTCTAACCCTCACAACGTGGTGAAAGCTACTTTCGACGCTTTGTTGCAGTTGCGTAGCGCTAAAACAGTTGCTGCTCAACGTGGCATCTCTTTAGATAAATTGTTTAAAGGTTAATTATTATAACTATGGCAAAACTTAGAGTAACACAAATTAAAAGTAGCATCAAACGCCCTAAAGACCAAAAGCTTACCCTCGAGGCTCTCGGGCTTACCCGTATCGGTAGAACCGTTGAACACGACGCTACACCAAGTATCCTTGGTATGATCAATAAGGTAAAACACTTAATTTCTGTCGAAGAAATTAAATAATATTTTTATACAAAGTTATGAACTTGAGTAATCTACAACCCGCAGCGGGTTCAATTCACAGAGAAGGGAAGCGCGTCGGCCGCGGTCAAGGTTCTGGTAAAGGCGGAACCGCTACTCGTGGCCACAAAGGTGCTAAGTCTCGTTCTGGCTTCTCTAACAAGATTGGCTTTGAAGGTGGTCAAATGCCCCTACAACGACGCGTACCAAAATTCGGTTTCAAAAACTTTAATCGTAAAGAATACGTAGGTATCAACTTGGGTCGCATCCAAGAACTCGTTGATGCCGGTAAAATTACCGATAAAGTCGATATCGAAACCTTAGTTCAACTACACCTCGCTAAAAATACCGACTTGGTGAAAATATTAGGAGGTGGCGAACTAAAATCTAAGCTAAAAATATCTGTTCATAAGTTTACTGCTAGCGCCAAAGTGGCTATCGAAGCTGCTGGCGGCGAAGCTGTAGCCTTGTAATATTCAATTTATGAAGAAGTTTATCGAGAACCTGACCAACATTTGGAAAATTGAAGAGTTAAAGAATCGTATCATCTTAACTCTCGGAATTTTGTTAGTTTATCGCTTCGGAGCTCACGTCGTACTCCCTGGTATCGATTCTGCCCAACTCCACGAGTTGGCTACTCGTACATCAGGTGGCGGCCTGCTCGACATCCTCAACGCTTTCACCGGTGGCGCTTTCTCTAACGCCTCCGTATTCGCGCTCGGGATTATGCCCTACATATCCGCTTCTATCGTAGTCCAACTGATGGGAATCGCTATTCCTTATCTTCAAAAACTACAAAAAGAAGGCGAAAGTGGTCGCCGAAAGATAAACCAAATCACTCGATGGCTTACAATTGCAATATGTATTGTACAAGCACCCGTATATTTGTACGGAATCAATAGATTAGGAGTTCCTGATTCTGCTTTTCTTTTAGGTAAGGGGCTCGATTTTATTGTACCTGCGGTGCTTATCTTAGTAACAGGAACTATTTTTGCAATGTGGTTAGGTGAGAAAATCACCGATAAAGGAATTGGTAACGGTATATCCCTCCTCATTATGGTCGGTATCATCGCACGCTTCCCCCGCGCTTTCTTGTCTGAAACCGCTTCTCGCCTTACCGGTACTGGAGGTCCTCTCCTCATACTCATTGAGGTAATTCTTTGGTTTATCATTGTCTTGCTTTGTATCTACTTGATCAAAGCAGTACGCCAAATTCCAGTACAATATGCGCGCAGAACAGCCGATGGAGGTGTAGCTAACCAAAGAAATGTCTTCGGTGCCCGTCAATACATCCCACTTAAACTCAACGCCGCTGGTGTAATGCCTATCATCTTCGCACAAGCTTTGATGTTCATCCCAGCTACCGTTGCAGGACTCTCCCAGTCCGAGTTCGCAAAAAGCGTTCAAGCAGCTTTCTCCGATGTATTCGGATTCTGGTACAACCTCCTTTTTGCAGCTATGATTATACTATTTACGTATTTTTATACTGCTATTACAGTCCCTACAAACAAAATGGCCGATGACCTGAAGCGCAGCGGCGGATTCATACCAGGTATACGTCCAGGTAAAGAAACTGGTGATTATCTCGACAAAATTATGTCTCTCATCACCCTACCTGGTTCTATCTGTATTGCCTTGGTAGCTATCTTCCCTTCAATGCTCAAAATTATCGGTATGCAAGACCAATGGGCGCTGTTCTACGGGGGTACCTCCCTTCTCATCTTGGTAGGGGTTGCTATTGATACTATGCAACAAGTAAATTCATATCTGCTCAATCGCCATTATGATGGTTTGATGAAAACAGGTAAAAATAGAAAAGTATCTTAATTAATATGGCTAAACAAGCAGCAATTGAACAAGACGGAACTATTGTAGAAGCCCTGTCTAACGCAATGTTCAGAGTCGAATTGGATAACGGTCACGTAGTTATTGCTCATATCTCAGGAAAAATGCGTATGCACTATATAAAACTTCTTCCTGGTGATAAAGTAAAACTCGAAATGAGCCCTTACGACTTAAGTAAAGCGCGAATCACTTACCGTTATTAGTTTTAATTAAGAGAATTCTTCCAATATTTCTGGTTGATAATTTCTCACAGACACCCCTTTTTAGCCGTGTCTGTGAGAAATTACAATCATAAACTAAGAATTTTTTATTTGTAGTATTTTTAGCCTAAATTATTTGTATTCAATACTTTGAATACGATTTTTTGTGCTTAATCGCGAGTGCACTACAAGTACTCTTGAATTTTTATTAGCTAAAAATGTGGCTATTACAAAAAAAAATTGTACTTTTGCGCACTCTATTGATATAAACAAAACAAAATGAAAGTTAGAGCATCAATTAAAAAAAGAAGTTCCGAGTGCATCATTGTGCGCCGAAAAGGACGATTGTACGTAATTAACAAGAAAAATCCTAAATTTAAACAACGACAAGGATAATTATGGCACGAATTGCAGGTATTGACTTACCAAAAAACAAAAGAGGGGTTATTGGTTTAACCTACATTTTTGGTATCGGAAAAAGTAGAGCTAAAGAAATTCTAGAAAGAGCTCAAGTTAACGAAGACACTAAAGTAAGCGAATGGAATGACGACGAAATCAGTCGCATTCGCGAAGTAGTTGCGTCTTATAAAATTGAAGGAGAATTGCGCTCCGAAATCCAATTGAACATTAAACGTTTGATGGACATCGGTTGCTACCGCGGTATACGCCACCGTAACGGCCTTCCTTTGCGCGGTCAAAAAACTAAAAACAATTCTCGTACAAGAAAAGGTAAAAGAAAAACAGTTGCTAACAAGAAAAAAGCAACTAAATAATAAGTAGTAAGTATGGCAAAACAAAATGCAAAAAATGCAAAAGTCTCTAAAAAGAGAAAAGTAGTAGTTGAGTCTGTCGGTGAAGCTCACGTTTCAGCTACCTTTAACAACGTTATCATTTCTCTTACCAATAAAAAAGGAGACGTAATTGCTTGGTCATCAGCAGGTAAAATGGGATTTCGCGGATCTAAAAAGAACACCCCTTACGCCGCCCAAGTAGCCGCAGAAGATGCAGCTAAAGTCGCTTTTGACGCAGGTCTTAAAAAAGTAAAAGTTTACGTAAAAGGCCCAGGTAACGGTAGAGAATCCGCTATCCGTACCATCCACAACACTGGTATCGAAGTAACTGAAATTATTGACGTTACTCCTCTACCTCACAACGGATGCCGCCCTCCTAAAAAACGTAGAGTCTAATTTTAATACTAAGTAAAGTACGAAAGGTGAGTTGTTATCGAAGGAATGCCTTAATTCATAACTGCCTTTCATTTCTAAAAATTATAAAATGGCAAGATATACAGGACCAAAAACTAAAATAGCTCGTAAATTTGGCGAAGCTATCTTCGGAGATGATAAATCTTTTGAAAGAAAAAACTATCCTCCCGGACAACACGGCCTCGCACGCCGTAGAGCTAAACGCTCTGAATATGCTATCCAGCTACAAGAAAAACAAAAAGCGAAATATACCTATGGAATCCTCGAGAAACAATTCCATAACCTATATGAAAAAGCTAAAAGAAGTAAACACATCACTGGTGAGGTACTTCTTCAACTTTGCGAATCTCGCTTGGACAACGTAGTTTACCGTATGGGTATCGCTCCTACTCGTAGCGCTGCCCGCCAATTGGTGTCTCACCGTCACATCACTGTTAATGGCAATATTGTAAATATTCCATCTTACTCTCTTAAACCTGGTGATGTAGTAGGAGTTCGCGAAAAATCAAAATCTTTAAGCGTAATCGAGAATTCTTTGGCGGCTCATAGCACTGTCTACGAATGGATCACTTGGAATTCTGAGAAATTAGAGGGTACTTTCGTAGCTGTACCTCAACGCATTCAGATTCCTGAAAATATTAAAGAACAGTTAATCGTAGAGTTGTACTCTAAATAATAAATAAAGACAGCAGTCAAATTATGGCATTATTCAACTTCCAAAAACCAGATAAAGTTATAATGATTGAATCATCTGATTTTGAAGGGCGATTTGAGTTTCGACCTTTGGAACCAGGATATGGTTTAACAATAGGTAACGCATTACGAAGAGTTATGCTCTCTTCGTTAGAAGGTTTTGCAATCACTTCTGTGAAATTTGATAAAGTAGGTCACGAATTTTCTACTATATCAGGAGTAAGAGAAGATGTTACTGAGATTATCCTCAATTTAAAACAAATGCGTTTTAAACGCCAAATTGAAGATATAGAAAATGAAACAGCTACTATTACTGTTTCTGGTAAAAGACAATTGACTGCCGGTGATTTTCAAAAAGCTCTTTCAGGTTTTCAAGTATTAAATACTGATTTGGTGCTTTGCAATATGGACACTTCAGCTTCTTTTACAATTGAGATTACTATTGAAAAAGGGCGTG
Source organism: Capnocytophaga sp. HP1101 (assembly GCF_054772415.1). Lineage (NCBI taxonomy): Bacteria > Pseudomonadati > Bacteroidota > Flavobacteriia > Flavobacteriales > Flavobacteriaceae > Capnocytophaga > Capnocytophaga sp. HP1101. Next base: position 200,700 of record NZ_BPUU01000003.1, read on the forward strand.
GTTATGTTTCGGCTGAAGAGAATGCAAAACCAAATGCAGCGATAGGTGTAATAGCTACTGATGCAATCTTTACGCCTATTAAAAATGTGAAATATTCTATTGAAAATTATCGTGTTGAACAAAAAACAGACTACGAGAAGTTAGTCTTTGAGATTAAAACTGATGGGTCTATTCACCCTAAACAAGCTCTTACTGAAGCCGCAAAAACGCTGATTCATCACTTTATGCTTTTCTCTGATGAGAGAATTACCTTAGAGGCTGATGAAATAGCACAAACTGATACTTATGATGAAGAATCATTGCATATGCGCCAATTGCTAAAAACTAAATTGGTGGATATGGACTTATCTGTTCGTGCACTTAATTGTTTAAAAGCTGCTGAAGTGGAAACTTTAGGTGATTTGGTATCTTTCAATAAAGCTGATTTGATGAAGTTCAGAAACTTTGGTAAGAAATCACTTATTGAGCTTGATGAGTTGGTAGCCAACAAAGGTTTAGTGTTTGGTATGGACACCTCGAAGTATAAATTGGATAAAGATTAACTCGCTCTTGCGATATTTTAACTAAGGAAAAATGAGACACGGAAATAAAATTAATCATTTAGGAAGAAAAACTGCTCACAGAAATTCAATGCTTGCGAATATGGCGAACTCACTGATTGAGCACAAACGTATCAACACTACTTTGGCAAAAGCAAAGGCTTTAAAACTATTTGTAGAGCCTTTGGTAACCAAATCTAAAGAGGATACTACACATAACCGTCGTATTGCTTTTAGTAAGTTGCGCAACAAATATGCTGTTACTGAGCTTTTCAAAGAAGTGGCTGTGAAGGTAGGCGATCGCCCAGGTGGATACACTCGTATCATTAAATTAGGAAACCGTTTGGGTGATAACGCTGAAATGGCTATGATTGAGTTTGTAGATTACAATACTACTTACAATGTAGCTAAGTCGGCAGCGAAGAAGAAAACTACTCGTCGTGGTAGGAAAAAAGCAACTGCTGAAGAAACTCCAGCAACAGCCGAAGTTAAACCAGAGGCTACTGCTGAAGCTACTGAGTAATCTTGTAGTTTATTAGGTTTTTTATATTATAAAAGGGCTTGCCGTAGGCAAGCCCTTTTTTTATTGTGTAAAATTCTTTTTAAAGGCTATTTTTTTGCTTTTTCTATGAAGAGTTTAAGATAAGGTGAGAATGACGTAAGGAGTTTAATAGTTTAAAGATTTCCTTGCGGATTTCACGGATTTTAGCAACAGGTTGCTTAGTTTATGAGTAAGTGGTAGTGGGGCAAGATAAGGGAATTAGCAAAAGGGTAGTGGAGAGAATAGTTTTTGAGCTGTTGGATAAGTTGGAGGGTTTGGGGGGCTTTGGAGTTCTGGGAGAAGCTGGGAATTTTCTGATAGGATTAAAAGTGATTGAGAATTTCGGAAGATAAAGAAATGGAACGGAAGTGTCTTTTTTGTAAAAAGATAAAAGGTAAAAGGTGACGTGGGTATGCTTAGCTTATACAAAGCTTATAGGAAGCTTATACGAATCTTGGACGATTGTTATACAATAGCTGTGTAAAGGGTTGATTAATACTATAATACAATAATACCAATAATACTAAAAATAGGGTTTTGAGGCGAAAGAAAAGGGAAGTGCGAGCCGCACAGGCAGGGATGACTGACGAAGAAAACCACCCCCCTGATACACATACTCAGCTACGCCAGCTGGCTGACTACCCTCAGGGAGAGGGAAATTAGCGACGGAAAGACGGTACAGACCACACGAACTGAGAAAATGAGAGATTATTTTGTTATATATAACACAAAAAAGAGGGTGAAATATTTGGTGAGTAATGAGAAAGTGTGTATTTTCGCCTCGTGATAGAAACCTTTTATTCTTATATAAGGTTTTTCAATCTCTAAGTGATTGGTAATTTAAAACAATGTAATATGAGAACGCATTTATTTATAATGAGCTTGGCTATAGCTTTTATGGGGTGTAGCAAGAGTGATGACAATACTCAAAAAAAGCCCCTGAGGTGACAAGTGAGACTTTTAGTGCTACTATTAAAGATAAATATATTTTATCAGATGTCATACAATCTATCATAATTATTCAAAAAGTAGAAGAGTATCAAATTTATAATACACATAAAATGATATTTTTATAAACTAACAGTCATATTGTTACATCTAATTGTTGCATTTGTAACAAAAGAAATAGCAAAATATTTTGCAGATAATTGAAATTTGTATATTTTTGCCCCGTAACTGTGAAATATATTTCACAATAAAATTATTAACTTAAATCATTAATCGTATGAAGAAACATTTATTCTTTATGAGTTTAGTAATAGCTTTTATTGCTTGTAGCAAGAGTGATGACAACTCTAATGGAGGTGACACGCCTTCAGTAGCTACTTTTAGTGCCGTTATTAAAGATGGCTTTACTGGTGAAAATGGCGAGGATCTTATCCCGCTAAAGAGCCTTAAAAACATTGTTGTAGGAGATTATATCCCCTATACAATTACTATTAGCGAAACTGACACTCAGTTTAGCGGTAATTATGTAGTTATTCCTACAAGAACAACCGAAAAGAACCATCAATCACTACAAGTAGATTATGAGTTTTACTTCGAAAACGCAAAAGGTGAAAAAGTAAAGGCTACTCAGCCTCGTATCACTTTTGAAAAAGCGGGTAAGCACAAATTTTACCTCAAGCCTTTAGTGCCCGGGTCTTTTCAACTTCCTTTTATAGTACAAAAGGAACAAGATAAACAGAAAGTAGGGGAACTAAAACTTCCTACTGTTAATTTTAATGCTGTAAAGATCTTTGCCTATTCGTACGGGAGAGATACTGGGAAAAAGAAAAGAAAATATTGGTACAGTTTGGAGTTTAACTCAATCAACCGTCGTAATTTTATTTTTAAGATAGATCAAGGTAAGAACGAAACTGATATTTACTTATCGCCAGCGGGAGCTGATCAAATTTTCCGAATTAAGTATAACAATGAGATAGCTACAGGAGAATTTAAAGCAGGTCAAAAATATGACTATTATCCAGAAATGGAGGAAATAGGAAGCGTTCCTTCTTTGCCAGAACCTACTGTTACTATTACTATTATACAGAGTAGAAAACGTTCTCAAGAAGAGGAATATGTTATTGAATACCACAACATACCGATTGTTGAAGGAGAAGTACCTAATTAATAATAATTAAAAAATATATAAAAATGAATTCAAAAAAAACAACATTTGTAGGTCTTATGGCAGTTGCTATGTTTGTAGCTTCTTGTAGCAAAGACGACAAGAGTTTTTCTGACCAATTGTCAGAACTCAAATCTGTAACGTTCCCTGAACAAGGTGAGCAAGTAATAGCCTCTACCCCTACAGGTAGAGTGCAAGGAAACAAGTTAGAGGTTATTGAAACTGTTAAAGTACAGCAAACTTTAGATCCTGTTGAAATAGTAGACGCCTCTAATCTTGCTGTGATTTATCCAGGTAGTGTATTGAATGGAGAAGCTTTTTTGGAAGGAGAATATACCAATTTAAAAATTAACAACCCAAAAGAAGTTACACTCTCTACTACCTTAAAAGGCTCAGGAGCTGTAGTGAAAGCAACGGCTATTCCTACTCCCAGTGATGTAAGAGAAAAAGTAAATACGTTGGTAAGCCAAAAACCTGAAAATGTAGACTTTAATAATGTTGCATCGTATATGACGTATGTTTCTAATGAAGTAACAACTCAAGAAAGTTTCAGTAGAACCTTAGGGATTCACGTAAAAGTAGAAGTACTTAAAGGATTGGCAAAAGGTAGTTTTGGTTATGAACAGAAAGAACTCAATATTAATAGTAAAAAGCATATATTGATAAAAGTACGTCAATTGTTTTATAATGTAACCATAGATCCTAAATCAGCTAATGAATGGGGAGATATCCAAGACATAGGTAGTTATGAACCTGTATACATCAGTAGTGTAGATTATGGGCGTGTAGCTACTCTATTAGTTGAAACTGATGAAAGTATTTCAGAGGTAACGAAGAAAATAGAAGCGAGTATCAGTGTAGGGCTTGCCAAAGTGGGTGGTACAGCAAGTGTGAGCAGTGTTAATGAGCAAAGAAGTTATTTTAAGAAGAGTAATATAGTAATATTACTTGCAGGAGGTCCTTTATCAGAAGCTAAATCAGTAAGAGACTATGATAGTTTTATTGACTTTTTGCTAAAGCCTAATTCAGAAAGTTTAGTAAAAGGAGCTGTTCCTATTGGTTATAAAGTACGTTCCTTAAAAGACAATCGTGAAGTAACAGTCCGCACTATGTTTACAGAACAACGTTTTAACTATAAATAAGAATCACTATGAGAAATGTTTTATTGATATTTTCTACTCTTTTACTATTTGCTTGTAAAGATAAAAATAGTGATACTTCTTCTTCTGACTATGAGTTAAATGCCAATGGTCTTACCTTAGTAAAATGGAAGAATGAGAGTACAACTTCTATAGATATGCAAGCAGACCCTACTCTTAGGGAAGTAAAGATTATAGGAGAACAAGCTTTTTCAAAGGCACAAAACTTAAAAAGTATTACTCTTCCTACTCAATTAATAACTATTGAAAAAGAAGCATTTTTAGGTATAGGTATTAGAAATATTACTATCCCTTCAGGAGTAAGAGTAATTCGGAAAGATGCCTTTAATGCCACCGCTCTTACCACAGTTCAATTTTCAGAAGGGCTTACAGATATTGAAGAAGGTGCTTTTGTAGGTTGTCAAATATCTTTGCTGAATTTTCCAGAAAGTTTGCAATCCATTGGAGATCGAGCTTTTTTTAATAATAAAGTAATGGTAGAGGTTACGATTCCTAAAAATGTACAAAATATAGGAGCACGAGCCTTTCCGTCTGGTTTAACAACTGTTACTTTTAAAGGAATGAATCCTCCTAAAATAAATGAACCTTTTGAGAAAGTTACTCGTATTTATGTTCCTAAGGCAAGTTTGGAGGCATATAAAAATAGTGAGTATTTTAAACCTTATGCTAATGTAATTTTAGCAGAGGAATAATATTTACTTTTCAAATCATAGCAATGGTAGATTCTGATATCTACCATTGCTATAAAAATAACTATAAAAAGAGAAATATTTTATTGATACTATTAGCGTTTACACTTTTTGCGTGTAAAGATGATGAAAAAACAGGTGACTCAATCATCGGTGAGTGGCAGGCCGTGAAAATAGTAACAGGAGGCGTTGATACCCCTATTGATAATTGCAATGGACAGACAAGACTTGTTATCACTAATGACCGGTTTACCTACTACAAGCACTGGAAAAATGGAGATAATTGTAATTCTCAAATAGATGATTACGATTATTTTACTGAGGTAGGCGAAAAAGATAAAATAAAAAAGAGAGGCGACACAAGCCATTACTACACTTGTATCTTAGAGAATGGAGGCTCTCGCCTTCGCGTTGTTTATTTTAGTGATTCATACGCTATATTTAAACGGAAATAAGATTTTGTAAATCTATCAAAAAGAGACGAACACTATTCGTCTCTTTTTTTATTACCCAATCGACAATTTTGGTAGTTCGTAAATTATTCGTACCTTTGCACTAACAAATGATGTTTCTCAAACAAATATCGGTCGTAAACTACAAGAACATACCGTCACAAGCGTATGTTTTTAGTCCTACTATTAACTGTTTTGTGGGCGATAACGGTGTAGGGAAAACGAACTTGCTTGATGCTATTTATCACTTAGGTATGGCGAAGAGCTACTTTACTACTTCGGCAGTGCAGAACGTACGCCACGGCGAGGAGTTTTATCTTATCGAAGGACAGTTTCGGCAAGAAGAACGTGAAGAACAGATAGTGTGTAGCCTTAAAAAAGGACAGAAGAAAGTAATGAAACACAACGGTAAAGCCTATGAACGTCTGGCTGACCATATAGGTAAATACCCTATGGTGCTCATTTCACCTTCCGACCGCGACTTGATAGTGGAAGGTAGTGAAACGCGCCGTAAGTTTCTGGACAGTGTGATTTCGCAAACGGATAGGGCTTATTTAGAGTTGCTTGTGCGCTACAACCGTACGCTCTTGCAACGCAACACGCTACTGAAGCAAATGGCAGAAAACGGTGCGTTCTCTTTGGAGACGTTACGCATTTACGATGAGCAATTGGCTCCTTTAGGACAACACATTTACGAGAAGCGGCAGCTTTTTATGGAAGAGTTCTTACCCATCTTTAGTGAGCAGTACGCTTATATTTCGGGAGGTAAGGAACGAGTGAGTTTGCACTACGACAGCAGTTTGCACCAAAGCGATTTGGCTACCCAGCTTGCCGAAAATACTGAGCGAGACCGCAGTGCGCAATACACTACCGCAGGTATTCACAAGGACGATTTGCTTTTTGAGATTGAGGGCTACCCGATGAAGAAGTATGGTAGTCAGGGGCAACAGAAGTCGTTTTTGATAGCCTTAAAGCTATCACAGTTTGAAATGTTGAAGCAATCGTTAGGGATTACGCCCATAGTGCTTTTAGATGATATTTTTGATAAGCTTGACGATACTCGCGTAACGCAGTTGGTGCAGTTGGTTACTCAAAAGCACTTTGGGCAGCTTTTTATTACTGATACTCATTCGCAACGTACCGAGAACGTAGTAAAACAGACGGGATTGGCGTATGAGATGATTCAAATAGGTGCGAGCCACACGGGCAGTAAGAGCTACAAAAGCAGGTAAAAGATAAGAGATAAAAGGTAAATGAGATTGTGAAAGCGACTTTTACAGATATTAATTGTTAGTTGAAAAATTATATAAATACATAAGATGAAACCCAACAAGAAGAAAACACCCAGCAAGAATCCTATTAAACCTACCCTCACAGTGAATGAGGAAGGGAGTTCAAGTATGAAGCTTTTGGCGAGTGTCTTGCTCATTGCCTATGGCTATGTAACGGTACTTACCCCTAACTGGATGGCATTCGACTCCAATGCTACAAAGTTTTACACCTTTGCTATTCTGAACTTGGTAGTAGTAGGGCTTGTGTTTTTTATTAAAGAATTCAGAGAACGCACACAATTACTATTTGGCTTTTTTACTAATAAAATAGGGATTGCTTACTGCCTGATAATGGTATTGGCATTGCTCTCGTTTACCAAAGCTATTGATATAGAAGAAGCGATTTTGCACTTCTTTAAGATATTTACAGCTTTCTCAGCTGCTTGGATGGTATCGGCTTTGGTAATTTACAACAAAAAGAGTTTAGTACATTTAGCAGTTGCGATGACTATTCTTTTGTGTTATGACTTTTTGGTAACCCTCGACGGAGTAAAAGGTATCATCAAGGGTATTAGTGCCGATTACAATATCAAAGGCTCGTATTCTAACAAGAATATTTTGGCTTCGGCTATGTTTATCAAGATACCTTTTGCTATCTGGTTGTTTTATTTTCATAAAAATACCTTGCGTATCATCGGAGGGATAGGTGTTTTAGTCGGTACTTTGGCAATCTTTTTTATGAGTACCCGTGCTTTCTATTTAGCAACTATTCTTACAACGCTTATCTTCATCACGTATGGTGCTATCGACTATTTTATCTTAAAACGCCGTGAAACGGGCGTAAAAGTACTGATGCACGTAGGCTTGGTAGTTCTTGCTTTTGGTATTTTCTCGTTTGTACAGAACTATTTATACCCTGAACAAGTGCGACAAAGCACCAGCTTCGGGGCTCGTTTGGCTGAGGTAGCTAACCAAGAGAATACCAGTAACAACTTGCGTAAAACGGCTTGGGTAATTACTGCTACCGATATGATCCCGAACGACCCACTGTTGGGCGTAGGCATTGGTAACTGGAAGGTACGCTTCTTACAGTATGAAAATTCTTACAGTCCGCATTACATCTATATGTACAAGAACCACAACGACTTTTTAGAGCTTACAGCAGAAGCGGGTATCTTTGCAGGATTGGCGTTCTTAGCTATCTTTCTCTTGGCAGCTTATTACTTCTTAAGAGGCACTTATAAAAACAAGAATCCCGAGCAAGAACAGTGGTTTTTCTTACCATTGTTTGGACTCTTTGCTTATTCGTTCGATGCGTTCTTTAACTTTCCTCAAGACCGTCCTGAAATTCAAGCCCTCTTTGGTATTTACGTAGGGATAGCAGTAGGCTTGGCAGTATTGTATTTCAGTAAGAAAAAAGCAGAAGAGCGCAAATTGTCAATGAGTGTTGTAGGGTTTATAGGAGCAGTAGCTATAGTGGCAATGGTTTTGAATGTGGTAGTAGAGCGTATGTACTTTGATTCCTCTAAAATACAACGTATGGTAAAAGAAGAGCAACAAGGCGTACGACCTACCAAATCACCTTCGGATTACCTAATACGCAACTATCCTCGTATTCCTAATCTGACGGCAGTAGCTGAGCCTGTGGATGTTGAGAAAGCGCGCTACTTGATAGATGAAAAGAAATTTGACGAGGCTCGTAAGGTATTGGCTTCTATCCACTACCACCCTTATGATGCGCGTCCTGAGTATTTTACTGCGGTATCATACTTTATGCAAGAGAACAAAAATAACGATAGTATTTATAAATACGCCCATAAAGCACGAATGATTAAGCCTAATTTCTACGGTAACCTAAACTTAGAGACTTTTGCACTAAACAATATGGGTAAAGAACAAGAGTCGATTCAGTTGCTCAAGCAATATTTAGGTTTGGAGAAAGACAGTGTGCAAAAGCCACAACCTAAGTGGAAAACTATACTGAAAAACCGTTTTCACGTGGATGTAGATAGAGATGCCCTTCGCGGGAATCGCAGTGAGGTGCAAGCTTGGAACTCTTTAGCTTACTTACAAGAAAAAAATAACTTAATAGCTGATGCACGCACTACTTTAGATAGTGCCATTGTGTACTTGCCAGATAACAAAGAAGTGATAAACAACCGCAACAAGATTCTTTCGCGTATGCAAGTAGAAGAGTTTGCCCCTCTTTATTCTGAGGCAATGCAACTTTATATGCAACAGCGTTATGCCGAGGCAATTCCGGTATTTACGAAATTCTTAGAGAAAGTACCAGCTCATATTGACGGACATAGATATCGAGCTATCAGTTATTACAACACGCAACAATACCAAAAAGCTATTAATGACATAGCTGAAATGGAGAGCTTAGGAGTTCCCGTAGACGCTGTATTAAATAACTATCGGGCTTCTTGTTATTATATGCTTGGCGATAGAGCAAATGCCAAAGTCTTTTTCCAAAAGGCAGCAAGTGAAGGCAACGCCGATGCCCAACGCAACTTAAATACGCTCAGTTTTTAAACCAAATGAATACCTATACAAAACAAATTCTCGGTGAGAAGGAACTGCAAGTGATGCTCCACCGCCTCGCTTGCGAGCTGATAGAAAACCACAACGATTTCTCAAACACGGTTTTCATCGGACTTCAGCCTCGTGGCACTTATTTAGCTCAACGCTTGGTGCAACTGCTCACTGAGGAATACCATATTCATAATATCCCATTAGGGCTGTTAGACATTACTTTCTTTCGCGACGATTTTAGGCGTACCGGGCGACCTCTTGAGGCTAACTCTACTGCTATCGACTTTATCGTGGAAAACAAGAGAGTGGTATTCATAGACGATGTACTCTATACAGGGCGCAGTATTCGTGCCGCTCTTAGTGCCATACAGAGCTTTGGACGCCCGTCCGAAATAGAACTTTTGGTGCTCATTGATAGGCGCTTTAGCCGTCAACTGCCCATACAACCTGATTATAGAGGTAAGCAGGTAGACGCTATTAACGATGAGCGCGTGGTAGTACACTGGAAAGAAAACGATGAAGTAGATTCTGTACAAGTGATAGGTAAAGCCAGTGAACTGATATAATATGGTAATAGCAATTCTTACAGTCTTTATAATGCTCAACGTAGTGTTGAAACTCAGTTTTTGGAAACTGTGGCAACAAGCCGTTTTTGCAGGCATCTGCTTCTTGTTTGTATGGTTTGCCACTGATTTTGCTTCCGAGCAATCACAACCCACTCTAGAAGCAATGCTCAGCGACCCTAAAGTGCTTAGCAATATCACTGTGTTGCTCACCATAGAAACAGCTGTGTGTATGGCTTATTGCTTTACTTCATTGCGGGCTCTTTTTAAGGGTAAAGAAAGCCGTTGGTACAGAATCTTACAGTGGTATCCTAACTTGCTCGTCTTCCCTGCATTGTTCTACGTGCTTACTCAAGCTATCTTTTACTATACCGGTGTATCGTTTGAGCATATCGCTTTGTGGATAGGTGCTGGCGTTCTCGTATTTATTGTATTAGGTGCTTGGGGTTTACAGAAGCTTTTACCCGAGAAAGACTTACGCTTAGAGCTCCACTTTTTGGTAAGTTTACTTATTACGCTCTTAGGGCTTATTGGCACCGCTAACGGACAAATACTCTATGTTCCCCAAAGTGAACCTATTGATGTCAAAGTATTGGGCAGTATATTTCTTTTTTTTATAGCCTTGTTTGGCATAGGCTTTGGATTTAGTAAATTGTACTGGTTCTTACACCAAAGAAAACAAAAGAATTAATTTTATACCAATGATGAAAAATATATTTATAGCCGGAATGCTATTGCTCACCAGTGCTACTTATGCACAAATAACCATTACTCAGGAAAAGAATATAGCCGACGCAATGGAACTGAAAAAAGAAGTAGCCCGCACCGAGAGCGCTTTCCAAGTGCAAATCTATAACGGCAACATCACCGAAGCTAATAAAGTAATGCTCGACGCCAAAAACAAATACAAACAATACCCTGTGTTACTCACTTTTGAGTCTCCTAACTACAAGGTGCGTCTCGGTAGCTTCCGTACCCGTTTAGAAGCCGAAAAGAAACTTATTGAGATTAAAAAATCTTATCCCGGTGCCTTTGTAATAGGCTTAAAATAACCTGTAATAAGGGGACAATATGTTCAAAAAGAATTCCCTCCGATTTCAGATATTCCTTAGTATGACCCTGCTGGTGTTAGTGGCTTTTGCTATCTTAGCCTTTGTGATGATTGGTCAGTATAAAAAGCAGGCTTTTGAATATCACGACGAGCGACTCATCGACAAGGAAAACCAAATCAAAATGCAGATACAATACGTATTCTCGCAAACTACTTTCCCTGTCGAGACCCCTTATATACCCCTTATCTTCCGTGAGGATATCTACAGCATTGCCAATATCCAAAACCTCAACTTTGCCCTCTATGACCTCGATGGTGTGCTACTAAAAAGCTCCAAAGCCTCTCTCTCGCCCGACCAAGATGCGTTTTTCATTCCTCCTGATGTATTGCATCAGCTTTCCGCTACACTCAATAAACGTCTTGTTGAGCACCACGAATTTGCAGGGCGTGGTTATCAAACCTCTTACAGTTATATTACCGATTTGCAGTTCAAGCCTATCGCTATTCTCAACATTCCTTATTTCGAGAACGACACCTTCAACGAGCGCGCCTTAAAAGGGTCGCTGTACAACTTAGCGATGGTGTATTTCTCGCTTTTGGTAGTTGCCCTTACGGTAGCTTACTTCATTTCTAAATATATTACCAAATCGCTTAAAACCATTGAAGGTCGTTTAGAGAAAACTCGTTTGCTCTCCCAAAACGAAAAGATACTTCTCAAATCTGCCCCTACCGAGATTACCGAGTTGGTAAATGCCTATAACGGAATGATTGATGAGATTGAGAACAGCAAAGCCCTTTTGGCGCAATCCGAACGCGAACAAGCGTGGCGCGATATGGCAAAGCAGGTAGCACACGAAATCAAAAATCCTCTTACTCCTATGCGTCTCTCCGTGCAAAGTTATCAACGCAAAGCTCTTCGAGAGCCTCAAACCGCTGAACAAACTAATGAATTTTGCGAATCTCTTATCCAACAGATAGACATATTGAGTAATATTTCTACTGCCTTTTCGGCACTTACCAATATGCCTGCTAAAAATGATGAGGAATTCGATTTTGTTTCTGTTATCAAACGCACTTTAGATATCTTTAATTCTGATGAAATTCACTTCACCCATTCTCACGATGAGATTATAAGTGTATTCGATAAAGACCAGCTCGGTCGTGTAGTTACCAATTTGGTGAAAAATGCGCTACAAGCTACCGAAAACGAACCTTTCCCTTCTATTGAAGTGAGCCTTAATAAAACCGATACCGATATTACTCTAAAAGTAAAAGACAATGGTACGGGTATCCCCGACGCCGATAAAGAAAAGATATTCGAACCAAAATTCACTACCAAAACCAGTGGTAGTGGCTTGGGATTAGCAATGGTGAAAAACATCGTACTTTCCTACGGGGGTAGCATTCATTTTACTTCCAAAGTAGGAAAGGGAAGTGAATTTACTGTAGTATTGGTACACTTTTTGAATAAGTAAATAAATAAACATTATATTTTATGAAAAATCACATCTTAACATTGGGAGTTGCTGTGCTTATGCTCGCCTCCTGCCAAAACAATCCTTCACAAACTGCTAACACTGTAGTAAGTGAAACCACTACTATGATGGAGAATGCTGCTGAAAAAGTAGAAGAAATGGTAACTCCTCAATTGTTAGCTACTTATGTAGGTACTCTTCCTGCTGCCGATTGCGGCGGAATGGCTACCGTTATCCATCTCTATGCCGATGACACCTATGTAAAACAAGAAAACTGTGCAAGCAAAAACTTCGAATCTAAAGAAGAAGGTAAAGTAGAACACACTGATAAAGGTTTTACACTCGTTTCTAAAGCTGATAATCACAAATCTTTCTATATTACCAAAGGCGATAATATCGTACAAGTGGGTGAAGATGGTAAAGAACCTAAAATGGTAAAAGAATATACTCTTACCAAACAAATGTAACAAGTAAAATCTTATGTAATGCGAAGGCTGTTCAATCTTGTATTGAACAGCCTTTTCTTTTACAAAGAAGAAAAAATATGTTAAAAATCTTTTGTAGTTAAAATAATTGTTATAACTTTACCCCCTAATTTGTATTTTATGTTAGTAACCTTCCAATGGATTTAGTGCGTCTTTTCATAAAAAGGATATCATACAATCAATCGCAGAACGATGCCTTTGTGCTTATAATGCACGAGGTCGAGACCGATTTAAAGCTACCCATCGTTATTGGTACCTTTGAAGCGCAATCTATTGCCTTGGAATTAGAGAAGAGTCTTGTACCTCCTCGACCCCTTACACACGACCTCTTCAAAATATTCGCCGATACTTTTGGAGTCCAAATAAAACGAGTCGTGATTTATAAGTTAGAGGAAGGTATTTTCTACTCTCATATACTCTGCCTAAAAAATGGTAAAGAATACACCATCGAAGCTCGCACCAGCGATGCTATTGCTATCGCTCTACGTTGCAACGCCCCTATCTACACCTATCGAGATATCATTCAAAAAGCAGGTATTTATATCCCTCTGCTCAATGATGAACCCTCTAATACCATAAGCCCTTCGTTAGATAATGTTGATGGTGAAGATAGTACCCGAAATAGATATACTAAATACGCCCTGCCCGAACTGAAAACAATGCTTAATGACTGCATTGAAAATGAAGACTACGAAATGGCAGCTCTCATCAGAGACGAAATTTCTAAACGCGATAGTACTTTTTAAAACTATATACCAATGAAAAAAAATCTAACCATCGGAAGCCTTAGCTTCCTCTTACCACTCATAAGTGCCGCCCAAGACACTACACAATCTCCTACTACACAAACCGCCACTACACACGTAATGAAAGCTGTCGCCAGCGAAGGTTTCTCCCTCGAAAGTTTTTCCCGTGGCGTCGTAGGTATGATTACCCTTCTGTTTATCGCCTATATTTTTAGTAGTAATAGGCGTGCTATCAATTGGAAAACTATTGGCATTGGCTTAGCCCTGCAACTCTCCATTGCTATAGGTATCCTAAAAGTAGGTTTTATACAAGACGCCTTCGATTTCGCCGGTAGCATCTTCGTGCTGATATTAGATTTTACAAGGGCAGGCAGTCAGTTCCTCCTCGGTAGCTTAGTCGATACCAACAGCGTTGGCTATATCTTCGTCTTCCAAGTGCTCCCCACCATCATTTTCTTTTCAGCACTCACCTCCTTGTTGTTCTACTTAGGCGTTATTCAAGTAATAGTGCGAGGTATGGCGTGGGCACTGTCTAAACTGCTCAATATCTCAGGTGCCGAAAGCCTTTCGGTTACAGGCAACATCTTCCTCGGTCAAACCGAAGCCCCTCTGATGATTAAAGCCTATTTAGCTAAAATGACTCGCTCCGAAATCCTCCTTGTAATGATTGGCGGAATGGCTACCGTCGCAGGAGGCGTAATGGCAGCTTATATCCAATACCTCGGTGGCGACGACCCCCAAATGCGCTTGCTCTTCGCACGCCACCTCTTGGCAGCTTCCGTAATGGCAGCCCCAGGCGCTATCGTGATTTCCAAAATGCTATGCCCTCAAACCGAACAGTTCTCTAACGATTCTCACGTCTCTATGGATAACGTCGGCTCTAACGTACTCGATGCTATCGCCAACGGTACTACCGAAGGTCTCAAGCTCGCCGCCAATGTAGCCGCAATGTTATTGGTATTTGTCGCTTTTATCGCAATGATTAACTATTTCTTTAATTGGGTAGGAGATCATACTTACCTCAACAATATCATCGCTCAAAACACCCCTTATACCGGACTCTCCTTAGAAATGATTTTAGGAACCGTTTTCTCACCCGTTATGTGGCTCGCAGGTATCGCCAAAGAAGACGTTATGCTGATGGGGCAACTACTCGGTGTCAAACTCGCCTCTTCTGAGTTTGTAGCTTACACTCAATTAGGTGTTTTAAAGGATATGGCAAGTGCTCCTCACTTGATGTATAACAAGTCCATCATTATGGCTACTTATATGCTCTGCGGATTTGCCAATTTCGCCTCCATAGGCATTCAAATAGGCGGTATAGGAGCCTTAGCCCCCAACCAACGAAAAACCCTCTCACAATTCGGCTTAAAAGCCGTTCTCGGGGGTACTTTAGCCTCCTTGATGTCCGCCACCATCGCCGGAATGATTATTGGGTAATCCCATTTCATTAAACAAGAACAAAAATAATATCAACTTTCAAAGTTTTTTTTCATCACTATACTCCGCTCTTGGGGGCAAACCTCAAGAGCAGAGTATGTATATAGGGACTTATCAGATTTATCCGATTTGTCCGACTCCCCGTCCAACTTCTCTCTCCAACTAATCTACTAATTCCCTAATTCTCTAATTTCCCACCTGCCCGTGCGTCTCTCATTTCCCTTTTCTTTTGCCACAAAACCCTATTATTGGCTTTTTCCTATTCACTCTTAACTACTAACTCTCAACTCTTTACATAGTCATTGTATAACAATCGTCCAAGATTCGTATAAGCTTCCTATAAGCTTTGTATAAGCTAACCATACCCATTTTACCTTTTCTCTTTTACCTTTTACCCAAAAACTCCCTTCCGTTTCCCTTCGCTATCTTCTGAAAACTCTAATACATCTCTTTTGCGTCGCTAATTCCCCCTCTCTGAGGGGGCTAGGGGGAGGTAACCTCCCCTTTGAGGGTTGTCGGCAACTGCCGAGTAAGTGAATCAGGGGGAGGTTATTCATATATCCTTTCCCAAACTTTTACTACCTGTCGCGCTACGACCTCGCACCTCTGAATTATCCCACTTATCCGAAAAATCCGACGATCCCAGCGAATCGCACCTCAAAATTTCTAGAAAAATCCAACTTATCCGAAAAATCTGACTCCACCACACTTTACCAAAGTTTCCACTTTTATTCACAATTTACTTTTGTTAGACTATAAAAATCTACTCACATTAAAAAGAAAGCTATTTATATTAAATCCATATAGAAGACTTCGTAGTACTTTTGCCCCGTTAATTAAACACTTGATAAAATGATTCGCAATTTACTGTATATTACAGCTTTTAACAAGAAAAGTACGTGGCAAAGCGTACTGTGGGAAATAGTGCATAACGGTTTTATCACAGCTCCGTCGGGCATATTACTCATAATATTATGGGAGCTTTTTAAACTGCAACCCAATCTGTCCCTTATCTGGGAAATGGTAGCCCTAATGGGCATCCTACTCCTGTTACAGTTCTTCGTTGCCTCGCGCACCCTTGTGTCGTCCAACCTATTAGTATATGGTATTTCCGAAAAAGTACGCATTCGCTTAGGTAATCATATCCAAAAATTCTCATTAGGTTTCTTCAAAAAGCGCGACCCCGGCGAAATAGCTTCAGTGATTATGCAAGATGTTGCCTCGTTTGAGCATATTTTCAGTCACAGTTTTGGCAATTTAGCGGCCGCTCTTTTCGGTACACTTATGCTCTCAGGATTCCTCTTCTATTGTGATTGGCGACTCACCCTTTGTTTGTTCATTGGCATTCTACTGGTAATACCATTCTTAAAGCTCGGTATTTTTATGGTCGATAAATGGGAACTCAGCAAAGGGCAAGTAAAGGCACGAAACGAAGTATCAGCTAAATTCTTGGAATATGTACAAGGAATACGACACCTAAAATCCTATGGTCTTACAGGTAATAATTACCGAATGCTCGAAAAGGCTTATGATAATTTGCGCAAAAAGAGTATCCGCTTAGAAGCCGTACCAGGCCCGTTTGTAATGCTCTCGTTCACCATCTTAGAAATAGGTTTTGTGTTGATGCTTGCTTTAGGTTTGTATTATCTTACTCATAACACTATTACCATACCAGTGCTCATCGTCTTCTTGATTTTGGGTTATATTTTGTACAACCCCATCAAAGTAGTATTGGTGGATTACCTGATGTTGCGCTATATGAACGAAAGTTTGAATCGCGTAATTGAAGTACTCAAAGCTCCTACTATGGAAACCGATAAGAACGAGTTCCCTTCTCATTTCAATATCTTTTTTGAGAATGTAGGTTTCTCGTATTTAGACAATAAAACTACGCTGAGAGGTCTTAATTTCAACATTCCTGAACACAGTATGGTAGCTTTGGTAGGGCATTCAGGTTCTGGCAAGACTACTATTGCCTCGCTCATTGCCCGCTTTTGGGACGTGAATGAGGGGCGTATTACCATTGGTGGAGTAGATATCAGGCATATACCACAAGAACATTTTTACGGACTTATCAGCGAAGTTTTTCAAGAGGTTTATCTTTTTGATGATACTATTTATAACAACATCAAAGTAGGTAATCCTAATGCTACTGAAAGCCAAATTATAGAGGCTGCCGAGCGTGCACAGGTGCTCTCATTTGCGTGGGAATTACCTCAAGGAATGTACACGCCTGTAGGTGAAGGCGGAAATAGGCTATCAGGCGGACAAAAGCAACGTATCAGCATCGCACGTGCCCTACTGAAAGATGCGCCTATTATCCTTTTAGACGAAGCTACTGCAAGTCTCGACCCCGAAAATGAGATTTACATACAGCAAGCCATTCAAGAATTGGTGAAAGATAAAACCGTAGTAGTGATTGCTCACAAACTCTCTACCATTCAAAACGCCGATAAAATATTGGTGTTAGAAGAAGGACGTATCGCTGAAGAAGGTACGCACCAACAGCTTTTAGCACAAAAAGGAATTTATGAACGTCTTTGGACTTTGCAACAACAAGCAGGAGGATGGAAAACAATAAACAATTGACAATATAAATCAAGAGTTAAGAGTTTAAAAAATAATTTATTATTTTCTAAGGATTATATTATTTATATAATGATGACCGTTACCAACTCCCCCTTTGGAGGGGGAAGGGGGGGAGGTTTAAACTTTTTATTAATTCACACTTTATGAAAAGATTATTACAAATAGCAGGGCAGCGCAAAGCTTTACTCTTTGCCTCCTGCACTTTAGCCGTTATACACGCAGTGTTGAGTTTGGTACCTTACGCTTTGGTGTTCTATATCATTCGCGAACTCACTCAGCAAGTACCCAACTTCACAGTAGCACAACAATATGTAATTTATGCCATAGTGATGCTTGTGGTGAGTATGCTCGCATTCTTTTTATCGGGTATCTTATCGCATATCGCAGCTTTCAATATTCTTTATGACCTCAGGAAGACGATTACCGAAAAGGTAGGCGTATTGCCAATGGGGTATTTGTCTAACAAAAACTCGGGAGTTTTTAAGAAGATTATTTCCGACGATGTAGAGCGCATCGAAACGTTTATCGCTCACCAAATCCCCGATTTTGTAAAGGCAATAGCTCTACCGTTATTCACTTTGGGCTATTTGTTCAGTCAGGATTGGCGGTTAGCACTTGTGAGTTGCTTGCCTTTAGCAGTGCTTTTGCTGATTTTTCCTATTATGTTTGGCGGGAAGAACAAGAATCTCACCCAGCAATACCACCAATCGTTAGAAGAGATGAGTGCAGGCATTGTAGAATATGTGCGCGCTATGCCCGTGATGAAAATATTCCAGCAATCGGCTGAAAGTTTTGAGAAATACGGCAAGAAAGTAGTAGCTTTTAACCGTTTTGTAAGCGATTGGATACGCCATAGTTCGCCCCCTTATGCTATTTTTATGAGCTTTGCCAGCAATGCAATGTTGCCCGTATTAGCTTTGGGCTTATACCTCTATTTCCATAATGGGGTAACCCTTGCTACAATGCTCTTCTTCCTTATCTTAGGCACAGGCTATATGCGTCCCGTGTTTGCCATTAGCAATATGGCTATGCAACTGCAACTCATTGAACAAGGAGTAGAGAAAATAGATGAAATTCTGCAAGAGCCTAACCTGCCCGAAGGACATAGCACCCAACCGCCTACCCATTACGACATTTGTTTTGAGAAAGTAGGTTTTGCGTACGATAACGAAAACTATGTGCTCAATAATATCAGCTTTACAGCCAAAGAAGGTACGATTACTGCCTTAGTAGGACCTTCAGGCGCGGGTAAAAGCACGGTAGGGCAACTGCTCTCTCGCTTTTGGGATTGCCAAGAAGGACGCATTACTATCGGCGGAATTGATATTAAAGACCTCCCCACCGATATACTGATGCAACAAATATCGTTTGTGTTTCAGGATAGCTTTATGTTTCAACAAACGATGTACGACAATATTCGTATGGGAATGGACAAAACTAAAGAAGAAGTAATGGCAGCTGCCAAAGCAGCTCAGCTACACGATTTTATTACAAGTCTACCCGATGGATATAATACTCTATTCGGTCAGCAGGGGGTGCACCTTAGCGGAGGCGAACAACAACGCTTTCAGTTGGCACGAGCAATACTCAAAAATGCGCCTATCCTCATTTTAGACGAAGCCACTGCCTTTGCCGACCCTGAAAATGAGTACAAGATACAGCAGGCATTTAATACTCTTATCCGTAACAAAACAGTATTTGTAATAGCCCATCGCTTGAGTACTATCACTTCAGCTAACCAAATTATTGTGTTTGACAAAGGAGAAATCAATGGTATAGGAACTCATAACGAGTTGTTACAGACAAATGAACTGTATCAGCGAATGTGGAATGCCCATAACCGCGCTAAAGAATGGGCGTTGTAGGAAAGGGTATAAAACAAAAAAAGCACTTACATTTGTAAGTGCTTTTTTTGTTGCTCCCCCTACTGGACTTGAACCAGTGACCCTCTGATTAACAGTCGGCTCTGGTTATAAATCACATTTTATAACATTCTTATTATCAACAATATGCAAAACGACAAAAGTGTGATTTTAGCTATTTTTCCTATTTCTTACCTTGTCGGCAAGTTTGCTTGTAACTAATTGTATACAAATGTATTATACTCTTCTTAATCGTAGTTTTCTATTGTATTTAATAGTCGTTCCTTGTAAAGGTATATATCATCTAAGGAGTCGATAAGCACCTTTTCTGAGCTATCTTTGCCTTTGTCGAAAAACTCAATATACTTTTTAATTCCGTTGAAGTGTAGGCGGCAAATAGGCTTGCGGTTATTGTCGTCTAACAGTATGCCGAAATATGTAATAGCGTCACGGTAAGCAATGCGTGAAGCAGGGAGTTTTTCTCTAAGGATAGCCTTAACGATTTGGAAACCTTCGATTTCCTCTTCAGTAGTTATAATTCTGTTGTCGTCTTCTTGTAGTTCTTCTTCTGTTTCTTGTTTTGGATGTTCCTTTTCATTAATGTTTAAAGCACTTTTTAAACGTGCGTTGATAGTATCATTAAAGTATGAGGTAATCGCTCTTTTCAGATACCCATTAAAAGTTTCCAATCGGTTAGATGTAATTTGTTTATCAAAGAACCTACGAGCGAGCAATTTTATAAAATCATCGGAAGGCTCTTGTATTTCATTCTCAAACTCATTTCTGAATGCTCGAACGTATTTAAGAGCTTCAGCACTTTCAAGTATATTATCAATGCTAAAAGTCGCCTTTGTAAATTTTACTAACTCTTTAATAGTGCTGTCTTTGAGGTTAGCGAGATTGACAGTTAGAAATGGATTGTTATCCATTACATTTGGCTTCTCAAGGTCGGTAAAAAAATTATAAATAATGCCATTGGTGATGATAGCGAAGCGGGTGTCGGTTACGTGGTAGTAACGGTGAAGTTGTGAGGTATAAGCGTCCACATTTTCTTCCAATGCTTGCATTCTACAATAAGTATTACTTGGTCGTCCTTCTTAATCACGTAGTCTACTTTTTCGCCTTTCTTAGTACCAATGTCAGCAACAAATTCGGGTATCACTTCAGTAGGATTAAACACATCATACCCTAATATTTGCAGGAACGGCATAATGAAAGCGTTTTTAGTAGCCTCTTCGGTGTTTATTTGGTCTTTAAGGCTTTCAACTCTGCTGTAGAGTTGTTCTAACTTAGTTTTTAGTTCTACTTCTATTTCCATTGGTTTTATGTTTTTTTGTATTACATTCTTTCTCTATTTAAACACCCCATTACAGCGTGAAAAGAGCGGATAATGCTAAGAGGGTATTCACGGTCTTCGTATTTAGGGTTTTCGCTTGCTAATATTACGTGTTTATCATCTGAACCTTTTCGCACGTACTTAATATTAGCATCTCCATTATCAAATACCACCACGTAAGGATGTCCAAAAACTAAATACACAAAATCTACTGGTTTCACTCCTATCATATCCCCTGCTTTGTACTTTGGGTACATACTATCACCATAAACATTAATAAAAGTCATATCCTTACCAAATTCAGGTAGATATACAGGTATACGAACAGTCTCGTCATTAAAGTTTGTTATATCAAAACCAGCTGAAGCGCTCACCTCTGGGTAATAATACCCTGTAGGTTTCCCTTTAGGTTCTCCTATAACGTTTTCTTGATAGTATTCTCTTACTTCCTCTGCGTATTGAGATAGTATTTCTCTTTGTTCGTCCGATAGTTCAGCATCCCCCCACTGAAAATCTTTGAGTGTCTTTTGAGGTATACCTGTTTTTTCGCTTATATCACTGAGAGGAATATCGTAGTCTTTGCGGTCTACCTTAAGAAATGTTACTAACTCATCTTCTTCCTCTTCTATAAGCATTCCACCATTGCCTGTTAGTAACCAATTCTCATTAATTTCAGGAAAAGCGTTTACAACCTTTGAGATTAGCCCCTCAGTTAGGTACTTTTCCTCTCCATTTAAAGCAGCAGAAAGATTAGTTCGTCCAAAATCTATTTTTTCTGCTATAAGCGTTTGATTTGCGTACTCGGTACTTCCCTTTATGTACCGAATGGCTTTTTTGAGCCTATCAGCTAAATTTTTTATACTACTTTTTGTAGTATTTAAATTATTTTCCATACCTTTGCACTTTAAAATTAAACATTTGTATTATGACTTCAGAAAGTGAACTAAAAACGTACATTCAGAACTTGGAAACACTGCTTTATATGTCTTACAGAGATAAAGCGGGATATCAAGTGTTATTTCCTCTTATTAGCAAAAAAACTTCTTTTGAAAAAAAGATTATTATTGCGGAAAATGGGGTAAATGTGATTATGCAACAAGGGCTTAATAAAGCCCAGCTTAAAGAGCTCGAAGAATTAAACGAGGCAAAGTTTTAAATACTTGAAACTCTAACTTTAGGACTTTCTCCTTTCGGCGCATTAGTATTAAAACAAACGGGGACTGAGAATTTTAGCCGATTTACAACGGTATTTTTCTCAGTTTCCGTTTTTTCGTTGATACTTTTACCTCCTATATCTATATTTAACAAAGAGACTACTTTTAATAAAGCTGTCGCTTGTTTATTGTCTTTTCCAGTAGTATCTGTACTATCTTCAATAGTTACAATTAAATCAAAATCAATTGACTGCACCTGACGTTCATATCCTTTCTTATCAATATGCACCTTACCCATATGCAAGGTGGGATTGACAAGCACATCACTATCTTTTAATTCCTCGATAGCATCATCTATGCCTTTTGACACTTCTATAATAGCATTTTTTACAAATTCTGATAAAGATAAGCTACTCATAACAAAAAATATATATTATTAAAAATCAATCAATTACAAAAATATAATAAAATTAGCACTAAAAAAGTTAGTAAAAAATTTGTAGATACTAATTTTTGTAGTATATTTGCACCGTCAAACTGATAGTAACAATATTTAGCCGTTTTGACTTGGCAAAAATACTAAAAAGATATGAAACTGACAAACAAAGCAAAAGAAAAAATGAAAGATAAGGCTACAATGAGAGCCTTAGAAGATAGTTTGAATAAGACTATATGGACGCTACATAAGTGGCGAGCAGAGAGCAACACCCGCTTTTATAGAAGCTCAGAGGCTGTTAGAGAAAAATTTCTTGAAATCATAGAGCTAACAGAAGAAGAGGCTTTTGAAAGTGAGTGATAAAGACTAAAAGTATAATATATTAAGGTATGAATAAACAACAGCGCATACGACACTTAAAAAGTAAGATAAAAGAATTTGAGGTAACGAAATTCTGTCTTGAATCAGCGATAAGAACTCTTACAAATGAGATTATTCGCACTAATGACGAGCTTGCTATTGTGGAAGGTAGCAAGCCGTCTTCTAAAAGACAAAAGAAAGTGGTAGATATATCAAAGTATGAGGCGCAGTTTTTCGCCGAATGCGAACGCTACCGACAAAATAGCTAACAAAAAAGCGACACTTCACAGCGTCGCCTAACAAATTTATTAATCTAATAATTTTATAATTACGATGGCAAAATTACAACAAAAAATGGAAACAGACAAACAAAATAGCCAAATTCTTCTAATTGGTGGCTATGTAACCTTAGACGGCAAGCGCTTTGGCGATTGTGAACCATTTGAAAAAGAGGCGTTTAACGAGGCTTTAAGGGATTTTATTAATCCTTTAAAAAGTGATTTCAAAACTTTATTACAGGGTCTTGTATCACCTCTATTACTTCAGTATGATATGAAAGAAGACGAAGAAGAAACAATTCCTACTGCTATTTTTAATCAGTTAAAGGGAGCTTTGAAGCCAGAGAAGTACAACACCCCTGAGGGGTGGTGGTATTTAAAAGCGACTTGTGGCTGTTACACTATGCGCCTATCGGGTAATTACTATCAGGGTGAGCTTGAAACAGAAGCTGAAATATATAAAGTTGTTGGTAAACACACTATATACCTTAATACTACAGATGACCAATGGGCTACTTTGGTAGGCGAGATAGAGAATGAGTATGAGAGACTTATTGAAGAGCGTAGGGAAGACGAACGCAATAGGCGTGATGAGCGCGCCTCTCACGATTTAGGTATATTCATAACACTTTAAAATCTTACCGCAATGAAATTACAGATTAAATACGACATCGGCAATAATGTATATGTTTATTACTTAGGGGGTGTTGTGCCCGCCAAAGTAGATACTATTGAAGTAGAAGCGTGGCAAGATAATATAAATATATCGTACTGTTTGATGTTTGAAGACGGCAACAGCCACAATTTTACTGAGGGCGAAATATTTGCCGACAAACAAGAGGCTACAAACTACCTCTTAACACACGATTAAGTAAAATCTCCAATTAATTCATACGTGAAAAATGCCGTGCGAGAGCACGAAAACTTAAAAAATAGCAATACCGCACGGCATTTTCTTTAAGAAATAACAAATTAAACATACAAAACCAATGAAAGAAGAACAATTAATAACATTGCAACAGCCTCCGATTATCATCTATGAGAAAATAAAAGCAGTAGGGCAACAGATTGAGGCTAAAATCGCTGAGTTAAACCTCGATAACCAATTAGTAACCGAAGAAACGGTAAAGAGTGCCAAAAACACTCGCACGATGTTACGTAAGGAACTTGATGCGTTTGAGACACAGCGCAAACTCATCAAAGAAAAAGTGAATGAACCTTACGAGGCTTTTGAAAGGGCGTATAAAGAGCATATCAAAGTACACTATGACAAGGCAGATATCACACTTAAAACGAAAATTGATGAGGTGCAAAACCTTTTATTAGACGACAAGCGTGCACGTATCAAAGAGTATTTTACCGAGTTATGCAAGGCACAAAATACCGAGTCCCTCATCTTTGAACGGTTACCACTTAATATTACGCTTTCTGCTTCAGATAAGAGCCTAAAAGAGCAAGTGGCAAACTTTATAGGCGAGGTTACAAAGAGCATTGAATTTATCGAAAGCCTTTCAGAAGCTGACGAACTCAAAGCTGAAATACTTGCCGAGTACAAGCAAACGCTTGACGTAACGACAGCGGTACGCAATGCACAATATCGCAAGCAACAGCGCGAAGCCGAGTTGCAACGTATCGAGGCGCAAAAAGCAGCAGCAGAGCAAGCGAGATTAGCGTTTATACAAGCACGACAAGAGGCAGCACCCTTGCAAGCACCTACACCAGTAGTACCTGTGCAACCAGCACCACAAGAGCAACCAGCGCAAGCAGTAGCAGAACCTACACAAGCACCTGAATTGCTACAAGCAACGTTTACCGTAGTAGACACAAGAGAGCAATTACAAGCCTTAAAACAGTATATCATTAGTAATAACATTCAAATATTATAGCACAATGGAAAATCAAACATTACAAACAGCAGTGTTGCAAACGCAACCTTCAAAATCAAAAAACGGAGAAACAGAGTACAAAGTAGCGGGCGAACCTGTTAAACTATCTTACAATATCGTACGCTCATACTTAACAAGGGGCAATGCAACGGTAACCGACCAAGAGGTGGCTATGTTCATTAGTATTTGTAAATACAACCAATTAAACCCTTTCCTTAATGAGGCGTACCTCATTAAGTTCGGAAACAATCCTGCTCAAATGATTGTTAGCAAAGAAGCACTAATGAAGCGTGCTGAAGCTAATCCAAGTTACGACGGCTTAGAGGCTGGGCTTATCTTATTACGAAATAATGAGATAATAGAGGTTGAGGGTAATTTTCACCTGCCTACAGACGACATATTAGGAGCGTGGGCAAAAGTGTACAGAAAAGACCGCTCAAAGCCTTTTGTGGCAAAAGTTAATCTTAGCGAATATGACAAGAAACAAAGTAGCTGGAACGACAAAAAAGCTACAATGATAGCCAAAGTAGCCAAAGTGCAAGCCTTGCGTGAGGCGTTCCCAATGCAATTAGGGGCTATGTACACCCAAGAAGAGCAGGGCGTTGTAGAGACTCAAGTGCGTGTGGTGATAGACACAGAGGTTATCGAGCAAAACGAACCTACTGAGAATGCACAACCTATACAACCAGTGACAAGTAAAGAGCCTAATAAGGTAGATTTTAAAGACGTATAAAAATGAAAACACATTACTTTACATTAGGACAATCACACGTATATCGTTTTAATGGGCTATAGATATATTTAAGAAAAATATAGAAGAGTATAAAGCAAAATCAAAAAAGCAAACAGTACTCTATGGTGAAACCTTATTTGTCAATGGAATAGCTGTAGTAGAATTTGAAAATGATACAAGCACAAGTAATTAATTCAGGTAGCGAGGGTAACGCTGTGGTTTATGACAACGCAATAATGGTAGATTGTGGCGTTTCTCTCAAAGCCTTAGAAGCAGTAAAACGTTCTTTGAAAATTGTGTTACTCACTCACCAGCACGGCGACCATTTAAAGTTGCGAACCTTGCAACGATTACAAGCTGAGCGACCTACCTTGCGAATAGCCTGCGGGGCATTTCTGTTAGACAAGTTGGAGGGCATTAACAATATCGATGTGTTAGAAGTAGGTAAGTTATACGATTACGGGGCGTTTAAAGTATCGCCAGTGAAGCTGTACCACGACGTGCCAAATGTAGGGTGGCGAATATTTCTTAACAACGGACAAAAGATATTCCACGCTACCGATACAGCGCACTTGGATGGTATTACTGCCAAAGGTTATGATTTGTACGCTATTGAGCATAATTACTGTGAAGAGTACATACAACAAGCGATAGAAGAAGCGCACGCAAAGGGCGAATATACGCACGCATACGGCAATATCAATACACACCTGAGCATACAGCAAGCAAGAGCGTTTATTGAGACAAACAGAAAAGAAAGCAGCAAAGTATTAGAGCTGCATAAAAGTAGAAGTTTTTATAAGTAAAATTAAAGAAAAATGGAAAACAAAAACAAAATTAAAAGAATTGTAGCCGATTACGATGATGTAATGGATTTGGCTTGCGAAATTACAGGATTAAATGTAGAGAATGTTGATGGTGACTTTAGTCTTGTTGAGGACACTCTTTTAGATGAACTTAACATTGACTTTGATTCATTCCACGAAATAGTTAATAGACTATTACCGCTCATTGATGTAGGGGAGTCTCCTTTAACTAAGAAACGTTTCAAAGGATTTTCTAAGATTGAAGACGGTATGGGGTGTTGGATTGTAAGAACTGAAATTTAAATAAAAATAACTATGGAAATACAAGGACGAATTAAACAAATATTTGCCACCGAATCAGTAGGGCAAAACAGCTTTCAGAAGCGTGATTTGGTAATTACCACCGATGGGCAATATCCACAGTCAATCCTCATTCAG
Organism: Capnocytophaga sp. HP1101; assembly: GCF_054772415.1. Taxonomy (NCBI): domain Bacteria; kingdom Pseudomonadati; phylum Bacteroidota; class Flavobacteriia; order Flavobacteriales; family Flavobacteriaceae; genus Capnocytophaga; species Capnocytophaga sp. HP1101. The sequence goes on from NZ_BPUU01000003.1 coordinate 227,641, forward strand.
TTTACACAAGGCAATTGCGCATTGTTGGACACCTTACAAGTGGGGCAGAGGGTAAATGTACACTTTAACTTGCAAGGACGTGAATGGACAAGTCCGCAAGGTGAGGTTAAGTACTTCAATACGGTTGTAGGTTGGAAAATAGAACTCATTCAAACCACGAATGTAGCGCAACAACATCAGCAAGCACCCCAAGGTTATGCACAACATCCCCAAGGTTACCAACATCAACCGCAATACGCACCGCCTCAACAAGCACAAGCGTACCCGCCACAAGGGCAACCACAATATCAGCAGGGGCAAATGTTTAATAATATGGGACAAGCACCCGCACAAGAAGATGACGGAATGCCTTTTTAGAGAACAATTTAAAATAAATAAAAAATGAACAAGTATGTAATTAAATTTAATCACGTGGAAGAAAGTGAGTACACGGCTATTGTAGAAGCAGAAAGCTATGAAGAAGCAATGGATATTTTTGAAGAAAGTCCATTTGAGCATCTTGAAGATGAAGAACCTGATGGTGTAAATGGAATAGATTATTACGTTAGTAAAGTTACGGAAAACGGCGAAGTTGTATATGAAAAAACAAAGGAATTAATAGCGGAGTTCCGTGAATGTTAGGTAATTAACACAACAAAAAGCAAGTATCAATCGGGATAGTAGCAGGTTCGAGTCCTGCATTGCTTTCAAAATAAAGACAAAATGGAAGCACTAAAAAAAGAAGCAAAAGATATTCAGAGTTATTTAGAAATTGAATGCTCTGATAGTCCTGAGGAAATGGTGGAGCGTATTAAAACATTATCTGTTTACTTGGCACGTAGTGGAGAAATGCTTGCAAAGGCAAAGTACCTCTACAACCAACGTACAACGTTGGAAATTACAAAGACTATCATAGCCATAGCAAAAGAGCAATATCTATCGGCAACGGCTCAAAATGCCTTAGTTAAGGGTATAGCTCAGGAGGAACAATTCCTTGTAGATTGGTTGGAGCGTATTAACCGTACTTGTACGCATCAGATAGAAGCCCTTAGAAGTCTTTTGAGTTATGAAAAAGAGAATTTAAGGATAGCAAAAACAGGGTATTAAGCAAGTTTTTCCACCTGTTAAGCAAGGATAAAAACAAGTTATAAAACACTGAATATCAAAGTGAAGATATAAATAAGTAAGTTTTAAAGTAAAATAAGCAATAAAAAAACGAATGAAAATGTTTGTTAGTTTTAAAAATAGTCGTACATTTGCAACGTTCAACGCCAAAGAACGTTATATCACTTTATTTGTAGGAGCGATTTTTGCTTTTACTGCAAATTCTTGTATTGCAAATGTACAAGGCTATCAAACTCCATTTACGGATTGCTCTACTGATAAAGTAAGTAATTGTTCTTTGGCGAGAACGGAGGGCGATAGCCTTTCTTATTTCTTATTATTAACAAATATTTTCAAACGTAAAATGCCAAAGAACTTTGAAAATGTTAATGCAATGAATAGCAGTAATTGCATAGACACGCCTTGCAGTGCGAAAACTGCCCACACTTCACTTTTAGAAATCCTACCGAAAGTAGAACACATCGGAATGGATTTGGAGGGTAAAATCTACAATCTTACCCAAACGAAAAATCACCTATTAGACCTTTTTAATGAGGTAATGGACAAGTTGCCTGAAAGCAGGGTAAAGGATAGCCTATACTCTATTTTGTGGCAAATACAGACGATTGACGACTGCATTGCAAGTTGTCTAACCGCTGACGACTTCACGAATTTGGATAACTTCATTTTCTTCTCAAAGGAATTACTAACATCTAAAATTATTTAACTATGTACGAAATAACAAATACAAATTATCAACCTATGCAAGAGTTGATTAAAATCACTGAACAAAATGGCAAACGTGCTGTATCTGCAAGAGAGTTGCATACATTTTTAGAAGTTGAAACGAGATTTGATATTTGGTGTAGCCGTATGTTTGATTATGGTTTTGCCGAAAACATTGATTATCAACATTTGTACAAAAATGTACAATTGCCAAATGGTGCTATAAGGAAAGTTTTAGACGACTACGCCCTTACATTGGATTGCGCCAAAGAGATTGCAATGTTGCAACGTTCTGAAAGAGGCAAAATGGCTCGTCAATATTTTATTGAGTGCGAAAAGCAGTTAAGAGCAAAAGAACAAGCACATCAACAAATTCCTCAATCATTTTCAGAAGCATTGCGATTAGCAGCTGAACAAGCCGAGAGGATAGAAGCCCAACAAAAGCAACTGCAAGCACAAGCCCCCAAGGTATTGTTTGCTGACACTGTTATAGGCTCTCAATCGTCCTGCCTTATTGGTGAATTGGCAAAACTTATCACTCAAAAAGGCTATGAGATAGGCGAAAAGAGGCTATTTAAGTGGTTGAGAGAAAATCACTACTTAGGTACAAGAGGCGAATATTATAACATTCCTAACCAGCAATACATTGAGCAAGGACTATTCGAGTTAAAGAAAGGTACACGCTCAGGAAGTGGCGGGGTAATGCACACCACTATTACACCTAAGGTAACGGGTAAGGGGCAAGTTTATTTTGTTAATAAGTTCCTTAAAACAATATAAAAGAATTGTAATTTTTCCATTGTGCGCCCCGATAGGCAAGCTCTCACGTTCGAGCCGTGAGCGGGGGCTAAGCAGGTAGCACCTGCAAGCAATTAATAACCGATTTGAGATGAGATTGAGTGCGCATAAATCTTTATCAAATCTCTAATTTCAAATCAAAATGAATGAGTATCAGAAATTTTTGCAGCAGAAGCAAAAGGCAAAGGAGCATAAGGGATTTACTCCACTACCGATGAACCCTAAACTATTCCCCTTTCAGCAGCGTATAGTTGCCCAAAACATTATGAAAGGCAAACATGCTGTATTTGCGGATTGTGGTTTAGGTAAGACGGTAATGGAACTTGAAACAGCGAGCCAAATCGTAAGGCACACAAATAAGCCCGTGTTAATCATTGCCCCATTGGTGGTTGTAGCACAAACTAAAAGAGAAGCAGAAAAATTTGGGTTTGACCTTGATAAGGTAACGATCACCAACTTTGAGAATTTGCACAATATCAACCCACAAGAGTATGCAGGGCTGATCGTCGATGAAAGTTCGATAATGAAAAACTTTGAGGGGCATATAAAAAAGCAACTATTTGAGTATTTCCATAATACCCCCTACAAGTTTGCTTTTACGGCTACCCCATCGCCAAACGACCCTATGGAGTTAGCAAACCATTCAGAATTTTTAGGTTATCAAAGTAGGTTAGGAATGCTCGCTACTTACTTTATTAATGATCAAGATCACACAAGTAAATGGCGATTAAAAAAGCACGCGGTAGAAAAGTTTTACCAGTTCGTATCGAGTTGGGCGGTAATGCTCACCAATCCTGCTGATATAGGTTACCCAATGCAAGGGTATGATTTATCAGAGGTGATTTACAAAGAGCATCAAATTATTACGCAAAACGATTTTAGTAATGGTTTGTTATTCCCTGATATGGCAGTATCGGCTACTGACTTTAATAAGGAGTTAAGGCGTACTAAGAAAGAACGTATAGCTAAGGCTATTGAGATTGCTAATGCTGATGATGATCCTCATATTGTGTGGGTAAAACTCAATGATGAAAGCAAGGATGTTACGGCTGGTATTCGTGGAGCGGTAGAAGTGTCAGGAAAAGATGAGCCAGAGGAAAAGGCGCAAAAGCTGTTAGACTTTGTAGACGGCAAATATAGAGTATTAGTAACAAAACCTCAGATAGCAAAGTACGGGCTAAACTTTCAGCACTGTCTGCATCAAACTTTTATGAGTCCTGATTTCTCTTTTGAAGGATTTTACCAAGCGGTAAGACGATCACATCGTTTTGGAAAAAAAGGTGATGTAACAGTGAATATCATCACTACCGACACAATGCAGAACATTATGAGTTCTATAAGAGAAAAAGAGACACAATTCAAACAAATGCAAGAATTAATGATTAAAAACCAAGAAATATGCAAACACCTACATTCAGAGCCATACACGGCGATTGCGTAGATGAAGTGGCTAAACTCCCTACCGATAGTATAGATTTCTCAATATTCAGCCCCCCATTTGCTGAGTTATACGTTTATTCAGATGATATTCGTGATATGGGTAACTGCCAAGATTATGAAGAGTTTTTTGTACACTTTCAATTCCTTGTAAAAGAATTAGCAAGGGTAGTAAAGAGCGGACGATTGGTAGCCGTACATTGTATGGACTTGCCCGCAATGAAAGGCAAGGACGGATACATCGGTCTCAAAGACTTTTCAGGAATGCTCATTCAGTCTTTCCAAAAAGAGGGGTTTATTTACCACGATAGAATAACAATTTGGAAGAGCCCAGTGGTGGAGATGACCCGTACCAAGTCTATAGGATTGCTTCATAAAACGATCAAAAAAGACAGTAGTATGTCTCGCACGGGTATTCCTGATTATATCTTAGTGTTTCGCAATGCAGGTGATAATCTTGTACCTATTACACACCAAGATACTGATGAAAAACAAGAGAATTACCTCCCCGTAAGTTTATGGCAAAAGTACGCCGAGCCAGTATGGTATGATATAAACTACTCCGATACCTTGCAATACACCAGCGCACGTGATGAGAAAGACGAAAAGCATATTTGTCCCTTACAATTAGAAACCATTAGGCGTTGTTTGCATTTGTGGAGCAATGAAGGCGAAACCGTATTAAGTCCATTTGGAGGTATAGGAAGTGAAGGACACGAGAGTTTGAGGCTAAAACGCAACTTTATAGGGATAGAACTCAAGCCTTCTTATTACAACCAAATGCAAAGAAACTTACAACGGATGATTGACGATCTTAATCAAACAACCTTATTCTAAATACATCATTCATTTGTCTCCCCTTGCATAGCGCAAGGCGTTAGTAAGGGGAGTTTTTTAAACATTAAAAGACTATGGCAAGACCTAAAAAAACCGGACTTGAATTTCCTAAATGGAATCCTCAATTTTCTACAAGACTAAAATTTAGAAATTCAAATCAAAAAGTAAGATACAAAGCATTAAGAAACTCATCAGATAGTTTTATAAAACGAAAAGATGTTAGAGACTTTTTGTTAGAAAAGTATAACTACCAATGTTCTATATGCGGTAGTACAGATAGCTTAGAGATTGACCATATCATTTCAGTTTTCAAAGCAAGTATTAAAGAGTTTGATATAGATAAACTAAATAATATTGAAAACTTGACAGTGCTATGTCGCAAATGTAATAGCGGAAAACAAGTTTAAAATATCTAATTTAAAAGTAATGGCAAGACCAAATAAACAAGGATTAGATTATTTCCCTTTGGACGTTGGAATCTTTGAAAACGATAAGATTTTGGCTATCTCGGGGGAGTTCTCTGTAAAAGGAGAGATAATCGTGTTGCGGCTACTTTGTGAAATATACCGTAATGGGTATTTCGTGGAGTTTTCGGAACTTTTAAAAAACAAATTGGCAAGGCTCGGCGGATTATCTGGTGGGCTTGTTGATGAGGTTGTTAGGAAACTTGTTAAATATGAGTTTTTCGATGGATTTGTATTTAGTGAGTATAATATACTAACAAGTAAAAACATTCAAAAGGTTTATTTAGAAGCTTCAAAAAGACGTAAAGATATTGATTTATCGCAATATTGGCTGTTGGACGAGGTTAATGTATACATTAACTCACCTTCAAATAAGATTAATGCGCACATTAATGCACAAAATAAAGAAAAAGAAAGTAAAGTAAATAATATTTCTCTTTTAGAAAAAGAGAAACAGAAAAGCGTGTGTGTGGAATTTGGCGAGGGCGAAAAAAAAGAACAGCCTTTAAACGCTGAAAAAGAAACCTCCCCCCCAGTTGCGCCCGCCCCCCCTCCTTTCAATTTCAGAAAGGCAATGCTATCAGAAGGCTTTGCCCCAGAACTTGTAGATGAGTGGCTAAAAATACGCAAGGCAAAGAAAGCAATAAACACCGAGCGTGCATTTAACACGTTCCTCAAGCAAGTACAGCGAACGGGGCAGGGCATAAACACCGTACTGAGCATTATCGTACAGAAGCAATGGAAAGGTTTTGAGGCTAATTGGCTACACGCAACACAAGCGCCTCACCAAACCGCTAACAAGCAAATTAACTTAGATGAAAATGGAAACATCATTACAGACAATAGGCAACAGCCAGCAGGTAGCACACAATACTACGCTGGTCGCCAAACAGCCGATAACATTAGAAATAATATGCAAGGTTGGGGAGCTCACACCTTTGGCGACAGCTAAAAGTGTACACCAATACCCACGCCTTAGAGAGCTCGACCGTGAAGTGATAGCCACTACATTTGGGCTACTATTCACACGCATTGCTACTCTTGTAGGACTTAAGGGAGAAATCGACCCTTTGCAAAAGCAGGAAATTTGGAACGCTGTTTTTAGCCGATTTGCGGGGTTATCTCTTCAAGAGATATACAAAGCCTTTCAAATGGATAGAAGTGGCGAATTTGGGGAGGTTACGGAGCATTATCAATTCTTTGACGTGTCCTACATCTGTACGGTACTTGGAAAATATCGCCAATGGCTACAAGAAACCCAGCGAGAGCATAACATTAACATTTCACAATTACCACAAAAACAAACAACAATGACAAAAGAAGAAGAAAAAAAAATCACTATTCATTGGCTCACTGAGCATTTTGAGGAATACAAGGAAACTCAGAGGTTACCAATAGTATCTGCGCCTGTGTATGACAGGCTCTATCAGCGAGGGGTGTTACAGCCTTATTTTGCTACGCTAACGGAAAAGGACAAGCAATTAATGCGAGCAGAAACAGAGAAGCGACTCCGTCAAGAGCAAACAAAAGCAAAGGATAAGAAGGAGTTTAGCGCCCTCAAAGCATTGTTAGAACAATATCAGAATGGGGAAACCGACAGCGAGGGGAGAATAAAGAGAATGAAGAAGGAAGATACTTTGAAATTCTTTTACAACCACCTCATTACACAGGGAATTGAATTGTCAAACATTTTAACAAAAGAAAATGAGCAGTAACAAATTTCTAACCGAACTCCGTGCAAGAGGGCTAAATATCACACCCCAAGAAGCACGAAATCTAATGAATATCGCTATTGCTGAGCACGACAGGGAAGTAATAAAGCCGTTGCTTAAACGTGAGAAGATAGCCCATTACGCTATTCTTGCCTTATCGTATGCCGATAGCCTTAATGAGTTAATGTACGGAATTGATGATACAAAGTTCAACCACGAATTTAAATTAGCATTTCGCAGACTAAAACTATACAGTGGGGAGGCTGTGAAGCAATTCAAGAAAACGATGAAAGACGACAAGGTGCTAATTGACGCTTTTGAGTCGTACTCTAACGATTTAACAGAGATGATATACCAGCACTTAGATGTAATTAACGGAGAAAGAATATTATAACAATGAAAAAACAATTATCAAAAGAAAGAGAAGCAGTAGAATTATTCGAGTATGCTGCACGCAACCTCATTAAGGAGTTTTGCGACAAGCAAGAACTACAATTTGAATTCGACAATTACGATGTAGGCATAGGTATTATATGTCTATCGGATTACTTCTTTAACATCGAGGATATATACTTCGATATGAAGCACGATAAGTCGAAGGGCAAGATATTGCAATGGTACGACTATGTGCTAACACACGAGTCTAACATCAATTACCGCTCCTACTGTATGGGAATGAGAGAAGAATTAATAACTAAAAAATCAAAGAAATGAATACCTTACATCTAACATTAAAGAAGAAGTGGTTTGATATGATACTATTGGGCGAGAAAACCGAAGAGTATCGTGAAATCAAGCCCTATTGGACAAAACGCCTATTAGGAAAATCGTATGATAATGTATGCTTTCGCAATGGCTATGCTCGTGATGCTCCAAGCCTTACCATAGAATTAAAAACCATACGCTTTGGCACGGGTAAACCTGAATGGGGCGCAGAATCCAATAAAAAGTACTTCGTATTATACTTGGGAAAGATTATTAACACTAAAAATATCGACAAATGAGAACAATTAAAAATTTATATGTAAAAGTAACCTATACCGTAGGTTTAGAAGATGTAGAAGTCTCCGATGAAGTATTTGAACAATTAGATAAGATGGCAGACTATGGATTTTCTGTTGAAGATTGTGAAAGTAGCAAGTATCCAGAAGCATTTGATTGGCTTGCTTACAACATAAGAGAAAGAGATGCTTTGGATTGGGCATATGAAGTAGAAATTGACTAATAACATTAAAATTACAAAGAAAATGAAAACAATCCAAGAACTCGTGCCCCTCATTCATCAGTGGACAAAAGAAAGAGAAATCTATGAGCAACTAACCCCCTTTGATGAACTCCTGAAAACCCACGAGGAAGTCGGCGAACTTATCAAAGCGTGTTATGACAATGACCGCATAGGCATACGCGATGCCATAGGCGATACACTCGTAACATTGATTAACTACTGCTATTTTAGGAAAGAAAATTTTAACACAATCTTTATTAATTCGTTATCACTAAAACATAATACATATGAGGATTGTGTGAGTTTAGCATTATCAGCGAATAAGCTACTTATTGAATTACTTAATAGTGAATATCGTATGTCAAAGCACAATTATACTGGGAATTGCTATACGCATATACTCTACATTGTTAAGTATCTCAATAACATTGCTGAATTAGAAGGCACAACCTTAGAAGCCTGCCTGAACCTCGCTTACAACGAAATCAAAAACAGAAAAGGCAAAATTATTAACGGTAAATTTATCAAAGAATGAAAATCTACATCTCAGGTAAAATCAGCGGTACAGACCTCACCGAAACCCGTGCACGCTTTGCAGCCGTAGCAAAAGCGATGAAAAGATTAGGTTATGAACCAGTAAACCCTTTTGAAAATGGACTTACCGAGCACGACTCTTGGGAATCCCATATCTCCAAAGACATTGCAGACCTGCTACAATGCAAGGCTATCTATATGCTACAAGGCTGGCAAGACAGCAAGGGCGCGCGTATCGAGCACTATATTGCCACCGAAATAGGAATGCCTATAATGTACGAGATAGAGCAGCCTATAATAAGAGAATATGAATAATTCACCAAAGAACAATGGAATGTGTAACAATTTAAGCACAAAATACAATGGAAATAGACGATTATGATATAAGTTACTCCTCAATCTGCGAAAGGATTGACGGAAACCCTCAAGCAGCAAAAAAAGAGCTATTGCGTTTGTGCAATATGACTGTAAAAGCAGAAGAAAAAGTTAAAAAATTAGAAGAAGAACTAAGTGAGGCAAAAACTGATGTAAGATTTTTTAAAAAAGGCATATACAACACCTTTGATTATTTTCGCAACCAAATTAGCAAACTACCCTCCTCTGTTATCCTCCGTGAAGGAAAGACGATATACATCATTAAGTATTTCGATGAGGATAACATTACAATAGATGTTGAAAAAGAAAGTTTTTAATTACTAAATCACAAAGAAAATGAGCACACAAAAATACCCCACTTGGCTTGTCCCCTTAGAGATAGCCCAAGAACTTAAAGGAATAGGGTTTAATGAACCTACATTATTTCATTATTACGAAAATGATTTTGATGTTACGATAGAAACAAATAGTTACTATGATGAGGGAGAGGCTCAAGGATATTTACATTTTTATATGTCTGCATTTAAAGAAGAAAACTTTAATAGAGATAAGAAATGTATTTCTCTCCCCACTTGGGACGACACCCTCGCTTGGTTCAGAGCACGTGGATACAAGATAACATTCAAGGATATTAACATCGGTACGCAATGTGCATTCTATCACTTGGATATTAAGGAGGGGCACACGTTTAGCTATTTCGCAAAGAAATACGATAAAGCACGTGAAGGACTGGTGATGAAGCTAATAGAAGTACATAAGGAATTTGGTAATAACATTAAAAGATTTGACTAATGAAGAATAGGAAAAACAAACTATTAGCGTGTATAATAGCACCAATAGTGATATTCGTATTATTGTATCTGATGTTCGCTTTTATTTCAGCAGAATTTGATTTCAGAGAATGGGGGAGTCCTCCAAGAGGTGGACTAATTTTAATTTGGTTACCATTAACTGTGTTAGCAATAGGCATAATAATAGATACAGATTAACAACAAAAACGAGAGGCAAAAACATTTTTTTAGTTCTTTGTCTCTTTTTTTTGCAAAAAAATATCATTTATAAAGTATTGATTATATAGAGGTTACACATGTTTGTTACAGATATAACAAAATAAATGAAAAAAAAATAAGCAAAATACTTGCGTAATTAAAATTGTTGCCGTATCTTTGTACCGTAAAATTAAAGCAAGAACAATTATTAACAATTTAAAAATTCAAAGAAAATGAAAGATTTATTCAACAAATTAGCAGAAAGAAAAGGTGATTATTCAGTAAGTGAATTAAGACCTATTGTAGATGATTTAGCATCTCAAATCGTAGCATTAGAACCTTACACTATAGAGGTTGATAAACAATGGTCAGGTTATGGCACTTGGAAATCCAAAGGCTGGGTTAATAAAGCGTACTTCGGTGAAGAATTAGCTAATATCATTGTTAAAGCTCTTAATGGTAAGATAACTCACGATGAAGATTATGAGTTCGAATTAAAAGACTTTGAAGAAGCAATAAACGAACGCATCTACGAATACTTATACTAAGTAATTGCAAAATAAAAGCCCCTAATGTAGTGTTAGGGGCTTACTTGTAAAATTAAAACAATTCTAACGATTTAAAAACCCTTAGAAATGAGGGTGCAAAAATACAAAATAATATGGACAAAAACAAACTTTTCGAATTCAAAATGCCTAAATTCTTATTGGCATTACAACCAGAGCCTGAGCATTTACCTAATAAATTTCATTTTATCTACTCACCTCTCTACTTATCTCTGATATTGGTAATTAGAGAGCGTACACAACAAGTAGCACTTAACGATGAATTAGTGCATAAACCTCAGAAGTTATATGCATACACTGATGTAGAGAATTTTAACCTTATAATACTTCAGAACAATGTAAAGATAACAGGAGGGGAGTTAGCCCCCAAAATATCAGAAACACAATTCTTAGATGAAGCGTGGGAATGGTACAGTACTAATATGATAACACAAGAACAATTATGACACCACACGACAAAACAATATATATCATTCAGCAATTGGAATTATCCGACAGCAAGGTAGCACGTGCCATACAGAAGAGCGTATCGGCAGCGACACACAAGCGATTGCGATTGCGAGACAACAAGTTCACTGAAGTAGATTATCAACGAATTAAGGATTTCTATCTCGAAAAACTCAGAAAAATAGAAAAGTTATAAATATAACAAAATATTTTTACCAATAAGACGGGCTTTTGTTCGTCTTTTTTGTTTTTAGGCGTTTTGATATTCAGGCGTTTGCCTTTTTGTTAGTATTTTTGTTTAGTCTTTTTTACTTAACAAAACGGCAATCAAAGTACTCACTATCAAAAAGTTACAACAAAAAATATTAGGAATTATTTAATATGTTTTGTACCTTTGCAGCATAGATTTAAACATAAAAAATGAAACTCCAAGAAAGTACACTTCAATCCTCCTGTGTGCGTTGGTTCAGATACCAATATCCGCACCTCATTATTTACGCCGTTCCTAACGGTGGCAGTCGAAACGTTCGTGAAGCGCAACGCCTAAAATCGGAGGGTGTACTGGCAGGGGTGGCTGATTTGGTAGTAATGCTCCCACAAGGTAAGAGTCTATATATCGAGATGAAAGTTAAAGGCAACCGACAAACCGACAATCAAAAGGACTTTCAAAAGAAAGTAGCCGCATTAGGGCACGCCTACGCGGTGTGTTACACATTTGAGGAGTTTGTAAAAGTAATAGAAGAAAATGTATAACCTTAATTTATAAAGATATGATTTTAGAAGAAATAAAACAATCTATTGAAAAAGTAACAGGAAAAGACTTTAAAGATAGGACTTGGAATTTAAAATACTTCTGCGGACTTGCTATAAAGCACGATATAGTCTCACAAGGAGATATAGCAGAGTATCTAAATATGTCCCGCTCTCACGTATCCTACTGTATCAAACGCCACACCTCTTTGAGCAAAAACATAGGATATAACAAGATGTTTAAGCAAATAGAGTCCGACCTTATCCAGCGTTGTGAATAGTGTCTCTTTTTCTTGATATATTTAATTTATTTTTCATTTGGTTTTTCTACCGCCCCTAACGAATGTTGGAGGCGGTAGTTTTTATTAAAAGACTTTACACATCATTTTCCACGCTGTCAAAATCTATTTCAGTTTGACCATTCTTTCTATTAACCATTCTATTAAAGTTACTCTTAAATTCATTCCAATTATTAGAAATGTTCATTAAACCAATAACTTTATAGATTTGGGCAGTCAAAGCGGGGTGTCCTATATCAGTGTTAAACTCTGAAAGAAACGAGCTGTATAATTACCTTCTGCACTTTTAGGGGTTTTACTTTTCAATTCTTCTAATACGCCTTTGGGTAGTTGCTTGTATATAAGCTCATTTGTCCATTTTCCTATTACACCAGGTCTCTTTTGAATACCTTTAACAGTGTAGTCCCAATTGTTTAATCGAAATATTTCATAATAAAAAACATCTGGAAATAACTTTTGCCACTTTAAAAGCTCCTCATTTATGTATGCTTTTAAAATAGACTGCAAAGCGTCTCGCTCTCTTTCATATTGGTATCCAGTAGCCTCATCAACAAGAGCTGTAATACCCACCCTTGCAAACCCTCTAATAAGAATTTCACACTGGTCAGCGATAATCCTTTGGCGAGGAGAAAGCACAATAGATTTACGTGCTTCAAGAAAGGCCTCACAAATATCGGCTAAAATAGTAGCCTCATACCCATTGATTTTTTGAGTACCTTTATAGCAAATTATAGGATTAAAGTGGTCCGGCTCCTTGTCTTTGTAAATGAAAGGTTTAAGGCTTTTTTGGTTCAAATATCGGCTCAATCGTGTCCCTGCAGTTTGCTTACCGTCTTCTGACTCATCAACCATTTTTAAAGCCTCTTGCAGACCGCGTCCTGACAATACCCTCGTACCGTCTTGAAGCACATAACAAGGTATAGAAATACCTCCTAAATTTAAAATACCTTCGTGAGATATGTTATGATTATTTTCCATATTAAAACTAATTTATTTCTCCCCCTTCTTTTGCTTCTTCCTGCTGAAACTGTTCTTTCAGCTTCATACTATCAGCCTCCTTGCGTACAAGGTACTCAATAAGGTTCGCTTGCGACATTCCTTTTTTGTCTGCTAATTCTTTGAGGAGGTTCAAAAAAGTTTCTGAAGCTCTTATCTGAAAAACTTTGTCTTTAACACGTGCCATAATATATTCCTTTATGATTAACGGCGCAAAGATAATAAGTAATATCTAATAAAAATACCTATGTAATTACATTTAACAAAAATTTAACACAAAATATTTGCGTGTTATTATAAATGTAATTACCTTTGCACCGTCAAACAATAAGTAATAATTAATTTAAAACAATATCAAAAATGAAAAACACCGATAAAAAGAACGTTTTTACGCTGGCTTGGCAATTTGCACGACAAACTGGACTTTCATTCAGCGAATGCCTTAAAAAAGCGTGGGCAAATATCAAACTCAAAGCAAAAATGAAAACTTCCATTGTAGAGTTTCACTATAAAAAGATAAATGGCGAAATTAGGCAGGCTTTTGGCACGCTCGCTAACACTCCTCCTACTACAAGCCACCGCAAACCTAATGAAAATCTATTTACCTATTTTGATACCGTCAAAGGTGAATGGCGTTCATTTTACAAGTTCAATATCCTGCCAATGTAGTAAAAAAAAATCAAAAAAAAGTGCTTAAAAAATTTGCACTTTCAAAAAATTGTTGTACCTTTGCAACGTTCAAATATCACGTAGGTATTTTATACCTATTTAATTAGATAATAATAAAAATCAATAACTCACGGTGTGAGGGTGTAGCTATATAGTAATGTATAGCAAATAAAACGATTATCGTGGTATTTGAACAGCACCTACTCACACCGTTAAATTTATAACAAATGTTCAAATACCAAAACCAAGCACAAAGCGTGAATAACAGTAACGCTGTGCAAAATCAAAGATTCGCAAACCTTTTGCGGTCAATTAAACCCGCTGATAACTTGTTAGATTACAAGTTAAAGCACCTAACAGAAGTATTAAGAGATACACTCGAAACACTTCACGACGGCATTAGTGAAGATGAGCCCACTACTTATTTGCTCAATCAAGTCAATAAAGTAATGGCACTCTTTGAAATGTTAGTAGGGTTGCTGCCTGAAGATAGTGAGTATTTTCAAAGCGTTACCTTAGTTTGTGACGAATTATTAACTCAAAAATGTGCGTAACTATGAAAGAGTTAATGAATTTTATCCCAAACGCCAACGGCGAGGCAACAATGTCAAGCCGTGAGATTGCTGAACTAACAGGTAAAGAGCACCGCCACGTATTAAGAGATTGTGAAAATCTCAATGAAAATTACGAAAATATGGGTATGCCCAAAATTGGGCAGACCCCCTACACCCACCCACAGAATGGGCAAACTTACCGAGAATACCGTCTCACCAAAATTCAGACCTTTGACTTAATGACAGGTTACAGCACCGAGTTGCGTATTAAGGTTAATCGCCGTTGGGCTGAGTTAGAGGCTCAAAGCACCTCCCCCGCCTTACCTAAAACCTACAAAGAGGCGTTGCAGTCGTTACTCATCGAGGTAGAAGAAAAAGAACGTCTACAAGCCGAGAACGAGGCTCAACAAGCACAATTAGTAGCACAAGCCCCCAAGGTATTGTTTGCTGACACTGTTATAGGCTCTCAATCGTCCTGCCTTATTGGTGAATTGGCAAAACTTATCACTCAAAAAGGCTATGAGATAGGCGAAAAGAGGCTATTTAAGTGGTTGAGAGAAAATCATTACTTAGGTACACGAGGCGAGTATTACAATATCCCTAATCAGAAATACATAGAGCAAGGCCTTTTTGAACTCAAGAAAGGTACACGCTCAGGCAGTGGTGGGGTAATGCACACCACCATCACACCTAAAGTGACGGGTCGCGGCCAAGTGTATTTTGTGAACAAGTTTTTAAAGAACTTACAAACCAATGCACAGCATACCCTATTCACTTAACATTATTATTTTTAATTTGACAAATAGAGCCCTCAACCACGAGGGATTTATTACCAAAATAACCATAAAAAACACCCTAAAACGCTTGCGGGTGCTACCCGTCAAAAAAATGTCAAACTTTTGACAAAGTCAAAAGGCACTATATAGCAATAATCACCGTACCTTTGCAATGAATGTAAACACATTCAAGCAAGTACTTTGATTTATTGTTATACTTACAGACTAAAAGCATATTTTAACACAAAAAAACTAAAACAATATGACCATACAAGTAAACGGCAAACCAGCTGAGGCGTATCACCTCATAATGAAAAAAGAAAACGCCCTTGATATTCTCAAAGGCACTAAAAAAGTAGAAATGCGCACCTTTTCCGATAAATACCTATCAATGTTTATTGACCAAGAAAAGTACAAAGAATATCAAGAAAAACTCAAAGAACCCGACTTTCAAGGTATCGACGAAAATGGCGTATTAGAGTTTGATAAAGTCTATAGAGACGATATTAGGCACATCTTTTTCACCAACTATAACAAAACGTGGAATTTGGTAGTAGAACTTGATGGCATTACCACTTGTTCGATGGTTAAAGACGATATAGAGTTTTTAGCTAAAAACTTTGATTTTCACGACTACGATAACGAGTGGCAACAGTTTGAGGGTAAAGACTTAGACGAAATACCTGCTTTCTTTGCACTTGTAATTAGTAAAGTCGTTAGCCACGAGGGCTTATAATAGCCACAAATCACAAGCCTAAAAAGGTCTGTAAGTATAACAGCTTGCAGACCTTTTTTTATTGTTTAATATTTAATACTTTTCAATTATGGGAGAACCTTATGCAGTACGCTACACGGACGGTAAACGAACAGTCTATAAGACGAAAAAAGACTATGAAATGGCAAAACTTTCATCTTATGGTAGAACAAACCAAAGATTGTATGCCTCTTTTGCTAAGTAATCTTTTTTAGTCTATGCTTAACCGTGCCCAGCAAGTCATTGAGCAAATCGCTCAGAAAACCAGCAAGGTGATACTATTTCACTCAATGAGTGGTAAGGACAGTATCGCCTTGCTAAACTTGCTATACCCTCACTTTGAAAAGGTAGTATGCGTATTTATGTACGTAGTGAAAGACCTCGACCACATAGCACGATATATGCACTACATCAATAAAAAGTACCCAAAAGCGCAAATCATTCAGATACCTCATTCCTCTGTATTCTCATACATCAAAACAGGACACTTAGGGCACACCCAAAACGAAAAACAACGCACCTACACCCTTGCCGACCTTACCGAAAAGATAAGAGAAAAAACAAGCATAGAATGGGCAGCATTCGGCTTTAAGCAATCCGATAGTATGAATAGGCGTGTAATGTTGCGCACCTACGAAAATGAGGCTATCAATGAAAAGAACAAAAAAGTATATCCCCTTTCTACCTACAAGAATAGTGATATAATAGATTATATCAAAGCTGAAAAACTCATCACACCTGAAAAGTATGCCAATAGCCAATCATCAGGCACAGATATAACCGACCTGCATTATTTGCTATTCCTACGCCACAACTACCCCTCCGACCTGAAAAAGATAATAACCGAGTTCCCCTTAGTAGAACGCAAACTATACGAATACGACTATGAAACAGCTAAAACAATCTGAAACCATTACCATAAACCGCTCTCAAATCAACCTAAACCCCTACAACCCCAAAAAGCATACCGATAAGGAAATAAAAAACCAACTCGCCAACCTTAAAAAAGTAGGCTTTAACGGAGGTATCAAATGGAACAAAACCACTGGCAACCTCATCGATGGGCATAGGCGTATGAAAGCAATGGATATATACTACAAGTACAACGGCACTCCCGAAACTGATTACCAAGTAAAAGTAGAAGCTGTAGAATTTGACGAAAAAACAGAAAAGGAACAACTCACCTACGAAGCTCTTGGTAACACACATGCCGATTATTCCCTTGTAGCTGAATACATCAACGATATAGACTATACCGATATAGGATTAAGCGACTACGATATAAACGAACTTTCTCATTTCGTTATTGATGATAACAACTACTACCCCGAAGTAGAAACCTTTGACGACCTTATAATCCCGCAAGTAGAAGCAAAAGAACTGCCTACCTACGAGGATAAAAAGGAACAAGTCAAACAAATGAAACAGCAAGTAAAAGAAAAAGCCATTGAGAAACAAAAGAACGAAGACGCTTTTATTACCCTATCCTTTTCATCTTACGAAGCAAAATCTGCTTTCTGTGAGATTATAGGAATAGACCCCGACGAACGTTTTGCCAAAGGTGAAACCGTCCTTAATATGATAGAATAAACACCCCAAAAGTAACAATCACTATGAAAGTCAAAAACTGCAAAAAACCAACACTCAAAAAATTCACTGAAATAGCCGAAAAAGCAGGCGGTAATATATCCACAATAGCAAAGGCTTTCAATGTGAACCGAAAAACTGTATACGAATGGGGCAAAAGCGACACCGACTTCCAAGATGTGATTGACGACCAGCGCGGTAAGATATTAGACGAATGTATCGCTACCTCACGCGTACTGGCACGCGGCATTCCTATCTTAGACGAAAACAAGAAAATCGTAGGCTGGGAAGAACGCCCCGATGGGCAAATGGTACGCTACCTAATGAGTACATTAGGGCGCAAAGAGGGCTTTGGTGAGAATATAGATGTAACCACCGCTGGCAACCCCCTCTCTCAAGGCATTTCCATTGAGATAATCGACAAAAGAGAACAAGTACGAAACGATGAAGACAATTCAGTGCTCTAAAATATACTTAAAGATAGATGAAGCAATCAAACAAGGGTTTACAACCGTGTCCGCACAAGGTTCAAGCCGTAGTGCCAAAACGTATACTATCCTCATTTGGCTCATTATCTACTGCCTCACCCACCCTCGCACCCGCCTTTCTATCGTCCGTGCTACTTTGCCAGCTCTCAAAGGCTCGGTATTTATCGACTTTAAGGAGATACTCTATAAGATGAACGCCTTTGATGAAGCCTGCCTGAACAAGTCCGAAATGATATATACCTTTCCTAACGGCTCGTGGGTAGAGTTCTTTTCCACCGATAGCGAACAGAAGTTAAGGGGGCGTAAGCGGGATATATTGTACGTGAACGAAGCCAACGAGCTCAAGTTTATCGAGTTTCAACAGCTTAAAATGCGTACTACTCAATTCGCCATTGTCGATTATAACCCCTCCTTCTCTGATGACCACTGGCTTTGCGAGTTGAATAAGGACAGCCGTACCTATCATTTCATATCCACCTATAAGGATAACCCTTTTTTAGAACAAACTATTATTGATGAGATTGAGAGCCTACAGCACAAAAACAAATCACTATGGCAAGTCTACGGACTGGGACAGCAAGCGATGATTGAGGGGCTTATTTTTGAAAAAGTAACCCTTGTAGACGAAATCCCAATATGGGCAAAAAAACGCTTTGTCGGGCTTGACTTTGGTTTTACACACGACCCTACCGCTATCGTGGAGGTTGCTTTTTTGGATAACAAGGTATATATAGATGAGGTATGCTATCGCACTCAAATGCTCACCAGCGACATCATCGAAGCCCTCCGCACCCACCGCACCTACAAAATCATTTCCGAAAGTGCCGACCCTCGCCTTGTGAAAGAGATAAAGAACGCTGGTTATAACATCATAGCCGTAACCAAAGGGCAAGGCTCAGTAATGGAGGGCATAACCAAAATGTTAGAGTATGAAATATGTATCACCCGCCGAAGTGAAAACATCATCAAGGAGTTTAAGAACTACACCTACGCACAAGATAAGAACGGCACATTCTTGAACATTCCGATTGACGCTTTTAACCACGCTATCGATGCCACCCGATACGTATTCTTAGAAACAATCTTAGGGCGCAACCGCAAACCGAAAGACTTAACAGGTATATTTTACTAATGAGAATCAACAACATTGACATAATCACGCTAAACGCGCAACTCGTGGAAGGCTCAATCGCCAGCCTACTCTCATACCCTGCTCTGAAAGTACCCAACAAAAGCGATTGGGCAGAGGAAAACGGTACAGAGTACGACCTTGACAGCCCTCAACTATCAGCAAAGGAACTCACCCTACAGCTATTACTGCCTGAAAGCAAATACAGCCAGCTCGTAACCCTCCTTACCGCTAATGCGTATGCCGATTATACCTTTAAGCAGCTACAACGCACCTACAAGCTCCGCCTCGTAGGACTTAATAAAGTACAGACCAACGGCAATTATATAGTAGCCGATATTCGCCTTTCCGATGATAATCCGTTACAAAAATACACCTACCAACCCCCAGCCCTCACCGCTTACAACGTAGAAACCTACATTGACGGCAAAAACCTAACCCAGTACGGCATTACGCTCTTAGAGGGTACAGCGCAAGAAATCATCACAGCAGGCAACGCCAAAACACCCTACACCGCCCAAAATAGCACTATGAGCGGACTAATAGCGACTAATGCACCCATCGTATTTCAGGAGCGTGTGGCAACCCTCAAATGCTTTATGCAATTGCCGATTGCTGATTTTTTCAAAGGGTATTACGCCTTACTTTATGATTTGGTACGCCCCAACGCACGAACCCTCAAATACAACAACAAGAAATACACTTGTATTTATAAGGACGGTAAAATAACAGAACTATATATTGATAGCCCCTTAATATGGTGCAAGTTCGATTTACAACTAATGATTGTCTAACAACTAAATACTAAAGCTATGCAAATTCATTTTAACACCACTCACCTCGATATACTCCCCACTGATGAGAGCTACCGCTACCGCTCTATAATGGGCGAGCACACCCTTAATTTGTATTTCTCACTCTCCACCTATACCGATATACCCACAGGCGCGTGGTGTGAGTTTCAAGGCGAACGCTACACCCTCAACACCCCCGCCAAAATCACCAAACACAACTCACGCAACTTTGAGTACACCCTCACTATGGACAGCGAGGGCGCAAACCTTAAGAATTTCAAATTCCGAAACCCCAACGATAAAACCCTCAAATTCCCATTCACAGCCTCACCACGCTACCACGTGCAAATCCTTGTCGATTGTCTCAATATGATAGATAGCGGGTGGCAGGTTGGTAATTGCATAGAAGCAAACGAAAAAATCATCAGCTACAACCATAACAACTGCTTAGAAGCGTTGGATATGGTCGCCAAAGCCTTTGAAACCGAATACGAAATCATCGGAAAAACCATTCACCTCCACAAGGTAGAATATTTTAAAGACAATCCCCTACCACTTCAATACGGCAAAGGCAAAGGCTTCAAAACGGGCGTAACACGCAACAATGAGCAATCACGCATTACACGCCTATACGTGCAAGGGGGCGACCGCAATATCGACCGCTCCAAGTACGGCAATAAAGAATTATTACTGCCTAAATCACAAGAGTACGTATATGAGGGCGTAACATTCCTTTCAGATGACAAGGGGTTATCTATAGCAATCAAGAACGCTGATAACGCAGGGTTTGTAAACGAACAAAGCCTTGACCTCTCTCACATCTACCCCAAACGCAAAGGAACAGTGTCGCAAATCTTTGAAGTAGATAAAGCTAAAAACTTTTACGATATTACCGACACCACCATACCGCAAGCCCTAAACTTCTCCGACCTCCAAATCAAAGGCGAAAAGATGATTATATACTTTGAAAGCGGTATGCTATCAGGGCGTGAGTTTGAAGTATCGACCTATGACCACACCCAAAAACGTTTTGCCCTCGTCCCCAAAGATGAAGACGGCGTTACTATGCCTAACGATATATTCAAACCATCAATAGGTGATGAATATTCCGTATACAATATGCAAATGCCTAACGCCTACATCAGCGACAACGCCACCAAGTCAGGCGCAAGTTGGGAGATGATGAAAGAGGCTTGCAAATATCTCTATGAAAATCGTGCTGACCTATTCACATTCACGGGCGACCTTGACGGCATATGGGCAAAAAAGAAATGGGCAAACGTAGGGGGACGCCTCAAAATGGGGGCTTATATCAATTTTTCAGACAACGAATTTCAGCGCACCCCCGTACCCATTCGTATCGTAGGACTCAAAGAGTACGTGAACAACCCCTACAGCCCACAAATAGAGCTTTCCAACAAAGTACAAGGTCAGTCCTTCGCCACCGAAATACGCAAAATTCAAAATCAAGAAGTATATTTTGGAGAACTAAACCGCCGCGCACTCTCATTCACCAAACGCCGTTGGCGCGACGCTCAAGAAACCATTAAGCAAATCGAGGAAGCCTTCCCCGAATACACCAAAAGCATACTACCCGTAACCGTCCAAACAATGATGTTACTCGTAGGCAACAAAGCTACTCAGTTCGATTTCGTAGTAAGCAAGGCAAACCCTATCAAAGCTCCTCACACGTTGTATTTTGACAAAAATACTAAGCAAATACACGCGGGCAGCGGTTGGCTCAAACATTACACCATTGGAACAACCAATATAGCACCCTCACACTCATCAGGCGACTATAAATATTGGAATATCTCCGCCTTTGTATCAGGGCGATTAGACGACAAAAGCAAAACCTACTATCTCTATATCAAAGCCAGCAAAAACGATGAAGTAGGCGAGTTTATCCTATCCGAAAACACCATTGAAATAGAACAAGAAGCGGGTTATTATCATTTTCTATACGCTACTGTCAATTCCGAATACGACAACGAGCGAGGTATTGCCAAACTTAACGGATTTACCGAAATCACTGGCGGACAGCTCAAAACCGACAAAATCACATCGGGTAATGGCCAGCAGTACATCGAGCTTTTAGACGATAGGATAAACATCAAAGCAAACCTACAAATCACTGACGGCAACAAAACCGAGATAAAACAGATTATTAATCCTGATTTGCAATCGTTGGAGAATAAACTTAAACAATATTCTGACGGCAAGGTTGAAACCGCTAAAACTGCTACCGAAGCATACGCACGAGCACAAGCAGAACTCACTAAAACACAGGCCATAGCAGCCGCTGACGGCAAAATTACCGAAGCCGAACAACGACAAATATTGCAACTTCAACAGAAGTTACAAGAAGCTAAAACATTCGCACAACAAAAAGTGAATGAATTGAATATAGGCGGAAGAAATTTATTGCGCAATAGTGGCAGAAAAATAACAAACAATAGTTATCTCATTGCTGCTTATGATATTACTACTGATTTAAAAGAGGGGGAAACTGTAACACTTACACTTAAAGGGCAATTAGGAGTAGGAAAGGTAGGGTTTTCAGTTCATAATAGTAATGGGTATGTTCATTTAACCAACTTAGAAAATAAAGGGAATGGTGTTTATCAGTCTACATTCAACTGGACATTGACAATGAATGGATATACTGCTAATAACACAAAAATAGAAATATATACTGCCATTCATACGGTTATTGTAGATAGCACCATAGAATGGATTAAACTCGAACGAGGCAACAAACCCACTGATTGGTCTCCTGCACCTGAAGACCTCGAAAACAAAATGGCAGATATTCAAACCGACCTTAAAACCGCTATCAACAACGCAAAAGCACTCATCGAAGCTGAAAAGCAGAATATCAAAAATTCAAATGACCGAATTCAGAAACTTGAAAACAAAACGCAAATCTTTAGCGACACACAAATAGCTGGTAATGTAGTAGCTACAGGAACTCTCATAGTTGGTAATACTCAAGGTACAAAAGCAGGCATTACAGGAGTAGGGGCAACTAATGATAGCATACGCTTTTGGGCAGGAGAACCCGATAAAACCCAACCTATAGAAACCCCACAACAAGCCGAAGAAAGACGTAGACAATCGGCTTTTTTAGTACAAGAAGATGGAACAATGATTACTAAAAAGATAAAAGCGGAAGGAGGAGAAATTACAGGTAGATTAAAGATGAGAGGTTCTATATATACAGAAAATTGGAATGAGAAGGAAAATAAGGTAATAAGCGGGAGTGCGTATACAGGAGATGGATTAATATACAGAGAAGACGATAACGATATTAATGCATATTTTGGGGGCGTTGCAGGAAACACATATACCGCTACAAAATCTCTTATGGCTCTATATAGGAAACCTAAAAAACCAAAGACAATAGGAGATGCTTCAAAATTTATTGGGGTTGATATATATGTACCTCCTCACCCAACTGACTTTATAGACCTCAGTAGATATGACAATAATCGTGCTATGACAATTAATGGTGATACTGTAAGTTTTGGAGCTCACGCTAATTTTGATTATGGATTCTTAGGAACAGCTTATTCTAATGTTATTATTGACAATATAGGGTTCTGTCATCATTTTATGTTTGGGAATATAATAGGCTCAGGGAATACAAATATATATCTACCTTCTTGGACACAAATAGAACAGAAACTCTCTTATTTAGGAATGACACCAGTTACAAGAAACAGTGGACAATCTGTATATCATTGTACTTTTGAACTACATATATCATTAGAGCCTTTCGTTGGAGGTAGAAAGATAAGATTAGTTGGCAGTTCAAGAGGAATACTAATAGATAATAACGGCAATGCTTTCGGTGGTGATTATGGCTATTTAGAAATGGGCGGGGGAGATGCTGTTATATTACGCTTTGCACACGACCGTTATACCATTATGAGTTTACAAATATAAAATTAAATAACTATAAAACAAATATAAACATTATGCAAATCATTCAAAAAACAACCCGCATTACCGCACAAGAAACTGTGCAAGGAGTAACAATAATGTACTCTTATGAAAGTGAAAACGACGCTAATCCCATAGCAGTAGCGTTTTCAGTTACCAACGAAAAAAACGGCAACTACCCCTATTTGCAAGGCACGGTTACCGCCCACGACTTCAATGTCCAAAATTCCAATTTCCAAGTATCGGATATTGACCTCTACAAACACATTCAGCAAACTTGCGCCGCCATTCTTGACGGAAAAACAGAAAAGGAAAATGGTAAGAGTAAGTAATTTCATCGTACCAAAAGGGTATAGGGCAATCACCCTATATCCTTTCATATTCGTACGTAACGGCAGTGATAAGTACGATAAAGTGCTTATCAATCACGAACGCATTCACTTGCGCCAGCAATTGGAGCTACTTATATTACCTTTCTTTGTTTGGTATGCAATTGATTTCCTTGTAAAGCTCATTTGCTACCGCAATTGGCAAAAAGCATACCGCAATATTGTCTTTGAATGTGAGGCATACAGCAATCAAGGAAACTTAGTATACCTCAATACAAGAAAAATATGGCAATTCAAAAAATACCTAACATCTAAACCTTAATAGCTATGACCTTACAAGAATTACTTGCATTACCGGTATCTGAGCGTATTGCGCAACTCAAAAAATATCCCGCAAAACGCCCTGAAAAAAATCTTTTACTTAAAGATTGGGACTATACCCAACACGATATTTTAAACCCCGAACTCCGCCCAAAGCGTAAAGTACTCACTCAAGAAGCAACCTACAATAAAGACGGCTCTATTCGCACCCCCGCAAAATTTCACGATGAAGAGGTGAACCGCCTTGCTCTACCCTTAGAACAGGACATCGTCAATATACACACCGCTTTCACTGTTGGAATGCCTCCTAAAATCACAGCAAATACCGATAACAAAGAGCAGGAAGAATTAGTAAAACTTCTTACAGACATTCATCAGCGTAACAAACTGCAATACGATAACAAACGCATTGTACGCTCGTGGTTTGCCGAGTGTGAAGTAGCTGAGTATTGGTATGTAAAACCAACAAAGAATAATGACTCTAACCCTACCTACCGCCTTAAATCAATGATATGGTCTCCCTTTCGTGGAGACACCCTATACCCTTACTACGACGACTACGGAGACCTCATCGCCTTTTCACGTGAGTACGACAAAACCGATAGCAAAGGTATAACCTCCACCCGTTTAATGGTCATTGATAACCAAAATGTAACTATTTACATCAATGGAGAACAAAAAGAGCAGTACAAACACGGATTTTCTAAAATACCCGTAATCTATATGAAACGCGAGCGACCCCTTTGCGACAAAATACGTACCCTCCGTAATCGCCTTGAGTTACTCCTATCAAACTTTGCCGATTGCCTTGACTACAATTTCTATCCCAAATTAGTAGCTTCAGGCGAAGTCGTAGGCACACGCAACAAAGGAACAGGAAGCGAGATAATCCAGCTTGAGAATGATGCTCAAGTGTCTTACCTTACTTGGCAACAATCTCCCGATATGGCTAAATTAGAGTTTGACAACCTTACCTCACGTTGTTATGCTCTTACCAACACCCCGCAAATCACCTTTGAGGCTTTGCAAGGTATTGGAAATGCACTCAGCGGGAAGGCATTTAAGTTTATGTTTATGGGTACACATATGGCAGTGAGTAACCACGCTGAGACGGTCGAAGAGTTCTTGCAACGCCGCATTAATTTTCTATTATCCGCAATTGTAAGCCTAATGCCTAAGTATGCAGATGTTGCTAAAAAAACACAGGTTAATATCGAGATTGTTCCTTATATGATTGACAGTCTTACTGAAAAAATAGCCGACGCAGTTAGTGCTGTACAAGGGGGAGTCGCCTCTCTCAAAGAGGGTGTTATTTTGGCAGGTATCACCGACCGCGTAGATGAAGAAATCTCACAAATCGAAAAAGAAAAAGGAAAAGACATATTTAATAATTAGCAAATATGAACTTTGAACAGTGGAATGAATATCACCAAAATCAGGCTGAAAAAGACGTTGCTAAAGCTCTCAAACTATTCGACGAGGTGCTCAAAATGGTAGCGTTATACTTCACATTAGAAACCGTCAAAAAGGGATTGTTTTCTTTTGAACTATATCCAGTACTCAACAAGAAAATAAATGCCCTTTTTGATAGGTTCAATCATTCCTTCACTCATCGAACAAATTATTATATTGACAAACATTACAATATATCAAAAAATAAATTCAAAGATATATTCAGCGAAGCTACAAACAAAGACAGGGCAACCTTGCAAAACATCATCCTCACTGAGAAAAAACGCCTCTTATCCGATAGGGTATGGAACTTAACCAAGCAATACCGTACTGAAATAGAAATGGCACTTGACCTTGCTATTTCCGACGGTACTCCCGCTCATCAGGTTGCAACCACACTTAAAAAATACCTCAATAACCCTAACGACCTCTTTCGCCGATACCGCGACAAAAATGGAGTGTTACAATTATCACAAAAAGCTAAAGAGTATCGCAGTGGGCAGGGGGTGTATCGTTCAGCCTATAAGAACGCTGAGCGACTTGTACGTACTGAGGTTAATATTGCCTATCGCACCGCCGATATAGAACGCTGGCAAGCAATGGACAGCGTAGCAGGGTACGAAATCAAGCGAAGCAAGCACCCTCACGGATGTGAAATATGCGATATGATGAAAGGTATATACCCTAAGAGCTTCGTTTGGGTAGGTAACCACCCTAATTGCCGTTGTTATATGATACCTATTTTTAAAAGCGACCTCAAAGGTAAGGGGCTCACAATAAACCACGAACTTACCCAGTGGATAGCGAATAACGAAGATAGAATAACCAACGCTAAGAGTATGCCGATGTTCCTGTGGGGAGTGGATAGCCAAAGTAAGGGTGTTTCGCAAAAGGTTATACAAGCCATACAACCTTTTAGTAGAAATACTTATGTATCTTTTGAACCTTTCTCACCTGTGATTGTTGAGCATTTAAAGAAGATAAAGCACAACGCCGATAAGCAAAAGTTATTACAGGAAATCATAGACGATAACAGAGCGAAAACAATCTTTCACAATGAAATTAATGGCGCAAAAACAGTAATGTTTGACTTACACAAGGGCAAAGGAGAAAATCTAAAGAATACATTAGCAATGGCAAAAGCACTGAATGACAAAGGGAAATCAGTTGCCCTACTACCTGAATATGACAATGTGAGTAGCGCAGACGCTATTGTAGATTTCAAAAACAAATTAGTAGTTGCTGATTTTAAACACAGCACAACTAAAAAAATAGGAACTTTAAAAGCAGATATTGAGAAGGGTTTTTTACAAGCGGATAATGTTGTATTGCAATTAGAGAAAGGTAATACAGATTTGTTTATACAGTCTATTGAAGAATTGAAGAGAAAAAACAAAAAACTCGGTAATATGATACTAATAAACAAGAACAATGATATATTAGAAATATCTTATAAAGATTTTAATGTAGGAAAACACAGAAAGTTAGTAAGAGGCTTTTTCTAAAATAAAAAAACTACCCTAAATTTATGCACATTCAAGGTAGTTAATGAGCTTCGGGATACTATACCGCTATTACGCTCTGGCGGGCATTGCCCTTCAAAAGTTCATTTAAGCCCTTTTGCGTTGCAAAGGTACAACAATATTTTTAAATCACCAAAAAAACATTAAAAAATGACTATTCAAAAATATGCTAAATTTTTGACAAACTTCACCTATACAACCTACACAAATCCCCCTTACCTTTGCAATATAAAATAATAATACTAAAAATCAATATTTTATGTTTAAAGAAAAAATCTTACAATCACTCAAAACTAAGTATGCAGCATTAGGGTTGAGCGCGCAAGTGCTTGAAGGAGTCGCTACTAATTTAAGCATTTTCGTAACTGAAGAAAATCAATTAGAACCAGCTATTGCTGGGGCTGAACCAATGTTAAAGCAATTCCAGTCATTTGCTGATAGTCGGGTAAATGCTTTCAAGACTGAAAGTGAAAAATACAAGAAAGAAGCCGAAGATTGGAAAGCTAAGTTTGAAAAGGGTAAAGAACCTGCCGATGGTGCGCAACCTACACAGGGGGGCAACAATCAACCTAACTCCGAAATCAATGCTGTGCTCGAAAAATTGAATGCACTGCAAGACAGTTTTACAGAGTTCAAAAGAGGCAGAACCTCCGAAACCCTTAAAGAACAATTCGTCAGGGCAATGAAAGAGAAAAACATTCCTGAAAGCTACTACACACCAGCACTCGCTGGGCGTGATTTTGCCGACAATACTGCCGTTGAAGCTCTTACTGTCGAAGTAAGCAATGGCTTTGAAAAGCAAAAACAAGAACTTGCTTCATTAGGGTTTTCTTACTCTAAAGCCCCTGACACCCCCGACAATCCTCTAAAAGAGGAAGAAGCCCTTGCTAAACAAATTGAGCAAGGAACAAAAGAAATAGCAGAAGCTCAAAGAGTTGCTGCTAATCATTAATTATTAACAATTAATCATTAGTAAAATGCCAGCAGGAATTAAGTACGATCTCAAAGGTCAAGAAGTAGAAAAAGAACTCTACAATGTAAAAACAGGCTACCGCTTGGCAGGAGGTTTTAACATCAATGATGAGGATATTGCCGACGGCCAATTTATTCCACCCCTCGCTCCCCTCGCCATTGACTTTAAAACCCGCACCGCCAAAGTCGCAAAGAGCATAAAGGCGTCTGAAAACATCAGTGCCACCACTCTCAAAATCCGCAAAGGCAGCCTCGTCAAAGTCGGTATGCACTTAGGAAATGGTACAGCAGGCGCAACCATTTCAGCTATCGACACTACCAATGCCGATTACGACACCCTTACCCTATCCGCCACTATTGCGGGCGTGAAAGCAGGCGACACTCTTTTTGAAGCCAAAGACGCTACAGGTAAGGAAGTCAAAAACCCTGCTAACTTTCTTAACTATGCACGTGTGAAGAAAGAAGCAGGCGCAACTGTTACCGCTCTCGGTCAGGCTTATGAAATCCAAACCGAAAAGCTCTACGCTCCCGTATCCGACAAGGACAAAGAAACTCTCGGAGCTCGTTTTATGTTCATCTAAAAACACACAAACACTATGATTTTAACATTAGAAAAACTCTTTAACAGCCCTTACATCATCAAAGCGGTAATTGATAGGGTAATGCAAACTACCCTTGATACTATCGTGTGGAAGCGTTATTTAGATTTTGAGGAAACCAAATCGCGTTTATTCAAAACCTACATCGGTACGGTTACAGGTGTGGTAATGGGGTCTATCATTGATAAGAACTCAAACAAGCCTATTCGTGAGCGCAAAACACTCGGTAGTGGTATGGGTGAGGTAGCTGATTTAGGTAACTCGTTCCAAATGGACAACGAACGCCTTAGTATCGTGCAACAACTCATTGACAAGTACAACCAAGCAGGGGTAGGACAACCTGCTGTACTCACCGAAATTATCAACTACCTTGCTGATGATATTCGTCAATGCACCCTTGCGCCTCACAAGCGTATGGATTATGTAGTGGGGCAACTTATCTCCACAGGAAAGGGCGAAGTAAAATTGGACGACAACAAGGACGGTATCGCCCTCTTAGAAATGGAACTCCCTGTGATGAAGTTTAACCCTACAACCGCTGAAAAACCTAATTTCATTGCCTACTTACAAAAGATAGTTGATGAAACACGTGCTAAAGTAGGCACTTTTGCACTTATGGAAATGACTCGTAGCACTTTCAACAAGCGCATTGTAGCCTCTGATGAGTTCAAAAATACCTACAAAATGGTATTGGGTAACGCACAAATAGGTGTGGCTGGCGGTATTATTACCGAAGCAATGGCAAACCAATTACTTACAGGTATTGGATTGCCTCCTCTCCGTATCGTAGAAGACTACGTAGTAAAAGAAGACGGTACAAGCACCAACATTTTTGCCGATGAGCGCATTGCGTTGCTCCCTACTGCCAAGATTGGTAAGATGATGTGGCATCAGCCTTATGAACTTACTGACCGAGTACCTAACAAAACCTATACTGTATTAGAGGGTGGTCATTTCATCACTACCAGCCGTACAGAGGAAGGTCGTTTTGTTGAGTATGGTTGTGAGTGGATACCAAACATCACCACACCACAACGTATGGCAGTGATTGACACTTCTAAAATGGGATAATATGACTAAAAAGGATTATTTCCGTCAAAGGTTTGCCTCTTTGGGGCTCTCACTCACTGAGGCTGACCTTTTAGATTTTAATATCCCCGATTTAGAAGGTGAAGCCAAAAGCGAAGAGCAGAAGAAATTGTACATCGCTTTCATTCAGTTCATACCTCAAATACTCTTACACCCCTCCTCAATATCTGAGGGCGGTACAAGTATATCACGAGCCAGCAAAGATGATATTATCGCTTTCTATGGCAACGAATGTAAGCGGTTAGGACTTAAAGATGAACTCTCTAAGAAACCCAGAGTAATATTTTTATGATATTAGACAACGGCACAATACAAGTGCAAACCATAACAGGAGGAGGTCTCATAGACGGCATACCTCAAGCAGGGGTGGCTGAATGGAGTGAACCTATACCTTGCCACATTGTAGCTAATACTCTCAATCAAAGAGGCGTATTTAAAGATAGTACCTTTACACAAAGCTCCTTTACAGTGTGGTTTGATTATGGTTTGTATGTATTCAGTGCCAAAAGGGTACGCCTTATTAATAATAAAAATGAGGTGTTAGGAGAGTTTGAAGTACAAAGTATTGAGCACGCCGATTTAGTAGGTAGAACCAAAATCACTGTATAAAATGATACAAGGACGCTTAAACATACGGCTTGGAGAAATTCGAGAAAAGTATATCAATGAGGCTATAAACAAATTCATTGAGGTAGGCGAACGATGTATCAGAGAAGCACGAGATAATGGGGCATACACCGACAGGACGGGCAACCTTCGCTCCTCTGTAGGTTATGTAGTGCTATTAAATGGTTCTGAAAAATCTAAAAGCAGAATTTCAACCCTTAACCAAAATCTCATTGAAGAAGTAAAAGCCCAGTACCCTAAAGATTTGGTGCTTATAGTGGTTGCAGGAATGAATTATGCTGCTTATGTAGAAGCTAAAGGGTTTAATGTGCTCTCATCTGCCGAGCTAATGGCTAAAAACATCTTAACAAAACTCTATTCGTAATGAAAAAAGGAGGTACACAAATCGAAAAAGACGTTTTTGATATATTCAAGGACGAAATAAAAAGATTTATCAAAGGTGATGTGTATCTGCAAGGCACACGCCCGCACAATTCCAATAAGGAAGATTGTGTAATTGGCTACCTTACAGGTCTCAATCACGATGTACAAGAGGGTAAAGTAAATATCAATTTCTATGTACCTAAAATCAATATAGGAACACAAAAGAATGTGAAGAATATTGCGCGTATTTTGGAAATTGAGGAGTTTATGACAAAACTTGTGCAACGCACCCCCGATGAATATCTTTTTGTGCAAGAACAAACCATTAACAGCTTTGAGGAAAGCAATACCGAAAACCTCGTCAATGCCCAAATCCTCTATAAGCGTTTCAGTATTAATAATTAAAAAAAAACAAAACATTATGGCAAATATACTTAGTTGGGGGAAACCCAAAATAGAATATGTGGAGTTGGTAAATGGAGAATTACCCGCTTCACCAACTTGGAAAGCAATGCCTACACCTGTTGAAAACTCTACCAAGTTGGAAACAGAAGAAGGCGACACCAAAGAAGCTAAAATTGAGGGTGGAGAAGTAATAGCCACCCGTAAAAACGCAAGTAAGTACAAACTTGAGTTTGAGATTTATGAAACAGATGACCTTGTAGTGCCAATTCCCGATGAAGACGGGATTATCCTTAAACAGTACGCTTTTCGTCTCTCCCCTGAGAATAGTAGCGCAAAAGGATTTATTATGGACAAAACAAGTGTTTCGTCTGTAAGAACGTGGGATAGCGAGGTAGGGGGTAAAATCAAATACACTGCCAACGCTCTCAAGCCTAAAACAGGCAAAATGCTCAAAGAGTATAATGGATAATAATTTAGGTAAAAGGTAATTAGCTTTCTACTATTACCTTTTACCTTTCATCTTTTAATTTTAAGAACGTGGATATTCAAGAAAAAACAGCTCAAACGATATTGCAAATCGCTACGCCTATTGAGATAGCAGGCACAACCTATAAAGTACCACAACCTACCATTGCAACCCTTATACTCGTATCGCAAGAAATTGCCCATATACCAATGGAAGAATTGAGTCGAGAAAAAGCATTAGGTAAAGCATTCCAAAAATCGGTGTATGGCAAACATATCGCACGTGCCCTTGCTATTATGATACTTGGAGCTCCCAACCCACAAAAAACACTGTGGCAACGGCTCAAAGGTATAATTAAAAGTCGTAAAAAGCAACTGAAAAAACTCACCAATACATTGCTATATACACTAAGCATACAAGAAGTGGGGACGATATTCATTCAGCAACTTGGCAAAATGCAGACCACCGATTTTTTTATGCTTATCACTTTCCTACACGAGGCAAATCTGCTGAAACCGACAAGGAAAGTGAGCGAAACGACAGCGTCTGGGCAATAGTCGGTGGATTTTTAAAACAATATCCTAATGTAACATTTAATGAGGCTTTGTATGAAATATCCTTTGCTAATATTATGCTCTACAATAGCGTAATACCTGAATATTATTCTACTGAAGAAAAAGGGAAAGGAGAGGTTATAACAGACAAAAGCCCCGAATATAACAAAGAATTAGACAAACTAATAAATCAATCCTAATAAATGAATAAACTACTGAAGTGGCTAATGAAAGCCAAAATAAAGATTGCGATATGGGCTACACCATTGGTATTACTATTCTACATTGATGATAAGATACACCTAAGGGATAGGGTATATTACTTTTTTGTAGCTTTTGCAAAGAGCATACCGCTACTAATGTTATATTCGTACTTTTCAGTTTGGCGTGAACAAAACGAACTCTTTTTTGTAGGTATTAGCTTTATATTATTCCTGAATATGGTAGTAGGTGCTGTGTATCACGCTAAAGCGGGCACATTTAATATTCACGATTTCCTAATGGGTAATGCTACGATTATGCTCGTGATAGCAGTAGTATATGTATCGCTATCTATATTAAGTATACCGATTAACGAAACGGAAACGGGTAAGATATTTCAAAGCTCAGTGCAATTTATGACTTTGATGTACCCTGTGAGTAAGATAGTAAAGAATGTTTTTGTACTTACGGGGGGCAAATACCCACCAAGTTGGATAATGAAAGCATTGTACAACTATGAGAAGAAAGGCAAATTGAAAGATTTCTTCGATGAGATTAGCGGAAGTGCTAAAACAGAGGAAACAAACCCTAAAACAGACGAACAATGACACCGAAAGAATTTATAAAACAGTACAAGCCCTTTGCCCTTGAAACCGAGCGCAAAACGGGTATTTCACACCTCTTTATTTTGGCACAAGCGGCGTTAGAGAGCGGTTGGGGAGGAGCAGTGTATGGGAATATGTTTTTTGGCGTGAAAGCGAGCGCAAACACACCTGCTAACAAGAAGCAGTTACTAACTACTACTGAAATACTCAAAACCAAAAACGAGGGGTATAGGTTTCCACAAGTGTTAAAGATTGTGCCTTATATGGGCAAATATAAATACACGGTTAAAGATTGGTTTAGGAAATATGATACCCCAGAGGAATGTTTTACTGACCACGCACAATTCTTCTTTAAGAATAAGCGATATGCTAAGGCGTTGTTAGTGAAAAGCGACCCTCGCAAGTTCGCGGAGGAGGTGGCAAAAGCGGGGTATGCTACGGCAATAAATTATGCTGATAGTTTGAAGAAAGTAATTAAAACTATTGAAGGCTATGAGAAAGTATAATTACATCGGAATTTTCAGAGCTTTTGGAGTTCTCGGATTAGCGCTGGTATTGCTCGGGCTATTAGGGTGTAGAACGCGCAAGGTAGCAACTACCGAGCAAAAGCAAGTGCAAAAGGAGCGTATTATAAAGTACAAGGATAGTACGGCTCTTTTTCAGCAAAACTCGCAAACCTTGCAACTCGATACGCAAACCTCGCAGGAATATGAGGTGACGGTTGAGAGTGACAAGGACAGCGTGGGGAATAGCAAAGAAGTGACTTATACACGTATTAGGGACGGAGATAAGGAGACTATAAGGGTCAGTGGTGGAAAGGTGAAGATAAGCACTAAAAGCAACCTTTCTAATAGCCAGATAGTGGCGAAGGCTACCCTTACGAATACGATAACTGCAAGCACGCAATTAATATCCCAAAAGGCTACTGATACGACTTTTTCTCATAAAACAAGAAACGTAAAAACCTCCTATTTGTATCTTATTGCTATCATCATTGTTTTATTGGTAGCCTTTTATCTCATACGCGATAAACTCAAACGCTTTTTGAAGTGATTTTATTTTTTAGTTGTACGAAGAACGCCTCTTTATGGGGCGTTTTTACTATAATCTTAATACATTACAGCAATGAACACTAACAATGGAACTATGGACTTTGAGGCACATTTGCGCCTTGATAATTTAGAACGTGATTTAAATAAAATGCAACGACTTTTCAACGAGTCTATGCAAAGTTCCCAGCGAGAAACCAATAAGCTACAACAGTCTATTGATACCCTCGCCAAAGGAGCATTAGCGTTTTTCACTTTTTCACAAGCAAAGGCTTTCGTAAACCAAGTAATTGAGGTACGCTCTCAATTCCAACAGCTCGAAATATCCTTTTCAACAATGCTCAAGAGCAGGGAAAAGGCAAATGCATTAATGGCGCAAATGACTGACCTTGCAGCAAAAACACCCTTTGGACTACAAGAAGTATCAGAGGGGGCAAAACGTCTATTAGCCTTTCAAGTGCCTGCTGAGGAAGTTACCGAAACCCTCCGCCGTATGGGTGATGTGGCTTCAGGGCTTGGTGTGCCTATGGGGCAACTTATTCACGTATACGGACAGGTAAAAGCACAAGGGCGTTTGCTTACAAACGACTTGTATCAGTTTATGAATGCAGGTATACCTATCATAGCCGAATTAAGCAAGGTTGTAGGTAAGAGCGAAACCGAGATTAAGGAAATGGTTACCGCTGGCAAGATAGGATTTACCGAAGTGCAAGCTGTTATCAAGAATATGACCAACGAGGGCGGACTATTCTATAATCTAATGGCAGAGCAAAGCAAGAGTTTAGGTGGTCAAATATCCAATTTGCGTGATAATTTCGACCAAATGCTTAATGAGATAGGTAAATCAAGTGAGGGTATTGTGTCAGGAGCAATTCAGGGTGTCTCGTTTTTGGTTGAGAATTATCAAACAGTCGGGAAGCTCATTGCAGGGCTTATTGCCACGTATGGTACATATCGTACCGCTGTATTGGTAAATATTGCTCTTACTAAGGGGTGGGCTATTGCTGCCAAAGAGGACGCTATTGCAAAAGGCATACAGACGCTCGCTACAAAAACAGCAACAGTAGCAACAGGAGCACTGAATGCTGTAATGATGGCAAACCCCTACGTATTAGTTGCAACAGCCGTAATAGGATTAGGAACTGCGTATTTTCTTTTAAGAGATAATATTACTACCACCGAAAAGGCTACAAAAGACTACAACGATAGAAAGCAACAAATTATTGAGAGTGAAAAAGCTCATAAACAGCACGTCGATGAGCTTATTGAAACCGTTAATAACCAAGCTCTCGCAGATACAGAAAGGGGGAACGCTCTTGACGAGCTTATAAAAACATACCCTAAAATATTTGAGAAATACGATATTGAGACCCTTAAACTTGCTGATATTCTCAAACTCAAAAAAGAGATAGCAGAAGAGGATAGTAGACGCTCAGAAATAAATAAAATCAATGATTACAGAAAAGCTAAAAGGGACTTAGAAGAGTTCAATAAGAACCCACAAGCATACCTAAAACCATTAAATAACGCTATCAACACTGGTAGAGGAATGGGGTGGTTAAATATGTTCGGATACCAAAGTGTAACCGAAAAAGAACAGCGTGAGTATTTAGAGTCAATGCTTAAAAACAATGAAAAAGACCTTAGAAAAGATATCAAAAATACAGCTGTATCTGATTGGAAAAAGAGCTTAAAAAACCTTCCAGAAAGCGAACTCCAACAACAATTACAGTACCGCCAGCGACTCATTGCTGACCTTCAAAAACAAGAAAAAGAGGGTAAAAAGTGGGCTTCTCACGGGGTGAAATTTGGTAATGAATGGTATTCGTTTGATAAAGGAGAGTTACAGGCACAAACACAAGCGTTAAAGGGACAAATCGACAAGTTACACGAGCAAACTTACAACTATACTGACCTATCTAAGAAGTACGCCAAAGCTGTTAAAGATGCTGAAAAGGCACTATCGGATATTACCAACAACAAATCAGGGTATAAAACTGAAAGCGATTATAAAAAAGCCATCTCTGATGCCAAAGAAAAGTTAGAACAAGCAAAAAAAGAGTACAACGACTTCACAGTGAAACCGTCAGGAAGTAGCAAGGCAAGAGCTACTAAAAATACCCTCCCTGATTTCGACACTGAAAAAGCCCAAAGAGACCACAACCGCCAAATTCAAGACGACCTTTTTGCTCGTGAAGAAGCCCGCATTAAGATAATGCAAGACGGAGCGGAAAAGCGCCTTGCTATCATTCAATTGGAATACGACAAGCAAGAAGAGGAAATTAGAAGACGTTCAGAAGACCAGCTAAACGCATTCATCGAAACCGAAAAACAAAAAGCAGAAGCACAAGGCAAATGGAAAAAGGGACAAGCCTTTGACACCAATACTCCTGCTATCAATGCCGAAAAAGCACGCCTTGCTGAAAACGAAAAGGTGCTTTTAACTTCCAATGCAGAGTACCAACGTATTCAGCAAGAACAAGTGTATAAGGACTTATTAGAAAAGTACCAAACCTACACCGACCAACGTAAATCTATTGAGGAGAAATACAATGCCGATATTACCGCTTTGCAAGCTAAATTAGGCGCAGACGCTCCACAAGTCAAAAAAGCACAAGATGAAAAAGTACGAGAACTCAAAAAGTTGGATATACTCTACAAAAAAGAGGGTACAGCCATTGCTAAACTCTTTGAGAATATGCGCAAAAAGACCATCAAGGAAATACGCCAAACCATAGCAGAGGCAGAAGCTGAAATAGACCGGTTGGCGAGCAACCTTGATATGGGCGATAAGGACAATGTAGAATATATCCAAAGCCTACGCCAGCAACTTGAACAAACAAGAGAGACAGCCGAGCGTAGTGATACCGTTTTTGGCAAACTCGGTACAAACATCAAAAATCTATTCAAAGCCAAACCCAATACCGCTGAATGGCAGGAAGCGTTCAACGGTATGTTGTCATCAGCACAATCAATCACAGGACAATTTGGACAGTTAGGGCAAGAGTTTGAGCGATTAGGACAAAGTACAGGTAACTCATCATTAGAGAAATTAGGACGTACTTTGCAAAACACAGCAAACTTACTTAATAAAACTCTCTCTTTTGCACAAATGGGTGCAAGTGTAGGAGGGGGCTGGGGGGCTCTTATTGGTGCTGTTGTAGGTTTAGGAGTAGGAGGGTTTGAGGGAGCTGCAAAAGAGCGTTTAGCTCACGAAAAAAAATTACAAGAAATAGCTCAGTCAAAAATAAACCAACAGAATGAATACAACCGACTACTTTGGGAAGAGAAGATGTTACACAAAGAAAATACATCTATATTCGGCACAGAAGACATCAATAACGCTTTGAGTGATTTAAAAGAATACAACAGACTGTGGAACGATTTAGAGCGCAGAATGGGTTTTAATCTAAAAAAACGTTATGAGGACGCTGGCACAAGTTTCCGTAGTTATGGATATCGGTCACCTAACAGGAAAGGCGATGATTATCTTGGTTTAGAGAATATTAAAATTGCAACAGGTAGTTATACTACAGGAGCTTGGTTTTGGAAAAAATCTCATACTGAATATAATAGTCTACTTTCAGTGTATCCACAACTAATTAATAAAGCGGGGGAATTTGATGTAAACTTAGCTAAAAGCATTGTTAATAACAAGGAGTTTGAAGGAACAGGGAAACAAGCTCTACAAACCATCATACAACAGTATGAACAAGCATTAGAAGCACAAAAAAAGTTTGATGAATATCTTAATAAAACCTTTGGGGAAATGGGGACATCTATAATAGATAGTGTTGTTGATTCGTTAAAAAAAGGAGAAGATGCTTTTGAAAACTTTTCTAAGTCAGTAGGTAACATTATTAGCAAACTCGGTAAGCAGTTGATGTATGAGTTGTTTGTTGCGAAAGATTTTAAGGAATTTCAAAAGAAAATGCACAAAGTAGCAGGAGATGGGAGTGTTAGTAGTGAAGAATATGCTAATGCTACTGCGAATCTTATAGCAGAATTTTCCAGTAGGATGAAAGGCAAAATCGGTGAAATGCAACAATTCTTAAAAAATTGGAATGAAATGAGTAGTAATTTAGGTTACGACTTTCTAAAAGAGCAGCGTCAATCAGTAGAGAAAGGTTTTGCAAGAATGTCTCAAGATAGTGCCGATGAGCTCAACGGACAATTTAGGCTTATGACAGAGCTTCAAAAACTAACAAAAGACAGTGTTATGCAAATATCTGAGCGCACAAGGTTCCTTTCTGAAGATTTGAAGAACTTACACGCTATGTCGGCTCAACAGTTAAAACATCTTGCGGGAATTGAAGTAAACACTTTTCAGTTGCACGATATGCGAAAAGACCTTACGGGTGTTAAGGCAATATTAAGTGATATGCAGACAAGAGGAATTAAAATGAGATAATAGAAAAGCCCTCAATTAAGAGGGCTTTTCTATTATCAATGTGTAAGTGTAATATCGTTTGTCTTTGGAATAAATAGGATGCTACGAAAATTATATAATGTTAGTTCGTCTCGTTTTTCATTAATAATTCCTCTTATTTCAACCCCTAAACTACTTTTTAGTGTTAGATTAGGGTAGCTATATGAAAACTTTCCTTTTTCAGTGCGTGATACCTTTTGAAATTTTCCATTTTCTAATCCTGTTTCTATGACAATTAGTAAATATTCATCGTACGTAAAGGATAGATTAATATATTTTTCTTTATATTCATCCCCTTTGTCTTGTATATATGTCCAAGAAACTTTTAAATCATCAGGAACTATTTTATCCTCACTTTTCGAGCACCCCACAGCGAGCAGGGCAATCAGTAATAATACTATTCTTTTCATAGTTTATTTTTAATGATTATACACATCTCCAAAATCAGCCTCAATAAAAATAACGTGAAAAACATTACCTTGTTGTAGTCCTATAAATACTTTATTGCTGCCAGTGGCACGAAACACGTGCAACTCTTTTATGTCAGGAGTAATAAAACTTGGACATTGAGGTTTTATTTTGTCTATCGAAATTTTCTCCATTCCAAAACCGTGGCGTTGAGACTTTCTGATTTCTTCCCAGCCTAAAACACTCAACTTGTGTAAACGCTCTAAAAAGTCCACAAAAAATTTAGAGTCATTACTGTTTTTATAAGAGACAGATGTTTGTAAGTGTTTGAATGAAAATAGAGGGTAGAAATACTTTCTTTCAACACTATCTTCTTCTTCAACTGGTTTAACTTTTTTCTTACTCATCCCAATTTACACGAGTTTTAAAGAATTTAGTCATTCTTTCCTTAGTAATAACACTTCCTTTAGCAGTAGGTGTATTTTTCCAAGTAGGCTCATTGTGGGTACGATGCATAAGCCCTACTGCAGAGAAGTCATTATATACCTCAAATACCTCATTGAGTAATTCCTCCTCATCATTAGTAAATTGAGCAATTCCTTCACTTGTAGGTTGCAAAGCGTTTTTTCCAAAAGCGTTGAACTCGTAATAAGCATTAGGGACAACAGGACCGTATTGCCACGCCTCTATCTCATCATCAAAGAGAGGTTTTTCAAAAACTGCTAAATAATACCCTTGTAAGTAATATAATAACTTTTGAAGTTTTAAGTTAGTTATAAAGTCCCCATTATCAGTATTATTAGCTTTTTCTATTAGCCAATTGGCTACTTGTATAACGTTATAACTCATAATTATTTAAATATCTATAGTTAAAATGATTAGAAAGAAAATTAGTAGATTTGACTGTGCAAAAGTACAATATTATTTTGATATTGCAAAAAAGTTTGCAAAAAAGTTTGCAAAAAAGTTTGTAAAAATACTTAGCAAAAATACTTGTAAAAGTAGGTATTTTCCTAATATTTTATGACCTACAAAATAAAAGCCCCAATTAAGGGGCTTTTTCTATATCTGTATATCCAACTGCTTTAACCGCTCTCTCTCCCTTTTAGCTTTGTTCACTTGGTAGATAGCGGTAGTATTTTGATTAGTATGCGAAGCCAAAAGCATAGCCGTATCGCTGTCCAAGTTATCAAGCATATAGTGTTTGAGGGCGTAAAAATCAGCTTCAATGCCTAATTTATCCTTTACGTGTCGCTTCCAAAAGCGGGTAACAATCTCGGTATGACCCATTTTCTTGTTAGGGACAAAATCAAGTGCAAAAAGGTAGTCGTTATCGCTTTTGCACTTATTGCATATCTCTTTCCAAAATTCTAATGCAGGGGCTAAAATTACCTTTGTACAGCGTTTGTATTGTCCGCCTTTTTCGAGCAGTATTACAAACTCCCGATTTTCTAAATCTACATCTTTGCGTTGCAATCTAAAAAGCTCGGTATTGCGTGCCCCTGAATATAGGAATATCATCATATACCTATAAAAATCAGGATTGATAAATCGGACGTGATTTTTCACCTTAGTAAGTTCGTCAGCGGTAAGTATGGTACGAGCCTCCTTTATTACCTTTTTAGGGTATATATCCCTTGTAATGTTACTTTCGCAGCATTCGTATTCTATCAGCTCACGATATAGGCTGGAGAAGTATATCACGAACCTATTGTAATATTTGTCGGATAGTCGCAACCAATCAAGCATACGCTTCAAGTCCACCCTTCGCAAGTCCTTTATTTTGACGGTCTGCATATCAAGGGCTTCACACGCTTTTTCAAGTCTATTAATAGCGCATTGTATTTCGTATAGGTGTTTTTTAGTACCTACTTTTATTTCCAACGCACGCCTAAAAGCCTCAATAAAGTGTAATTCAGGGTAAAGTCCCTCCTTGTGTACGCTCACATACTTTTTAAGGATAGGATTAAAACCATTGTTAAGTTGCTGGGGAATATTTTTAAGAAGAAAAGAAATCATAGCCTTGCGTTCTTCTACCGTGTTAGGTCTATTAGCCTTTTTGCGATATGGGAAGCCTTTAGGGTATTTCTTCTCAAAACGAGGGTCAAAGAATACGCATTGCACGTACCAATCTTTGTCCAAGTCTTTTTTAGTAGCTTTTTGCCAGTTGGCAGGGGACACCCATAGTTCGGAGTAGCTACACCCGTCCATTGTTTTTGTAACCATAATGTAATTATTTTAGATTGACGTTTACCTTGTCGTTTTTGAATAATTACAAATGGGATTACTGCACTAAAAATAAAAGGTAACGCTTTGAGTGGAAGTGCGTTACCTTGTTGCTCCCCCTACTGGACTTGAACCAGTGACCCTCTGATTAACAGTCAGATGCTCTAACCAACTGAGCTAAGGAGGAATATTTATTACTTATGTTTTCCCTTAATTGCGGTGCAAAGGTACAACTAATTTTAAAATCTACAAATTTTTAGGTAGAAAAATATTAAATATTTTTTTGCTTTATTGTTAAGTAGCTCATTTCTAATAATAAAAAACTTTGCCAAAGTTTTCATAGCGTGTCGTGCTATGACCTTTGGCAAAGTTCATATTTTACTTGTTGCCTGTGGTAAAGTAGTGGTAGAACCACGGAATCGTCTCAATACCTTTTAGGAAGTTGAAAATACCGTAGTGTTCATTAGGTGAGTGAATAGCATCACTATCCAAGCCAAAACCTAAGAGAATAGACTTGCTACCTAATTCTTCTTCAAAGAGAGCCACGATAGGAATGCTTCCACCTGAACGCACGGGTATAGGCTCTTTGCCAAAGGTTTGCTGGCAGGCTTTTACCGCCGCTTGGTAAGCAGGAGTGTCGGTAGGGGTTACGTAGCCTTGTCCACCGTGGTGAGGGGTTACTTTCACGTGTACACCTGCTGGAGCGATGCTCTCAAAGTGTTTGGTAAAGAGTTCGGTGATTTCGTGATTATCTTGGTTAGGCACTAAGCGCATTGAGATTTTAGCGTAAGCCTTACTGGGAATTACCGTTTTAGCTCCTTGACCAGTATAGCCACCCCAGATACCATTTACATCGAGGGTAGGACGTATAGAAGCACGTTCGGTAGTGGTGTAGCCTTTTTCGCCATATACCTCATCAATGTCTAACGCTTTTTTGTAGGCTTCGAGTGAGAAAGGTGCTTTAGCCATCTCGTCGCGTTCAGCTTGTGAGAGCTCTTCTACTTTATCGTAGAAATGAGGGATGGTCACCCGGTTATTCTCGTCGTGCAAAGAGGCAATCATCTTAGTAAGCACGTTGATAGGGTTCGCTACAGCACCGCCGTATAAACCGGAGTGCAAATCGCGGTTGGCGCTCGTAACTTCCACCTCCACATAGCTAAGTCCGCGTAATCCGGTAGTGATAGACGGTGTATCGTTGGCTAACATACCGGTATCGGAAATGAGGATGATATCGTTTTTGAGTTTTTCGTGGTTGTTTTTTACAAACCAACTAAGGCTTCCTGAACCTATTTCTTCCTCACCTTCAATCATAAACTTCACATTGCAAGGGAGCACGTTGTTTTTCACCATATATTCAAGGGCTTTCACGTGCATAAACACCTGCCCTTTATCATCGCAAGAACCGCGCGCAAAGATAGCGCCATCGGGGTGAATGTCGGTTTTCTTGATCACTGGTTCAAAGGGGTCGGATTCCCAAAGCTCGATAGGGTCGGCGGGTTGCACGTCGTAGTGACCATACACTAGCACCGTAGGGAGTGCAGGATCAATGGTTTTCTCGCCATAAACGATAGGGTAACCTGGGGTTTCACATATTTCTACCTTGTCACAGCCCGCTTTTTCTAAGGCTTTTTTCACGGCGTCGGCGGTGTTGAGCACGTCCTGCGAGTAGGCAGCGTCAGCGCTGATTGACGGCATTTTGAGCAGGTCAATGAGTTCCGCAATAAAGCGGTCTTTGTTTTGCTGAATATAGTTTTTTACTGAATCCATATATATCAATTAATAATTAACGTTTTTTACGCAACAAAGGTACATTATTTTTCTAAAATACCAAAATTTCATCGATAAAAAGCCACGCATCTCCGCCTTTAGGAGGGGTTTTGACGTTCTTAAGAGTGAGCTTGAGGTAACGGGCTTCCTCAGGATTGAATTTCAACACGAAATCTCTTAACTCGGCTTTGCCTCTTACCACACAAGGTTGCTCAAGCGTAGCTACTTGGTGGTAGGTTTTGCCATCATTGGGAAGGGCTACGGAAAGCTTTATAGGGAAATAAATACCTGACGACTGAGCGTCCATTGTGCCTATGCGCACTTCGCTCACCTGGGTAGCTTGCTCTAAATCAAGGGTAAGGGTGACATCATCACCTAACCAACCCAGCCACTGCCCGTCGTGAAAGTTTTTGGTACCGCGAATAACATTGGTAAGGGTGGCGTCGCCTTGCCCTTGGTAACTCTTGTGATACTGCGGACTGTAGTTCACTTTTTTGCCTTTAGCTTTGTGGAAGATTACCTCGCCAGTGGTAATAGTGTTGGTCGCCTTTCCACCGAAAACAGTTGCTTTAAAGGTAGTGCTTTGATTCAACGCAATAGGTTGGTGGTATTTCGTAGCTTTCTCTATAGGAATATCTCCCAAAGCATAGCGAAGGTCGGCATTGGGGACTTCACATTCTAATTTGAGGGAG
The DNA here is from genome assembly GCF_054772415.1 of Capnocytophaga sp. HP1101. Classification (NCBI taxonomy): domain Bacteria; kingdom Pseudomonadati; phylum Bacteroidota; class Flavobacteriia; order Flavobacteriales; family Flavobacteriaceae; genus Capnocytophaga; species Capnocytophaga sp. HP1101. The sequence continues at coordinate 271,652 of NZ_BPUU01000003.1, forward strand.
ATGTTTCCCTCATTGTTTCCAACAGTAGGCACTACTTGGTACATAGAGCGGGCATAGTTCACCTTCATCACATCCAAACGCTGCATAAATGCTTGGGTGCGGTTTATAAAGTTGTCCCAATTCTTCAAGTGAGTGGCTGTCCAACTGATTTCAGCAAGCGCCAACAATCGCGGGAAAATCATATATTCAGAATGTTCAGTGCTACCCACGTGTTCTGCCCATAAATTGGCTTGCGTACCCAAGACCTTTTTCTGTAGCGCTGGAGTAAGGTTTTCTTTTTCTAAGCTGTAAGTATAGAGTTTCTTGAGTGGTAGGTAGCCGCCATTGGCTTGAGGTTCATAGTCGGGAAGACCTTGATAGTTGTCTATATAGCAATCGCTGGTGAGCACTACGGGATTGCCTTGTTCGAGAGCTTTGCGTCCTATGTCAATACCCCGCCAATTCATCACTACGACATTGTTAGCCAAACCACCGTCCATTATCTCGTCCCAACCTACCAAAGTGCGCCCTTTGGATACTAAGAAATCATCTATACGCTTGATGAAGTAACTTTGGAGTTCGTGCACATTCTTGAGGTGATGGTCTTTCATACGTTGCTGGCACTTAAGGCATTTTTCCCATTCGGTGTGGGTAGCTTCGTCGCCCCCTACGTGAATGTATTTACTGGGGAAGAGCGCCATTACTTCGGTAAGTACATCTTCCAAAAAGGTGAAAGTCTCTTCTTGCCCCGCACAATAGATATCGGTGATAGGCCACACCGCACCTGAGGGCACTCCTATGGGGCGTTTGTGGCAAGAAAGTTCGGAGTAAGCTGCAATGGCACTCATTGCGTGGGCAGGCATCTCTATTTCGGGCACTACCGTAATGCCACGAGCTGTGGCATAGGCAACAATCTCTTTAATATCTTCTTGGGTATAGAACCCTCCGTATTTTTTAGGAGCTGTCGCAGGATTGGCAAAGGCATTGGCAGGGTTAGGGGTGCGTTCATCCCATAGCTTATCCTCTTGGTCTACACGCCAAGCCCCTATTTCGGTGAGTTTAGGGTACTTTTTAATTTCGATGCGCCAACCCTCGTTATCCACCAAATGGAAGTGAAAAGTGTTGAGCTTGAGCATCGCCATACGGTCAAGGTTTTTCAGTATATATTCCTTTGGAAAGAAATGGCGAGAGACGTCCAACATCAATCCGCGCCAAGCATACTGAGGTCTATCTTTGACCATAATGGTAGGAACCACCCAATCGGCTTGTATGGGTGTAGGGCTTTCAAACTCTTTAGGCAGTAGCTGACGCAACGTTTCGAGGGCATAGAGCGCTCCGTTATGGTCGGCTGCGGTGATAGAAATCTTCTCAGGTTCTACTACCAGGGTATAGCCTTCTTCGGGTAGGGCTTTATCAAGAGAAAGCAGTATATGGCTCGTTTGTATAGCTGCCTTTCTAAAGAAAAGTTTGAAGCCTGTTGCCTTTTCGTATCGTTCAACAAACAAGTTCGCCACAGGATATAGTTCAGGAGCGGTTACAAAAACAGTTTCTTTAGTAAACCGGAAACTACCCTTACCCAGAGTGAGCGATTGGGGTCGCGGAATGATATTAAGGTCACTCTCGGTAAAGGTAACCCCTTTATGAGAGGATTGGCAAGCAACTACTAAAAGAAATAGCAAAAATAGGAGTCTTTTCATAACAATTAATACTAATTGAGATTATATGAAAACACTATTCTGAAACACTTTTAGTTCCCGCTGGTTTAGTTGATTTCTTAGTTATAAGAGCTTGTGCTAATCGCTGTTTGTTAGCGTTTATAGTGTCATCAATTAACTTATTGAATAAGGTGGTGAAACTATCGGTTTCAGCAGAAGCATTGATAATGTGATTTGCAAAAACAAATCTCGCCAAATCCTTATAAAGCAAATCAGTTTCTTTACGCACTTTCTTTACATTGATTACCTTATTGCTAATTTGGTTTTCAGCTCTCACGTCTACCAATTCTTGGTATTTTGTGTTAGCTTCTTTCAAAGGAGCTACGGCGTGCGAGATGCCTAAGGTCTTTAAATGTTTAGTGATTTCGGGCTTTTCTAAATCTTTAACCAAAGCATCGATGGCTTGAGACTTCTGCCGAGTAGGCAAAGAGGCAACACCTTTATAGTTTTTGAACTCTAAATAAAGAATTTGCGCAGAATCCTTCTGGGTTTGTAAGGAACTTTTCTTACCTAATCTGAAAGAAGAGAGTAAATAAGAAAGCAATTCATTACGTTGCTTATCTAACCGATTGATGTTTTCGGACTCTTTACTTGATCGGCTTTGTCGAGAAGCCTCCGTAAGGAGGTCTAAATTCTTTTCAATAGCTGAAATAAGTTCTGGCTTAACGCCTAATTTTTCTACGGTGGTAGTATTCACTAATTTTACTACCCCTTTAATAAACTGAGCGTACTCATCATTGTTGAGTTTGCTAACGTTAGGTAATGAGATGTCAATTTTAAAGCTCATAATTTTGATTTTTTAATGTTAAAGTTTCATTCGGCAAAAGTAAATAATACTTTTGATATATGCAAGCTATTTTATATTTTAATATTAATAGCTTATTTTATTTTTATCTATAAGAATAACCTCGCGACAGTAGCTTTTTCGTTTTTTACCCCAAAGAATGGGGTAGAAATTATAGTTTTTGTATTTATTAGCTATGATAATGAGGTAGCGACAGCAGCTATTTTAATTATAAGCTATATTTGTGTTGTAAATTAACTACCTTTTATGTTATGTAAGGTAAGCTACCGTAAATCCTACACAAACACTTAAAAACTTTAGCAGGTTAAAACGGTGTCCTTCGGCATTTTCAAATAGAATAACAGTAGATATATGCAAGAAAATACCTATTACAATAGCTGAAAGCTCGGTGTGATAGTTAATGAGACTGGGCACTGTACTACTTAGCAATGTTCCTAAGGATGTCATTAGCGAAAAAAGAAACAGAAATAGTGCTGTTTTCCATTTGGCAATCCCTGAATTAATAAAAAAGGTGGTAAGCACAATGGCGACGGGCAACTTATGAACAAATATGCCATACACAAGGTCGTGATTGTGCCCGTGAGATAGCGGGAACCCTTCTAAAATAGAGTGTATACTAAGGCTAATAAATAGTGAAAGCGGGAAAGTAGTATGCTGATGCGGGTGTGGATGCTGGGCGTGACCGTGTTCGGCTCCGTGCGAAAAGAACTCCAAGACAATTTGCAGGAGTACTCCTATTATCACAAACAGCCCTATGTATTTAAAATCGTGTGTGTGCTCATCGTGAGAGTGATATACTTCGGGTATCAGCACAAATACAGTAAGCGCCAATAGGTAAGCACCACTGAAAGAAAGTAGTAGTTTGGTGTATTGCTGCTGGGCAGGTTTAAAAAAGGTTACGAATGAGTAGCCTAATACCACTGCCAAAAAAGGAAGAAAATAATTCATTTTAATGACAGGTGCAAATTGCACTGGTAAGTTTACGAAATATTATTAGTTTTCTATCAGTTGTTTTTTAAAGGTGGCACGCCGAGCAAAAACTACGGGGTCAAAACTCTTCCAAAGTTGCTGAATGGCAATGTTTTCTTCGAGTTCGGGGGTGACTACACAGTTCGTAACTCCTTTGCGTTTGAACACTTCATAATAATAGTCGAACAACAAGGCAGGGATACCTTTGCTTTGGTATTCAGGGGATACCCCAATGAGGTAAAACTCCACCGTATTGTGATGTTTTTTGGCTTGTAACAGATGCCACCAGCCCCAAGGGAAGAGTTTGCCTTTTGCCTTTTGTAATGCTTTAGAAAACGAAGGCATCACAATGGCGAAACATATCAGTTTGCCGTCCTTATCTTCAATAAAACGTATGTACTCAGGATTGATGAAAGGAATATACTTCTGCTTGAAGTACTCTCGCTGACGTTCGCTTATAGGCACATATGAGGCTAACTTAGAATAAGTTTCGTTGTAAAGGTCAAACATTGCATCAACGTGCTTGAGCACCTCTTTAGTAGTGGGCGTGTCGATAAACTTTACGCCATAACGCTTCTTTATGGCTTCAGCGGTTTTCTTAAAGAGCTCAGGTTTTGAGTTCTTTACTAAAAATTCCATCTCTACAAAGCCCTTTTCTTTGGTAAAGCCCAATTGCTCTAAATGCTGATTATAATAAGGATAGTTGTACCACGTCATCATATTCGAGAGATGGTCATAACCTTCGGTAAGCAATCCCACTTTATCCATATTCGAAAAACCTATCGGTCCTTCCATATACTCCAGTTGATACTCACGGGCTTTTTCGGCTACCTTTGCTAAGAGGGATTTGGTTACTTCAATGTCATCTATCATATCCAGCCAACCAAAGCGTACTTTCTTTATGCCCTGTTTAAGGTCGTGCTGATTGACGATAGCCACCACACGCCCTACCATTTCACCTTTCTCATTGTATGCTCCATAGAAAAAGGCTTCGGCGTTGTCAAACACAGGGTTCTTAGTTTTGTCAAAAGAGGCTACCTCATCGCTGATGAGAGACGGCACCCAATAAGGGTGGTTTTTGTATAAGGACAAAGGGAACTTCACAAACTCAGTAAGTTCCTTCTTAGTGCTGAGTTCTTTAATCAGGATCAATGGCATTAGGTCTGTTTCTTTTAGGTTTTTTCTTGTGTTTAATTTTGGTGGTTTCTATTGTTTCATTTAGCACCTTCTTGATATAGCTGTTGTGATTGTCAATACGATAAGAAGCCCCGAACAGCCCCATATAGCGTTGCGGAGTATCTTTCCAGCCAAAGCCCATATCGGCATTGAGTTGTATTTTATCGGAAAGCAAGAAGGCAACACCAAGACGCGTAATCTGGTCGTTGTAATGCTGGCTGTGAATACCTTGATGCTCTGCAAAAATACTAAACCAACCATTGTCTAAGTTATGGGTAACGGTGAACAAATAGCTGTATTCGGTGTTTTTTCCGCTTAAGAACCTATCGATGATACCGTTTGCTACCAACACCACACGGGGGATAGGCTCTGCTTGAAATATAGCAGCCACTTTAGGAGAAAGTGCAGGTATAGCCTCGTAGTAATACCGCTTGTTTGGTAAGAAATTCACCCCTGCATAAAGCGAAATAGAAGGTGTGAGATTGCGCCAGCTAAAAGAGTTATTAGCTTTCCAACTGTAAATGCTTGGCTTTTCATCTAAGAAAGCTGGCTTAAAGAGCAAATACTTCGCTCCAATAGTATTGTTTACAAAACCAAAGTGAGAGGTTGTACTGTTAGGTGCAGTCGTACGGTCGTAAGCAAGCGTACCGTTGAGCATAACCTCCAATTCTTCTTTATAAAATCCATAGCGCACTGCATAGTTCACTCCCGTAAAGTCCATAGAAGTGCCTGTTTGTTTATGGTGGTTGTGTTCATACCACAAGCCACCTTCAAATTGCAACACTCTCGCTCCTACTGCATAAGCACTTTGTGAAGTGCCAGGGAGGTTTGAGTTGATAATTTCGGTGTATTGTGCCTTTGCTAAAAACGGAAAAGCACAAAGCATTAGCAAGTATATTTTCTTCATTGTATATGGATATTTTAGGCGACAAAGATAGAAAAAAGTTTTTTACTATACAACTTTTATAACCTAAACACATTCTTCTTGATTTTCAACTTCCCCTTTACATCGTAAATAATACCGTCTTCTTTTAAGTATTTTCCTATATCCATTTGCAGAAACTCTTGGTGCGCCACGCAAAGCGCCACTACATCATTATGGGTAGGGAGGTTTTGTGGTTCAGTTGCTATCGTAATGCCATACTCTTCAAGGGCGCGTTCGGGGTCTGCCCACGGGTCGTATACCACTATATGATTAGTAAAGTTTTCAAGGGTACGGTAAATATCCACTACCTTCGTATTGCGGAGGTCAGGGCAATTTTCTTTGAAGGTAAATCCCAACAGCAAAATGCGGCTATCCTTCACAGGAGTGCCTTGCAAGCACAAACGGTTGATAATTTGGTAGGCGATATAGCCCCCCATAGAGTCATTCGTCTTGCGGGCTTCCATCATTAAGCGTGGCGATACACCGTGTAGTTTAGCTTTCTGTATGAGGTAGTAAGGGTCTACGCCTATGCAGTGTCCGCCCACCAGTCCAGGACGGAAGGGCAAGAAGTTCCACTTGCTACTGGCGGCATCAATCACCGCATTAGTATCGATGTCCAAAATATTGAATATCTTCGCTATCTCATTCATAAAGGCGATATTCACATCGCGTTGGGCGTTCTCAATCACTTTGGCAGCTTCGGCTACTTTGATTGACGAAGCTAAGTAAGTACCCCCTGTGAGCACCGAATTGTACAGCGCATCTACCTCCTGGGCCACTTCGGGGGTTGAACCCGAGGTGATTTTGCATATATTCTCCACCGTATGCTGTTTGTCGCCAGGGTTGATACGCTCAGGCGAGTAGCCCACAAAGAAATCGCGGTTGAATACCAACCCCGATACTTTTTCCAAAATAGGTACACACTCGTCTTCCGTCACCCCAGGATACACCGTTGATTCATAGATTGCTATATCCCCTTTTTTGAGCAGACGACCTACGGTTGTGCTCGCTTCGCGCAAGGCGGTAAGGTCGGGTTGCTGGTAGAGGTCGATGGGGGTAGGGACAGCCACAATGTACACGTTGCAATCCTTAGCATCTTCTGCCTTCGCCGTGCAAATGAGGTGGATAGCGAGGCGCTCTTTCAGCATCTCACTACTGATTTCGCCTGTAGTATCCACACCCATATTGAGGCTTGCAATGCGCGCCTCGTAAGGGTCGAAGCCCACGGTAGGGTATTTTTTAGCAAAGAGACAGGCTAAGGGGAACCCCACATAACCCAGCCCGATAACACCTATTTTATATGATTTCATCTAAATAATTAACAATTCACAATTAATAATTAACAAGGAGGCATTTTTGTGTAGGCGTTTGGCAAACGCCCTTATAGAACAGACGACAAAAGCAATTGATTATTAGATTTATATACTTTATCAAAGTCCTTAGACTTTCACAAAGTCTGCGACAATGCCTGTGGTCTAAAACCTAAATCATATTATACTGCTTCAACTTTCTATACAGTGTCCTTTCTGAAATCCCCAAAGCCTTAGCAGTTTCTTTACGCTTTCCGCCATTGTGTTCTAAGGATTTGCGTATCATCTCACGTTCTTGCTCTTGGAGTGAAAAGCGCTCTTCTTCATTAGCTTCCTCGTAATCATATACCTCTTCGTGAGGCAAAATACCATTCTCAGCAGGCGTTATGGGTAAGAAAGCGTACGAAGGAGGGGTCGAGTCGCTTTTGCGCACATCGGCTGAGCCGTAAATGCGGTGAATGAGTCCTTCATTGTCCTGTTGCACTTGGGCGGAATTGCCGTGTTGCAAGAGTTCAAGGGTGAGTTTTTTCAGGTCGTTCAGGTCAGATTTCATATCAAAAAGCACCTTGTACAGTAATTCGCGTTCGTTGCTAAAATCGCTCTCGGTGCGTGCTTGTGCGGGTACTACTGAGGGCAAACTGGTGGTCTCTTCAGGTAGATAAGAGCGCAAAATGGTAGCGTTGATATCGCGGCGCTGTTCGAGTACCGAAATTTGCTCGGCTACATTCCGCAACTGACGTATATTCCCGCTCCAGCGGTAGCCTACGAGCAGGTGTACCGCATCTTCGGTGAGCTTTACAGGCGGCATTTTATATTTCTCGGCAAAATCCGAAGCAAACTTGCGGAACAGCAAGTGAATGTCGTCTTTGCGTTCGCGTAAAGGCGGGAGGTGTATTTCTACTGTGCTGAGTCGGTAGTACAAATCTTCGCGAAACCGACCTTTTTTAATAGCTTCTTGCATTTGCACATTGGTAGCCGCCACGATGCGCACATTCGTCTTCTGCACTACCGAGGAGCCTACTTTTATGAACTCGCCGTTTTCCAATACCCGCAAGAGGCGCACTTGGGTAGTGAGTGGCAATTCGCCCACCTCGTCTAAGAAGATAGTTCCACCGTCGGCTTCCTCAAAATAGCCCGACCGCGTCGCGGTAGCTCCTGTAAAAGCCCCTTTTTCGTGCCCAAAAAGTTCCGAATCAATAGTGCCTTCAGGGATAGCTCCGCAGTTTACCGCTATGTATTTGCCGTGTTTGCGCAGTGAGAGCTGGTGAATAATGCGTGGGATTACCTCTTTTCCTACCCCACTTTCACCCGTGATAAGCACTGAAATATCAGTAGGGGCTACTTGAATAGCTTTTTCGATGGCGCGGTTTAGCTTAGGGTCATTGCCAATGATGCCAAAACGCTGTTTGATAGCTTGTATATTTTCCACTTTTTTGTTCAGAGTTTATGAACTGCAAAGATACGAATAATTTTTTATTAACCTCAGTTCTATATAACAAAATCCTATTTTTCCCTTATTTTTAAGCCTTTACATTCACCCCTCTTCGCTATCTTCCGCTCCTCTTAACATCCCTTAATCTGTGCCGTCCGTACCTCCAAATTATCCGGCTTATCCGAAAAAAAATCCGACTCGTCCAAAAACTATTTATATACCCCCTTATTTCCTCATTTCCTCATTTGCTAACTCTCCAATTTCCTAATTTTGTTTATCTTTGCAAAAAAATATGTTTTTAATGAAGAAATATATCATCACCCTATGGCTTTTATGCCTCGCAATGGCTTGTAAAAGCCCCTCAACTGGACAGGTAATCCCTCAACAGGAGATTACTAACCAAATGTATTACGCCTCTAAACCCATTGTTTCTGCCCATCGCGGTGGGGGAGGAGACCAACTTAAAGGCTATCCCGAAAACTGCTTACAAAGCATTCAATACCTCTCCGAGAAAGGAGTGCATAGCTTTGAAATAGATATCTTCGAGAGTGCCGACGGCGATTTACTCCTGATGCACGACGATAAGTTAGGACGTACTGCCACAGGTCAAGGAGTCGTCTCAGCTCTTACTACCGCTCAGTTGCGTGCTGAAAAACTCAAAGACGAGTTTGGCAATGTAACTGCCTTTCAGATTCCGTTTTTAAAAGATGTGCTTTCCTGGTGTAAAACCCACAACGGTTATTTGATGTTAGATTTCAAGAAGGGTATTTCTTATCAAAAAGTGGTAGATTTAGTGCGCGAAGAGAAGATGGAAGCCCAAGTGGTGCTTATCAGTTATAATACCGCACAAGCCGAAGCCTTACACAAGGTTGCCCCTGAGATGCTCCTTTCGGTCAGCGTGCGTAATGAAGACGAACTAAACCGCATCCTGCAAACAGGTATTCCTAAAGAGAAGTTATTGGCTTTCACAGGCATTCGCTTAGCTCCTGATGAGCTGTACGAACGTTTAAACCAACTAAAAATACCCACCATATTAGGTACATTAGGAAACTTAGATAAGCGCGCAGCTACCAAAGGTGACCATCTGTATTTCGAGTGGGCAAAGAAAGGCATACAAGTCTTCTCTACCGATAGACCTTTGGCATTCAAGTAAAAAATAAGAAGTTGTACTGAAAATCGCTTTTGTGTAGCTACAGCTCCCCCTCTTCGAGGGGGCTGGGGGAGGTTTGTACAACAATAATCGCCACACATTCCCGTTTTAACAGATTGTCCCCCTTCGGGGGAACGGGGGTAATCTTACCTCTTATCTCTTACCTATATTACTACGACTAAGGTACTTTCTTATCGGTTCGTCATATACTTTAAGCACTATATAAGCCAGCAGTATAGAGCCTATCACTACTGCCAATGCCCCATAAACCGATTGACTAAAACTCAATTGTTCATTCTTCACCCAAGCGTAATACCAGTAGATAAAAGGATAATGAACCATATACAGTGGGTAAGAAAGCTCCCCTAAGAACTTACAGAGTTTATGAGTTAAAGCACTCTTAGGTCGGTCAGACGCCGCAAAGTAAACAATAAGTGGGAAGATAAGCACCACGCATAAAGTATCGTAAATACCGTTAGCCCATAGCTTCTCGGTACCACCAACACGAGGTATAAGTGCTATACCTATTAATAGAACCGCTCCTATCCAGAAGGCGTATTTCACTCTTGCAGGTTTAAACACACGCGAAAGTAGTAGTCCCATACCAAAAGAAAAAAGCACTCGCAAGCTACCACCCAGCGTACCTATAGAGGTCATACTCCAGCCGTACCCCAAATAACCATCATCGCCAAAGATAGCTAAGTAACCTAAGCTAATACCGAAAATCGCTACAACAAAAGCTAGAGTTCTTGTCGAGAGCAACCGCAAAACAAAAGCGTAAAGTAAGTTCGCCATATACTCAAAAAACAGAGACCAAGTAGGCCCGTTTAGCGGATACATCTCCCCAATACCTCGTGCCTCAATGCTGGGTGTTGCCGGAATCATCAATAGGTTCAGCAAAGTAGCTCCTATCAGTGCCCCTACCGATATACGACTCACGTCCCAAGCCTCACAGCCTTGTAAATAAAATAGTCCCGCCCCCAGTAGTGCTCCAAAAATAACCATTGGGTGCAAGCGTATCAAACGGCGTTTGAGGAAAGTGCCTATGCTCATTGTTCCCCAACGGTCGTTATAAGCATAACCTACCACAAATCCCGAAAGCACAAAAAAGAAATCTACCATCAAGTAACCGTGGTTTACCGTCTGGTCTATGGGTGAAGTTGCGTGAGCTTCAAAGATGTGATACCAAAGTACCATTAGGGCAGCCACTCCGCGCAACCCATCAAGAAGCATATAATGAGGTTTATTCATAAATAAAAAGTAAAAAGTAAGAGATAAGAAGTAAGGTACTTACTCCTTACCTCTTATCTCTTATCTAAAATAAATCGTTTTCGCTAATACTCTTGTCGTGTTTAGTATAAGCAGTAGGGCGTTTTGCAAAGAAATCGTCAAGCTCATTGCTAAACACTTCCTCCTCAAACCACATCATCGGTTTTGCTTCTTCGCCCGAAATACCAAAAGGTTTCCCTAAGCCTAATTGCGTAAGCGAGTCGTCCAAACGATAACGCATATAGTTCGACAAGTCTTTTTTGCTGAAAAACTCCAATTCCCCTTGTTCAAAAATCCAATCCAGCATCTTGTCTTCCAAAGTAATATAGCTACGGATGAAAGAAGTCGCATCCTCCTCCGCTTTAGCTTTCATTTCCGGATTTTCCTCAAATATCTTCTTCAGAATATAAATACCCGCATTAGCGTGTAACTGTTCGTCCACCGATGTCCACGCAATAATATTTGCAACGTTCTTCAAGAACCCTTTAAAACGCGTAAATGAAAGAATAGTAGCAAACTGACTGAACAACGACGCATTCTCAATAATAAGGGTGAAGAACAGAATGCGTTCCATAGCGTTCTCACGATTTTTCGCTAAATACTCTTTCAGCACATTACTACGCTCTTTAAAGATAGGCACTTCCAATAAGTTCTCAAACTCGTTGTTGTAACCCAATACCTCCAATAAACGAGCGTAAGCCTCGCTGTGGCGAAATTCACATTCGGCAAAAGTAGCGCCTAATCCGTTGAACTCAGGTTTGGGAAAGAGGTCATAAAGGTCTCCCCAAAACGTTTTTACCGATACTTCCACTTGCGCAATCCCCAGTAAAGCACGCTTTACAGCTTCTTTTTCCACAGGTGTTAACTCCGATTTGAAATCCTGAATATCCGCAGTAAACTCCACTTCTGAGTGTACCCAAAACGATTTGTGCATAGCGTTCACAAACTCCATAACCTCAGGATATTCAAAAGGTTTGTAGTTCTCACGTTTGTCAAAAATTCCCATAATGATGAATGTTTTTTTAATGAATGTTTTAATGAAATTTTACAGAGGGCAAAGATAATAAAAATACTATAAACTCCAACAATATTTTTTAATTCCCTATCGAAGTTACCTTCAATCTCTTTTTCTTCATCTTATATTCACCTTACATTTATTATTCGTTCGTCTTTGCGTCGCTATTCCCCCCTTTGAAGGGGGGGTAGGGGGGATGTTTTGTTCGTCTTTCCTTCGTCCATTGTTCGTCTTTTTTCATTTGCCTGTGCGGCTCGCACCGTCTTTTGTTCATCTTTGCGTCGCTATTCCTCCCTTTGAAGGGGGGTAGGGGGGGATGTTTTTAGTATCTTACCTTCGCTCTTCCTTCGCCTATCGTCTATTGTAGAGCCGATGTAGAGCCGTTCATCGTTTATCTATCACTCGCTGATTCGTCATCTGTCGTATAGCTTGCATCACCTAAAATTCAGAGTTTCTCCGACTAATTCCCCGCTTCATTTTTTTAATTCTCTCATTTTCCAATTACCCTCCCCTGTTGATAACTCTGTTAATAACCTGTTGATTTAAATTAATAACTATTTTTTGGTCAATTGCAAATTTATTTATACTTTTGCCTCGTCAAACAATGATTAAACATTTATAGAACTATGGAAGAATTTGTAAAATTAGTAGAACAGATTTTGTATATGGAGAACTTTAACACTGCAGTTACTCCTGAATTAAAACAAAAGTTTATAGAGCTTAATAAAACTTATGGCAATAATGTGCCCGATAAGTACAAAGCTGATGTAAACAGATTATATAATAACTTTCGCGATAAACAAAGTGTAGAGGTTGATAATAACGCTTATGCCGTTAGTTACTAATAAATGAATGTTTTAGTAACGGGTGGCAGTGGGCAGTTAGGCTCTGAAATTCAAGCAAACCCTCATAAGAAAAGTCATTATTATTTTACGGATATTAACAGCTTGGACATCTCTGATGCCCAAGCTATTCGTGTTTTTGTAAAGCATAATAATATCGAGCTTATCGTCAATTGCGCGGCTTATACCAATGTAGATAAAGCCGAAGACGATGTAGCGCTCGCAACGCTTATCAACCATACAGCTGTAGAGTACCTGGCAACAGTGTGTAAAGAAAACAACTTGTCTCTTATTCATATTTCCACTGATTATGTCTTCGGAGGCTCTCAAAACACTCCTTATACTGAAACCGACCCCACAGCTCCTCTCGGGGTCTATGGGCGTACTAAATTAGCAGGCGAACAAGCTATACAGCAAGCGGGAATTGAACACCTCATTATCCGTACAGCTTGGTTGTACTCCTTGCGTTTCGGTCATAATTTTGTAAAGACCATTCAACGCCTCAGTGCTGAACGTACTGAGCTTAAAGTAGTGTTCGACCAAATAGGAACTCCCACCAACGCTGCTGACTTAGCTAATTTTATTGTGCAAGCAGTAGAGAACGGTTGGTATAAAGGCAAACGTGAGGTATACCACTTCTCTAATGAAGGAGTGTGCTCGTGGTATGACTTTGCTATGGCTATTGTAGCTCAATCGGGGAACGATTGTAAAGTATTACCCTGTCGCTCCGATGAGTTCCCAAGCAAAGTAACGCGACCTGCCTATTCGGTGTTAGATAAAACCAAACTAAAAAAAGATTTTAATTACTCAATACCTCATTGGAGGCATAGTTTTTGTGGTGATAAGTGAGATATAAAAACTAAATTGTATGAAAAAAGAAACCTCAAAAAGCCCATTTAAAGTAGGTGATGTTGTAGAAGTGTCGCCTGATTTAACTATGCTAAAGGATTGGATAACAGGCACTGTTATTAAAATCTTTAAAAATCCATTTATAGGAGATGAGATAGCTATCAAAGATAATCAAGGGCGTATCTTTTTCGGCATCAAAGATTACTTCAAAATCTCTAAATCTTAAACTATGTATGCTATAGCTTTTGATATGAATATATCAGCTTTAGAAAAGCATTATGGTAAACCGTATAATAATGCTTATTATGAAATAGCTTCAGAACTTGAGAAATATAACTTTTACAGGATACAAGGGAGTACCTATGTAACTGATAATAAGGATATGGGTAATCTAATGTTAGCAATAGATGCCCTCGCTTATATCGAATGGTTTGCCAATTCCGTTAGAGATATAAGAGTATTCAGAATTGAGGACTGGAGTGATTTAACTCAAGTAGTAAAAATAAAATCCACTAAAAAAACATTTATTAATTAAATATGGGACTTATAATAACCATTGCAATCATCGTAATTGTAGTATTTTGGTACATCAGTGCCAATAACAAACTCGTAGCATTAGCCAATAATCGTGAAAATGCCTTTGCTGATATCGACGTGCAACTCAAGCAACGTCACGACCTTATTCCGCAACTCGTAGCAGCTGTAAAAGGCTATATGACTCACGAGTCCGATGTGCTCACCAAAATCACACAAGCACGCAGTCGTGCTATGAGCGCTACTGATATTAACGACAAGATTGCTGCCGAGAAAGAACTCTCCTCTGCAATGGGAGCTTTCAATATCCAAGTAGAAGCTTACCCCGATTTGAAAGCTAATACTAACTTTATGCACCTTCAACAAGAAATTGCCGATATAGAGAATAAATTGGCGTCAGTGCGTCGCTTCTTCAATTCTACTACCAAAGAGTTGAACACTGCAATCCAGTCAATACCTACTAATATCGTAGCAGGCTTCAAGAAGATGACTCCTCAACCTTTCTTCGATTTGGGTACAGAACAACGCCAGCAGTTAGACAAAGCTCCGGAGATTTCGTTTAGTTAATCAGATACATAGAAGATATATAAAGGAGATGTTTTATAGCGTCTCCTTTATTTGTTTTTTAAAATTGTTTGCTATTCTCACATAAAACTAATATCTTTGCCACTTCAGCCTTTGTAAGTAAAGAAAATTTGGCAATAATAATGACCTATAATTATGCAATATCTCGGTATCCGACAACAAATAGCACGAAATAACACCAAGTCTATTCTATATTTATTAGCCTTCCCCTTGTTACTACTTGCGGGAACCTATGCGGTCTTGTATATGATTAACGACCAAGAGGTAGAAACTGTAAATGCACAATTCCTTTCAGTAGTCCCTCTCGTGCTCATAGGTGTAGCCATATGGTTTGTAATTTCTTACCTCTTCAATACCCAAATGATACAAACCGCTACCCACTCTCGTCCGTTAGAACGCCGTGAGAATATGCGTGTGTATAACCTTACCGAAAATCTTTGTATGAGTGTCGGAATGCCAATGCCTAAGCTTTATATCATAGAAAGTGATGCGCTTAACGCTTTTGCTTCGGGCATTAACCAAAAGACTTTCGCTGTGACTCTCACTCGGGGTATTATCAACACCCTTAACGATGAGGAACTCGAAGGAGTGATAGCTCACGAACTTACCCATATCCGCAACCGCGACGTGCGTTTGCTCATCATTACCATTGTGTTTGTAGGTATTTTTGCTACCATTGCCAATATTGCTTTCCGCACAATGCTCAACAGTCAGTTGTATTCATCACGGAACAGGCGTAACGAAAAGGGTGGGGGAGGAGCTGTTGTTTTAGTTGTGTTATTGGTCGCAGGCGTGGTCTATTTCCTTTCGATACTCTTTAAGTTAGCACTCTCTCGCAGTCGCGAATATATGGCCGATGCAGGAGCGGTAGAAATGACCCATAATTCTTTAGCATTAGCCAATGCCCTAAAGAAAATCTCAGGACATTCTACCATTGAAGGAATCAGTAACGACGAGGTAAAAGAGCTCTTCATCGACTATAAAGCCGAAGGATTTTTTGCAATGTTCGCCACCCACCCACCTATTCGCAAACGCATACAAGTATTAGAGCAATTTTAAAGACTTATTTTAGCTCAATGTAACCAAAATACTTTTGCTCATAAGCGTCACTTCTTATACTATATATCAATCATAGGGGTATTCTTTGTCTATTATTCATTTACATATGAACTTTTGCCAAAGTTTCAAACTTTGGCAAAATTGAAAATCCACTAATAACCTTCTTTTCATCTCTACCTTAGCCTTAACTCATTTTCACTTTTCCTTCGTTCATTGTTCGTCTTTTGTTCGTTCTTCCTTCGTCTTTGTGTCGCTACAGTTCCCCCTTTGGAGGAAGTCTGCGAGAGCAGAGTATGTGAATAGGGGGAGGTTTTGTTCGTTCATTGTTCGTTCATTGTTCGTCTTAGGTTTGAATAAACCTTAATTATCAATTATATTTTCTATCTCTAATTTTTTTTAAACGTCACTTCTCATTTGCTAATTCTCAAATTTGCTAATTTGCTAATTATATCTTTTGTCTTTTAATTCTTCTGTCTTAACTATTAATATTCAACTCTTTATAAAGCTGTTGTATAACAATCGTCCAAGATTCGTATAAGCTTCCTATAAGCTTTGTATAAGCTAAGCCTAATTTGCTAAGACCCCTCATAAAGTAAAAAATATAAGAATAGACACAGAAGATATTACTTATAAAAATATTTGATATTCAGTTGATTGTATTTGAAGTTAAAATATTTTCATAAAAAAAGTACTAAAAATTTGGTCAATTAAAAAATATGTTATACTTTTGCGCTCTGTAAAAAGATAGACGCCGGCATAGCTCAGTTGGCCAGAGCACGTGATTTGTAATCTCGGGGTCGTGGGTTCGAATCCCTCTGCCGGCTCAAAATAAGTACATATTTTATATAGTTTTTGAAATTTGTAGGGGAGATACTCAAGCGGCCAACGAGGGCAGACTGTAAATCTGCTGGTTTTACCTTCACAGGTTCGAATCCTGTTCTCCCCACTGTCATATTTTTATTTTTTTGCGGGAGTAGCTCAGTTGGTAGAGCGTCAGCCTTCCAAGCTGAATGTCGCGAGTTCGAACCTCGTCTCCCGCTCTTTTTTTGTATGCTGATGTAGCTCAGGGGTAGAGCACTTCCTTGGTAAGGAAGAGGTCACGAGTTCAAATCTCGTCATCAGCTCTCACGTATTTTGTACACACATCAAACACTCATTTATATAACTAAGATTTAAAATTTATTTAAAATGGCAAAAGAAACATTTGATCGTTCCAAACCCCACTTGAATATTGGTACTATTGGACACGTGGATCACGGTAAAACAACTTTGACAGCCGCTATTACTAAAGTATTAGCCGATGCTGGTCTTTCAGAAGTTCGTAGCTTCGATTCAATCGATAACGCTCCAGAAGAAAAAGAACGTGGTATTACCATTAATACCTCTCACGTAGAATACCAAACAGCTACTCGCCACTACGCACACGTAGACTGTCCTGGTCACGCCGACTACGTTAAGAATATGATTACAGGTGCTGCCCAAATGGACGGCGCTATCCTCGTAGTTGCTGCAACTGATGGTCCTATGCCTCAAACTCGTGAGCACATCCTCCTCGGTCGCCAAGTAGGTATCCCTCGTATCGTTGTTTTTATGAACAAAGTTGATATGGTAGATGATCCTGAATTGTTAGAACTCGTTGAACTCGAAATGCGCGAGCTTTTGAGCTCTTACCAATACGATGGTGATAACACTCCTATCATCCAAGGTTCTGCTCTTGGTGCTCTTAACGGCGAAAAGAAATGGGTTGATAGCGTTCTTGCCCTTATGGACGCTGTTGATAAATGGATTGAACTCCCAACTCGTGACATCGATAAACCTTTCTTGATGCCTATCGAAGACGTGTTCACTATCACTGGTCGTGGTACTGTAGCAACAGGTCGTATCGAAACAGGTGTTGCGAAAACAGGTGAAGCTGTTGAAATCATCGGTATGGGTGCTGAAAAATTAACCTCTACTATCACTGGGGTTGAAATGTTCCGCAAAATCCTCGACCGTGGTGAAGCTGGTGACAACGTAGGTTTGTTGCTCCGTGGTATCGACAAAAAAGACATCAAACGTGGTATGGTAATCTGCAGACCAGGTTCTGTAACTCCACACGCTAAATTTAAAGCTGAAGTCTATATCCTTTCTAAAGAAGAAGGTGGTCGTCACACTCCATTCCACAACAACTACCGTCCTCAATTCTACGTACGTACTACCGACGTAACCGGTACTATCCACTTGCAACCAGGTGTTGATATGGTTATGCCAGGTGATAACGTAACTATTGAAGTAGAATTGTTACAACCTATCGCATTGAACGTAGGTCTTCGTTTCGCTATCCGCGAAGGTGGTCGTACCGTAGGTGCAGGTCAAGTAACTGAAATTCTTGACTAATTAACTTGAAGGTTAAGGTTAAATATAATTAATACAAAAAAGTTTTGAGCGTATTTTTCTCTCAAAACTTTTTTAAAATACGGGTGTAGTTCAAGGGTAGAATAGCGGTCTCCAAAACCGTTGATGGGGGTTCGAATCCCTCCACCCGTGCTTTTAACTTCTCAGCTTTGCCAAAAGTGGTAGCCTTTCGTGCTACGACTTTTAGCAAAGTTTTTTGCTTTTCCTTTTACCTGAAATAACATTATTAGTTTTGATGATAAATAAAAAAGTTGTACCTTTGTGGTTTTAAACCAAAAAACATTACCAATGAAACGCATTTACTTCTTTTTTTATGTGCTCCTCCTCGTGAGTTGTAGCAAGAGTTCAGACGATGATAAAACCTTTGTTTTTACGCCTTTGCTCAACAGTTATACTAGTTCTACAGTTTCTATTACTCATCAACAAGAAATCATACACAGTGAAGCCGAATTACAGCATATTGCTAAAATATCGGATATAGAGCACCAACTTACCTCACTTCCTCCTTTTGATTTTAACAACGAACAGTTAGTACTTATTTGGGGAGATATCAAAGGGTCGATGCCTTCACAAATAGAGGTGACTTCAGCTGTAGAATACAACGATTATATAGAAATTACTACCGAGAGCAAAGTAACAGGAGATGCTTTAGCCCTCAGCCGTCCTTTCTGTATTATCAAAACTCCTAAAACACCTAAAAGAATGGTGTTTAAAAGCAATTTCTCTTCTCAAGGAATTATAGGCTCTTAAAACAAAATCATTAAAACACTTGCTTTTTAACGACAGAGTTAATACCTTTGCGGTGCTAATTTATTAACAACTAAATATCAATTAACAACATAAGTGGTCTTAGGTTTTTACCTTTTATCTCTTACCTGTTACCTAAATAAAATGGAAAGAATTGCAAGTTTTTGTATTGACCACCTCAAGCTTGAGCGTGGTATTTACGTATCGCGTAAAGATTATGTAGGCAATGAAGTGCTTACTTCTTTTGATATTCGTATGAAGCTCCCTTATCGCGAGCCAGTATTGGGCAGTCCCGAAATCCACACCATTGAGCACCTTGCGGCTACTTGGTTGCGCAACAATCCCGAGTGGAAGGATAAGATCATCTACTGGGGTCCTATGGGCTGTATGACGGGTAATTACCTCATTCTCGCAGGTGACTATACCTCTAAGGATATCGCTCCCCTCATCACCGAACTTTTTGAGTACATCGCCGATTTTGAAGGCGATATCCCTGGAGCATCGGCATTGGAATGCGGTAATTTCTATAACAACAACCTCCCTATGGCGAAGTATGAGGCTAAGAAATACTTAGAAACTCTACACCATCTCACTGATAAAAATCTCAATTATCCAGAATAAAAACTATAAACAATGAATACACCTGAAAAACTATCCCTCTTGCGCTCGAAAATGCAAGAACACCACATCGACGCTTTCGTGGTATTCAGCGCCGACCCTCACCTCAGCGAATATCTCCCTAAAGAATGGCTCGAACGCGCTTGGCTCTCTGGCTTTACAGGCTCAGCGGGCTTTGTGGTGGTTACCAAAGACAAAGCCGGCTTGTGGACAGACTCGCGTTACTTCGTACAATCGGCTATCGAACTCAAAGGCTCTGGCATCGACCTCTTCAAAGACGGTGTAGAAGGTACACCCGACTATGCCGATTGGCTCGTTTCCGTACTGCCTGCAGGCGCTACTGTTGCTCTCAACGCCTTGGCTACCTCTCACGTAGCGTGGGAAAAACTGCAAGCTACCTTGGCCACTCACAATATTAAATTGGTGCACCAACCCCTCATCGACCTTATCTGGACGAACCGCGAAAAAGACCCTTTGCACCACATTTTTGTTCACCCCGATAAATGGGCAGGTGAAACCGTAACCGAGAAGCTTACCGCTATCCGCCGTGCAATGGCTACTCACCACACTACCCTCCACCTTATCACCGCTTTGGACGATGTAGCGTGGACGCTCAACCTCCGCGGTAGCGATGTGGCTTACAACCCTGTGTTCCTCGGTTATATTGCTCTTACTGAGAGTGAAGCAACCCTTTTCGTCGATAAAGCCAAACTCACTCCTGAAGTGGAAACTCATTTGGCTGCAGCCAAAGTGAACGTGCGCGCTTACGATGAGTTCTACAGCTATTTGGCTACCGTAAAAGGTCAAAAGATACTCCTCGCCCCTAACACCAATCAGGCGATATTTGAAGCGCTTCAAAAAGACAATCAAATTGTACAAGCCCCTGCTCCTGGCAACCTGATGAAAGCCGTGAAGAACGCTACCGAGCTCGAAGGTTTCCGCACCGTAATGGTACGCGATGGGGTGGCAATGGTAAAATTCCTCTATTGGCTCACTCACCAAGTAGGCAAAGAGCCAATGACCGAATACAGCATCGGCAAAAAGCTACGCGACTTCCGCGCCGAAGGTAAAAACTTCGTAGGCGAAAGTTTTGGCAGTATCATTGGTTATCAAGGCAATGGCGCCATTGTACACTACTCAGCCCCCGAACACGGCAGCAGTGAAGTGTTTGCTGAAGGTAGTATCTTGGTAGACTCTGGCGGACAGTATCTCGAAGGTACCACCGATATTACTCGTACTGTTCCGTTAGGTAAAGTGACTCAGCAGTTTATTGACGATAGTACTCTCGTACTCAAAGGAATGATCCAGCTCGCAATGGTACAATTCCCCCGTGGCACCCGCGGCGTACAGCTCGACGCTTATGCCCGTATGGCACTCTGGAAAAACCATAAGGATTACGGTCACGGCACCGGTCACGGTGTAGGTAGCTTTATGAACGTACACGAAGGCCCTCAGAACATCCGCAAAGACCTCAATCCACAAGTGCTCTTAGCCGGTATGGTCTGCTCCGATGAACCAGGGGTATACCTTGAAAATCAATACGGTATTCGTCACGAGAACCTCATTACTGTACGCGAAGTAGCCACCAACGAGTTCGGTACTTTCTATGATTTTGAGACCCTCACCCTTTGTCCGTTTATGCCGTCAGGCATCAATATAGCCTTGCTTACCGATGTAGAGCGCCAATGGCTCAATGCCTACCACAAAACCTGTGAAGAAAAACTCGCTCCCCTCTTGGAAGGCGAAGTAAAAGAATGGTTTTTGACTTTAGTAAAACCGTTGTAGATTCTTCATTTGTTGTACTATTTATAAAAAAGAAAAGGCTATCCAAAGAATATTTGGGTAGTCCTTTTTTTATTATTACGCTTGCTAATTGCTTATTATTTTGTACTTTTGAGCCCAAAATAAAATGAGATGTCAGTAGAAGTTCAACAGCTTACAAAAATATACGGGCAACAAGTCGCTGTCAATGCAATTAGTTTTCAACTTGGAAAAGGCGAGATAACCGGCTTTTTAGGTCCTAATGGTGCAGGGAAATCCACTACTATGAAGATGATTACAGGGGCTCTTACCCCCACCAGTGGCGCAATAACCGTCAATGGTATTGATATGCTAAATAATCCTATTGAAGCGCAAAAAACAATTGGTTATCTGCCTGAACACAATCCCTTGTATACCGAAATGTACGTGCGAGAATACTTGCGCTTTATGGCTGAACTATACCCCAAAGTCCCTTCCGATAGGGTAGAGGAGGTCATTGCGCTTACAGGGCTTTCTTCTGAATGTAATAAAAAAATAGAAGCCCTCTCCAAAGGTTATCGCCAGCGTGTGGGCTTGGCTTCTGCACTCATTCACGACCCCGAGATTCTTATTCTCGACGAGCCTACCACAGGGCTCGATCCTAATCAGTTGGTAGAAATACGCCATATCATTAAAGAATTAGGCAAGCACAAAACTGTCTTGCTCTCTTCTCATATTATGCAAGAAATACAAGCCTTGGCTGACCGTGTAATTGTCTTACACAAAGGCAATATTGTATTGGATAAAAAAATGTCCGAACTGCAAAACAAAGAACAAATTATTGAAGTAGCTTTTGACTTTCGCGTTGAAGAACGCCTTTTGCGCGCTTTGCCTAATCTCCTGTCGGTTCATAACGTCTACGACTTTTTATATCAGTTGCAGTTCGATACCTCAGATGATATGCGCCCCGCTGTGTTCGATTTTGCTAACCAAAATGGCTTAAAGATACTCCAAATTAATCACAAACATAAAGACTTAGAACAAACATTCATTCAACTAACAACTAATAATTAAAAAAGTTGCTTGATTTTTTCAAGCAACTTTTTTTATTGACCATTAGGCATTATTTTCTTCAGAAACACCTCCCTACAGTTATCAGCAATCGTAATGCGCTGTTTGCCAAATATTATTTGGTTGCGCTCCACTACTTCCACTTTGTCTAAGGCTACTATAAACGACCTGTGCACTCGCATAAACCGCTCCGTCGGTAGTTCATCTTCTAATTTCTTCAAACTCATCAGTGTTACAATAGGTTGTGGCTGACTGCTGAGGTATATCTTAACGTAATCCTTTAAACTCTCTATGTACAAAATATCGTCGTACATCACCCTTATTTGCTTGTAATCAGCCTTTACAAACATATAATCCTGCGCTATCTCAAGTGCTTTTTCAGCAGTAGCAGAGGTGCTTAATTGCAGAGCTTTTTGAGCAGTCTCCAAAAACTCAGCATAGTCAAAAGGTTTCAATAAGTACCCAATAGAGTTCACCTTATACCCCTCAATAGCGTATTGGTCAAAAGCCGTAGTAAAAACAATCTTAGTAGAAGCAGGAATCTTTTTAGAAAGCTCAAGCCCTGTAAGCTCAGGCATTTGAATGTCCATATAGATAAGGTCAGGCGCAGTACCTTCATAAAAGAAAGTCAGCACATCAATAGCATTAGTAAATTTGCCCACTAATTTTAAGAAAGGAGTCTTCACCACGTAGCTTTCAAGCAATTGAAGCGCCATAGGCTCATCGTCTACAATAGCACAAGTAAGTTGCATAGGGTCATAAGTATAAAATTCCAACCGCAAAGATACACTTATTTTTCTGTTTCATACCCTTGTAATAATATTTTTCACTATACACGCCTTTTTTCTGTCAATTCTCCTTTCCTGCCCGTGTGGCTCACACCGTCTTTACACATCGCTATAGTTCCCCCTTTTCGAGGCTTGTCGGCAACTGCCGAGTAAGTAAATTAGGAGGAATGTTTTCTCTCCCTTTCCCGTCACTAATTCCCCCTTTGAAGGGGGGTAGAGGGGATGTTTCTTTCGCTTTTTCGTCGCATTTCCCCCTTTTCGAGGGTTGTCGGCAACTGCCGAGTATGTGAATAAGAGGTCTGTTTCTCTCCCTCTCCGTCGCATCTCCCCCTTTGAAGGGGGGTAGGGGGGATGTTTCTCTCTCTTTTCCGTCGCATCTCCCCCTTTGAAGGGGGAAGGGGGGATGTTTTCTTCGTCATTCGTCCCTCGTAATTCGTAATTCGTCGTTAATTCCCCTTTCTTTCGCCTCGAAACCCTGTTTTTGGCATTTTTGGTATTATTGTATTACAGTATTAATCAATCACTTATATACCCTTTGTATAACAATCGTCCAAGATTCGTATAAGCTTCCTATAAGCTTTGTATAAGCTAACCATACTCTTCTCACAGCTCACCTTTTATCTTTTACCTCAAAATTCTCTTCCGAATTCCTTCATTTCCTTCCGATATCCTCAAACCTTTATAGCCTGTCGTGCTACGACCTCACTATCTGAAAAATCTAAATTACCCGAAAAATCCAACTCACCCCAAAAACTATTTCACTTCCTCATTTACTAATTCCCTAATTTTCTAATTTCTCCTGCCCGTGCGGCTCGCACATTTGCTCATTTGCTAATTACTCCCTATCTTTGCACTTTAATTACTCAAAAAACTATGGCAGAAAAACACCATTACAAAGGACTTACCGATGCACAAGTCCTTGAAAACCGTCAAAAATACGGCGAAAACTCCCTCTCATCCGTTGAGGGCGAACCGCTTTGGAAACAATTCTTAGAAAGGTTCACTGACCCCATTATCATCATTCTTCTCGTTGCCCTCGTCTTTTCTTTCGGGGTATCTACCTATGAGTATATGGTGCATAACGAAGGACTCGATGCCTTTTTAGAGCCCGTAGGAATCCTTTTTGCAGTCCTCTTGGCTACAGGTGTCGCTTTTTATTTTGAACATAAAGCTAATAAACAATTCGAAATCCTCAATCAGGTAAACGACGAGATTTACTACAAAGTCATTCGTAACGAGCGTATTACCCAAGTGCTCAAGAACGACATCGTCGTAGGCGATATAGTAATTTTGGAAACCGGTGAAGAAGTACCTGCCGATGGCGAGCTCCTCGAAGCCGTATCAATGCACATCAACGAATCTACCCTTACCGGAGAACCTCTGGTGCACAAAACTACCAATCCAGCCGATTTTGAGGAGGAAGCAACTTACCCATCCAATTATGTATGTCGCGGTACTTCAGTATCCGATGGTCACGGTATCTTTGAAGTGAAAAAGGTAGGCGATGCTACCGAGTACGGCAAAGTGTTTGAAGGCGTACAGATAGATAACACTGTAAAAACCCCACTTAACGAACAGTTAGACAAGCTCGCAAGTATGATTACCAAAATCAGCTACGCCATTGCAATTTTGGTGATTGTAGGTCGCCTTATCCTATATTTTACGCTTCCTGCTCATAACATAAACCAAATCGATTGGATTGATTTTGGTCATTATCTCCTCAATACCGCAATGATTGCTATTACCGTGGTGGTAGTGGCAGTGCCCGAAGGCTTGCCGATGAGCGTGACCCTTAGCTTGGCTTATAGTATGCGCAGTATGATGGCTACCAACAACCTCGTGCGCAAAATGCACGCTTGTGAGACGATGGGGGCTACAACTGTGATTTGTACTGATAAAACAGGTACACTCACCCAAAACCAAATGACCATCTACGAAACCTATTTCAACCGTCTTACAGATGAACAATTAGCTGAAAAAATCATCGCCGAATCAATGGCTGTGAACTCCACCGCTTATCTTGATTTTACTCAAGGCGAAAAACCAAGCGTACTGGGGAATCCTACCGAGGGCGCGCTCTTGTTGTGGCTCTTCGATAAAGGTACGAACTACTTGCCCATTCGCGAAGAGAGCGAAGTGCTAAACCAACTCACTTTCTCTACCGAACGCAAGTATATGGCAACCTTGGTACAATCACCTACACTCGGCAAACCTGTGCTCTACGTAAAAGGAGCTCCTGAAATTGTGATGACCTTCTGTCACGAAGGAGGCAAGTTCCTTTCAGATATTTCTCAAGCTGATTTTGACGCCAAACTCTTGCAATACCAAAACCAAGCGATGCGCACCATCGGTTTTGCCTATAAAGTAATTGATGATCCAAATACAGTCATTTCCGAAAACGGTAAGTTAGTGGTAAACGGCTTAAACTTCATCGGTATCACTGCAATTTCCGATCCCGTGCGTCCTGATGTACCCGCTTCTATTGAAGAGTGTATGCACGCGGGTATTCAAGTGAAAATTGTAACGGGTGATACCCCTGGCACCGCCCGTGAAATCGCCCGCCAAATCCGTTTGTGGGACGACTCTTGTACCGACCGTAATCAAATCACCGGCGTAGAATTTGCCGCTATGAGCGATGCCGAACTCTTAGACCGCATCACCGACCTACGTGTGATTTCGCGTGCCCGTCCGCTCGATAAAGCACGCCTCGTGAACCTGTTGCAACAAAAAGGCGAAGTAGTAGCCGTAACCGGTGATGGTACCAACGATGCACCTGCCCTTAAAGCAGCACAAGTAGGTCTTTCAATGGGCGACGGTACGTCGGTTGCCAAAGAAGCTTCGGATATCACTATTTTAGATAACTCCTTCAGCAGTATCGGCAAAGCGGTAATGTGGGGGCGTTCGCTCTATTTAAATATTCAGCGCTTTATCCTCTTCCAGATGACTATCAATGTGGCAGCGTGTATTATCGTACTCATTGGGGCATTCTTAGGGGTTGAATCACCGCTTACCGTTACTCAAATGCTTTGGGTAAACCTCATTATGGACACCTTTGCAGCCTTAGCTTTAGCTTCGTTACCACCAAGCAATCGCGTGATGAACGACAAACCCCGTGCGCGTGGGGCTAACATCATTACAAAGCCAATGGCAAAAGGTATTTTTGGCGTAGGAGGTTTCTTTGTACTGTTGCTCTTTGGCTTCATTCAGTACTTTAAAAATGAAGATATCATCAGTCTCACTCAATTCTCAATTACTGATTATTTCAGTCATTTCTTTCACTTTGGAGCACCCAAAAACGGGCTATCTGCCTATGAACTCTCTTTGTTCTTCTCAATATTCGTATTCTTGCAATTCTGGAATATGTTCAATGCCAAAGCTTATCGCACAGGCAAGAGCGCTTTTAGTGAGATTGCCAAGAGTCAAGGCTTTATGCTTATCGCCTTAGTTATCATATTAGGGCAAGTATTTATCACTACCTTCGGTGGACAAATGTTTAACGTTACCCCTCTTAAGCTTATCGACTGGGCTATCATCATTGGGGCTACTAGCCTCGTACTCTGGATAGGAGAAATTCTCAGAGCCATAAAAAGAGAAAAATAATAGTCGCTTTTGCGTCACACACTTAGCCAAAGTTTCAAACTTTGGCTAAGTTGAAAAATCTTAACAAAGCACAATACCTAATTATTTAGATATTGTGTTTTTTTATATTAAAACTTTGCTGATTTGCTAATTTTCTCCTATCTTTGCCCCTGTAATAACTTAAATAAAAGAAATAAGAAAGACATTTTACAGTCTTATTATTAGTAACCTTTACTGCTTGCTCCTCTGGTGATGGAGGAGGTATTTTTCAAAAACCTAAAAAAATAATCATTAAAACATCAATATATGAACTTTTTTAAAACTCTCTTAGCCACTATCCTCGGATTCTTTATTTCTATGGGGATATGCTTTATTTTATTCCTCGTCTTCATCTCTATGATGGTAAGCTCAGTGGTAGGTGGTGCCAAAGGCAATGAAGTAACCGTAAAAGACAATTCGGTGCTTGAACTCTCGTTTGACGAACCTCTTACCGACTATAGCGAGCGCGTTACCTTTAAGGATTTCGACTATACTTCCGAATCCTACAACGGCCTCAATACCACTCTTAAAGCTATTGAGAATGCCAAAACTGATAAGCGCATCAAAGGTATTTACCTCAAAAGCTCAGGCAACATCGGCGGATTGGCTTTCGCTCAAGAACTTCGCAAAGCTTTGCAGGATTTTAAATCCTCTGGCAAATTCGTCTTAGCCTATAATGATGAGGTCTCTCAACTCGACTACTACCTCCAAACCGTAGCCGATAAAATTTATATCAGTCAGCTGGGAAGTGTAGCTTTGCGCGGACTTTCGTCTGAAGTACTCTTCTTCAAAGGCCTACAAGAAAAAACGGGTGTACAAATGGAAGTCATTCGCCACGGCAAGTACAAAAGTGCCGTTGAGCCTTTTTTGGATAACAAAATGAGCGACAACAATCGCCAGCAAATCACCGAATTGCTCAATGCTATGTGGAATGTCATTGCTACCGATATTGCCCAAAGTCGCAATATTCCTCTTGAAAAACTCAACGCAATTGCTACTGAAGTAGGGGGTCGCAATGCACAGCTCGCCAAAGACAACGGCCTTATTGACGGCATCCTCTTCCGCGATGAATTTGAGCAAATCATCTGCGACAAAACTGGTAGCAAAAGCATCGACAAGGTTGATTTTATCAATATCGCCGACTATGCCGAAGCTGTCGTAGGCAAAGCAACTACTCATAAAACCAAAGACAAAATCGCGGTCATCTATGCCGATGGCGAAATTATGCAAGGTGAAGGCCGCACCGAAGTAGTAGGCAATGAGACGATTATCCGCGCCCTCCGCAAAGCCGCCGATAATAAAGATATAAAAGCAATCGTACTCCGTATCAACTCCCCTGGTGGCGACGCCTTAGCCTCCGAATTGATGCACCGCGAGATTGAAGTTACCAAAAAGAAGAAAAAAGTATATGTGTCTATGGGTAACTATGCGGCTTCTGGCGGCTACTACATCGCTTGTAATGCCAACCGTATCTTTGCCGAAGCGGGTACTATCACCGGCTCTATAGGCGTGTTCGGGGTGATTCCTAACGTGAATGCCTTGGCTACCAATTGGGGCATCAATGCCGAAACCGTAAGCACTCACCCCAATGCTCAGTGGTACAGCCCTTACCAAAAACCTACCGAACAGTTCAAAAAAGAAATGACCGAATCTATTGAACAAGTATACACGGTGTTCTTAGATCGCGTAGCCAAAGGGCGCAACAAAACCGTTGCTCAAATTGATTCCATCGCACAAGGTCGTGTGTGGAGTGGTAGAGAAGCCCTCACCAAGGGGTTGGTAGATGAACTCGGCTCTCTCAACGATGCTGTTGCCTACGCCGCTAAAGAAAACGGAATCAAGGAATACCGCACCGTTTCTTACCCCACTTTTGAGATGGATTTCAAAACAATGTTCCGCCACTTTGGCGCCAATTTGAGAGGTGAAAGCCTCCGCGATGAGTTAGGCAAAGAAGCGTATGAAGTGTATAGCCAGCTCAAGCGCATTTCTCAAGAGCGTGGTGTACAAGCCCGCTTAGAATACGATGTGAAACTGAAATAGTTACAAACTTTAACACAAGATTAACACCCTAAAACTTGCTTTTTTCATTCTAATAGCGTACATTTGTGCAGTAAAACATCAAAAGACTACTGTTATGAAACGAGCAATGTTTGAATACACCAAGATGATTTTATCAAAGGTAAGCTTTGACCCAAACTTGTTCTATAAAGAACTCAAAAAAGCAATTGACCGCCTCTTGCCCTACGAAGTAGAAGAACTCAAGGTTTGGCTCGATGCCTACACCAAAAATAAGCCCGAACTCACCCACTGCAAGGTGCTTATGGATAAATAATAGAAAGGGTATCCATTTTTGTGGATACCCTTTTTTACTTAAATAACTATGCAATCAGAAAAACAAAAAATGCTCTCGTGGCAATTATACGATGCCAACGATGCTGTACTTACCGCTGAAAGACTTCGGGTAGGCGAGATTTTATGGCAAATCAATCAGCTTTCTGAAACTTTAGCAGAACGACAAAACCTGTTACAACAACTCTTAGGGCACACTAAAGGCAATTTTACCATTCGTACTCCTTTTTATTGTGATTATGGCTATAATATAAGCATTGGAGAGAACTTTTTTGCAAACTTTCACTGCGTAATGCTTGATGCTGCTCCTATTACCATTGGTGATAATGTGCTTATCGCTCCTAATGTATCCCTTTTTACAGCAACCCACCCTTTAGATGTCGTTCAGCGTGTGCAAGGGCTTGAATATGCCTACCCTATTACCATTGGAAACAACGTTTGGATAGGAGGCAATGTAGTGGTTAACCCGGGTGTTACTATTGGCGATAATACCGTCATTGGCTCAGGCAGTGTGGTTACTAAAGACATACCTTCCGATAGCATAGCTTTCGGAAACCCTTGTAGAGTACATCAAAACGTAGATCGCCCTACCTCAAAATCTAAGTTAAACTTTTAATTTCTTATCTCTTATCTTCTACTTCTTACCTGAAAAATGACCATCACCAGTACTCAAAACCCTCTGATAAAGAAAATTGCTCTGCTGAGCGACAAATCACGCGAACGCAAAAAACAAGGTTTGTGCGTGGTAGAAGGTGCACGCGAAATACGCCTCGCCTTGCAAGGAAGCTATACGATCGAAACCTTGCTGTATCAGTCTGATATTTTCACACAAGTACAGTTGCAAGAACTCCTTAGCTACACCTCTCAAAAAATCACCCCTATTGCTATTAGTAAGGAAGTATACGAGAAAATCACCTATCGCAGTTCTACCGAAGGGGTTATCGCCTTAGTGCAAACCAAAGCTCATACTTTAGACATCCTTGCGTTCAAAACCGAGCGTCCCCTGCTATTAGTTGCCGAAGCTCCTGAGAAACCGGGAAATATAGGGGCACTCCTCCGCACCGCTGATGCGGCCGCTATCGATGCGGTGATCATCGCCAACCCTAAAACCGACCTGTACAACCCGAATATCATTCGCTCCAGCGTGGGTTGTGTGTTCACAGTGCCCATCGCTACGGGTACTACCGAAGAGGTGATTCAATTCCTAAAAGAAAAACACATCAACACCTATTGTGCGGCACTCTCAGCCTCGAAATCTTATTACGAAGCCTCTTTTGAGGAAGCCAGCGCCATTGTAGTAGGTACCGAAGATCAAGGACTTACCCAAGAATGGCTCACTCATAGCACCCAGAACATCATCATCCCTATGGAAGGCGTTATCGACTCGATGAACGTATCAGTCGCCGCAGCTGTACTCATCTTTGAAGCAAAGAGACAAAGGGTAAATCTTAATTAGTGAAGTGTTTATACAGAACAAAAAGCCCCACTTAGCTTGCTAAGTGGGGCTTTTTATTCTTATTTGTGTTCGTGAAGTCCACATTCTTTTTTGCTGTTGCTTTCCCACCACCAACGACCTGCGCGGAAGTCTTCACCTTCTTTAATAGCGCGGGTACAAGGGGCGCAACCTATACTTACAAATCCCTTATCGTGTAATACGTTATAAGGGATATTATGCGCTTTGATAAAGGCTTTAGTATCTTCAAACGTCCAGTGAAGGATAGGGTTATATTTAAAAAGCTGATAAGTATCGTCCCATTCGAGTATTGGGAGGTCTTTACGAGCATTACTTTGGTCGGCACGCAAGCCTGTTACCCATACTTTTTTACCTTTAAGAGCACGACTAAGCGGTTCTACCTTCCGAATGTGGCAACACTCTTTACGTAGCTCTACCGACCGGTAAAACGATAGAGGACCATTTTTATGCACATATTCTTCTATATCGTGAGTTTTGGGATAATAAGGCAGAATATGTGTGTTGTAGCGCTCATCGGTGCTTTCCCAAACAGAGTAAGTTTCGTTGAACAAACGCCCCGTGTCTAAGGTAAAAATACTGATAGGGATTTGGTTTGCGAGAATAAGGTGTGTAATAGCTTGGTCTTCTAATCCAAAGCTGGTTGAGAAAACTATCTCACCTGGAAATTGCTCGGCTAAGAAGGCGAGCCCTTCTACTTCAGTTTTTTGTAAGAGAGCGTTATGTAATGTTTCTAATTGTTCTTTCATAATGTTATTTATTGTCGGCAAAAGTGAGGTAAGGCATTATCTCTTTTATAGGCACTTTCACCTCAAAAGGAGTATCTACATAAGGAGCTATCTCAAATGGTTCATAGAACAAAATAAGCGCATCAGCGGCTATACCCATTTGGTTAGGGAGGTGAAATACTCCATCTTCAAAATCGAATTTTTTATCATCTAAAGGAGTGATTGTTGCGTTTTCTTGTGCTTTTTTGAAATAGCGTTTGGCAATTTGAGTTACTTTTTGTTCATCGGTAAAGAGATTTTCATTGGTAATCACCTCACCATTATCGAGTGCAAAATGAGTGAATACTTTAGTTTGTGTAGGTTGTGCTTCGCCAGTAAAAGCATAGCGATTAGATACCAAAGAGAGCATTTTACTGTTTTGCCACATAATGCTATCAGTAGCGATAAACTCGAAGGCGGGGAGTTCAGGGAAGTGCTCGTGAAGTTTGTAGTAATCTTTAGTGAGGCTATCTAAAGCTCTTTCTATACTAATACCTTCTACTTGCAAAGAATCGTTATTAGAAAGGAGAAAGTTAGACAGTTGCAGTGCTATTTCGTCATTAAAGTTCTTGGCAAATTCACTATCACCTTTACAATATAGATAGTTTAGGCTTACTGAGAAGCAGTTATCTTCGCAATTTTCATCACTGCGTTCGAGTGTTTTTTCTTCAAAGCTAATTTTTTGTTTGTAGGTATAGTAGCGGTAAATGCAGTAACCGCTTATTATGATGAATATAAGACCTAAAATAAGGCTTAGTTTTTTCTTGTTCATATTTAATTATTTTTATATCTTACTTTCCCTTTGGTATGAAGAATATTAATTATATAAATCCTTTCTTTTCGGAGTTTTAGCATTTCAACTTTGGTAAAGTTACAGCACAATTAATCATTTACAATTAACTGTTAATTATTATTTACATAAATGTTTCGGCATACCATTGCTGAAAGGTTGATTTGTTTATCGTTTACTAATAGGGTCATAGAATCATCAAAAGGTTCTTTGCTGAGTACTTCTATTTCGTCACCCAAAGCTATATTCATTTTGTTGAGGTAAACGAGGAATTCTTTAGAGGTATTTTTGACGGCTACACACACGCCTTTGTCGCCTTGTTTGAGTTCGCTTAATAGGGTTTGAATAGTATTAGTGAAAACGCCTTTTTTATCAGGGATTGGGTCGCCGTGGGGGTCTTTCTTAGGGAATCCGAGGAAAGCATCGAGGCGTTCTATGAGTTTTTCTGACTGTATGTGTTCTAACTCTTCGGCTATTTCGTGCACTTCGTCCCACGAGAAATTGAGTTTTTCGACTAAGAAGACTTCCCACAAACGGTGTTTGCGAATGATAGCAATAGCCTTCTGAGTTCCTTTTTTAGTGAGCGTTACCCCTTGATATTTCACATAGTTGATGAGTTGCTTATCGGCTAACCTTTTAAGCATATCGGTTACTGAAGAGGCTTTGGTGTTCATCACTTCGGCGATTGCATTGGTGTTCACCTCTTCTTTTTTTTCGTCATAAAGGTGAAAGATAGCTTTTAAGTGGTTTTCTTCAGATAAGGTCATATTACTTTGTTTTTAAGAGAAAAACCGCCTTTTACAGCGGTTCTATTAACTAATTCATCAACTATTTTCTAATTCGGTGAATAGAGCTTTGAGCTCGGTAGCGTCGTGCGGGCTCAGTTTGCCTGCGAGCACAAGGCTGAGTTGGCGACGTTGTAGCGCTCCGTTGTAACGTTCTTTTTCGAGCTGGGTTTCTGGCTCAAGCTCAGGTACTTTCACAGGGCGACCGTTTTCGTCTACTGCTACGAAAGAGTAAATAGCTTCGGTAGCTTTGGTGCGTTCGCCGTAGGTATTTTCCATCCACACATCGATATAGACTTCCATAGAGGTTGAAAAAGCGCGTGAAATGGCGGCTTCTACCGTTACGATGCTACCTATACGTATGCTGTGAGTGAAAGCCACGTGGTTTACTGATACGGTAACGGTTGAACGCCCAGAGTGGCGTTGTGAGGCGATACTTGCGGCTCTATCCATACGGGCGAGCAGTTCACCTCCGAATAGAGCGTTGAGATGATTGGTTTCGCCTGGGAGCACAAGGTCGGTGAGTACAGTACGTGAGTCAGAAGGTTTTTTCTTGTGTATCATCATTTTTTAGGGTTGAGTGAGTATCCAGCCGCCGTCGAGCTTTTTCTCTTCTTTAGAGGCTTGTACTTCTTTTTGTTGTAGTTTGGCTTCGTCCATAGAGTCGAAACCGCCATAGCTTACTTGGTAAAGACCTCTGGCGTTTGTCCCTAATACGAAAGCGTTTCTGTAGCCTAATTTCTGGAGTTGTTTCACTCGGGTTTCAGCGTTTCTCTCGTCTTTAAAAGCGCCTGCAATTACTTGGTATTTTTTAGCTGCCATTGCTGAATTTGTACGCACAGGGGTAGAGGCTACGCCTGAGGTATTGGTATGAGCGGGCTTAGGTGCTGTAGTGGTTTGTGCAGGCTTAGGAGCTGTGTTAGTTTGCGCTGGTTTAGGCGTAGTGGCAACTTGCGCAGGTGTATTAGCGGGCTTGGTTGTAGTTACCGCGGTGCTTTGATTAGGGGTTTGCGCAGGCTGTGTTTGCTGAGGTTTAGGTTGCTCAGGTTTTACTTGTTCGGGTTTTTTAGCCTTTACTTTTTCTACTTGCAAGGGGATTGCAGGAATGGTAATAGGTGGGGTGAACACAGCAGCTTCGCTGAGTTTTTGGTTCAGACGTTCTTGCACCAAACTATCGGTAACTACAAATTGATCTTCGCCATTGCCTTCGTTTACTACTGTTTCGCCAAAGAGCAGGTAAGCTCCATAAGCTAAAATAGCTAAACCTACTGAGGCTACTGCTGTATATTTTACATACGGCATTATTTTAGCGGGTTTCTTTTCTTTAGGAGGTGGTGGGGTAGAGCCTCTTCTGTGCGTCTTAGGAGCGTTAGTTACTACAGGGGCAGTTACTTGGCTCACAGGGCTTTCAGGAGGAGTTACCACAGCGTCTTCTTCTGGGGGAAGATTAGGAACGCCTGTATCGGTGCTTGGGTGCTCGAGGGTAGGGCGGACTTGATTTTCTTCTATTTTCAAATCGGAAGCGGTTACTTCGTGAGGTACGAAAGGAGCCATACCGAAGGAATCGGTAAGGAAATTCACGTCGTCAGCGGCTTCAAAAGAGATACGACCTTCGCCTACCAACTTGAGAGTACCGATTTTTTCAAGGTTTAAGGCTTGGTCTTGTTGCAAGATGCGTTTCCACCCTTCAACGGCTAAGTTTACGTAATCTTCGACCAAGTTATATTCGATGCCTGTTTGTTCGGATATATACTTGATGAGCAAGCCGTCGTTAGAGGTGAGGCTTGGGTTAAAACTGAGCTCTCGTTTAGGAGGGTCGAAAGTTTTATCATCAGCCATTTGGGCTGATTTTCTATTAGATATAAATGCTCCAAACTTAGGGATAATCACGCATTGGTGTTTGTAGAGCAATTCTTCGATGTATACATTTAGGTCTTTCATAATTCCGGTATTTTAAGTTATTAAAATGATGGATTTGCCTTTTGAAACAACAAAGGTACGATAATTTTTTATATCGACCAAGTTTTTTGATAAAAAAGTGGTCTTGCCAAGAATCGAACTTGGATCAAAAGTTTAGGAAACTTCTATTCTATCCGTTGAACTACAAGACCTGAGTGTAATTTTTTGCAAAGGTACTACTTTTTTTGAAACTACGAAAAATTGTGATAAAAATAGTTTTTGGAGGTGCGAGCCGCACGGGCAAGTGTGAGCCACACGGGCGTTAATGGGGAGATTGGTTAGACTTGCTTGGACGAGTGGGACAAGTCGGACATTTCAGACTTGTTGGAGAAAATCTGGGAAACTCTGAGGATTTCAGAGGAGAGATGAGAGGGAAAGATATCGGAGGGATTCGGAAGGGAGGTAGAGGTAATTTTAGTGAGAAAAGACTATTGGGAGGGTATGGTTAGCTTATACAAAGCTTATAGGAACCTTATACGAATCTTGGACGATTGTTATACAAAGGGTGTATAAGTAATTGATTTATACTGTAATACAATAATGCTAAAAATGCCAAAAATAGGGTTTCGAGGCGAAAGAAAGGGAAGAGGCAATAGGCATTAGGCCATAGGCAATAGGAGAAAATGGACGAGGGACGAGGGACGAATGACGAAGAAAACATCCCCCTAGCCCCCCTCAAGGGGGGAATTAGTGACGGAAAAATGGGAGAAACCTCCCCCTAATTCACTTACTCCGCTGGCGCGGACTACTTTCAAAGGGGGAGATGCGATGGAGAGGTGGAAAATTAGAGCAATGGGCAATAGGGTTGTGACGGTCATTATTGTTGTGTAAATATCTTTTTAATGCTGTATAAACATCCCCCCTGCCCCCTTCAAAGGGGGAGATGCGACGGAAAAGCGAAAGAAACATTTTCCCCTATTCACATACTCTGCTGGCGCAGACTACCTTCAAAGGGGGAATGTAGTGACGAAAAAACGAAAGAAACATCCCCCCTGCCCCCCTCAAGGGGGGAGATGCGATGGAGAGGATGAGAGAAAATCTCTCCATATTCACATACTCTGCTCTCGCGGACTTCCCTCAAAGGGGGAATGTAGCGATGGGAGAATGAGGTGTAGTTGAATAAGAACTTTATCATTTTAAGCTTTGTTTTGTATTCATATTCAAAATTTCATTTATCTTTGCGCTTTAAAAAATAAGAATAAAATGGAATTTCTTTTTACTGCTGATGCCCTTGTGGCGCTTATTACTCTTACGTTCCTCGAGATTGTATTGGGGATTGACAATGTGATATTTATCTCTATCGTTACGGGTAAATTGCCGGAACATCAACGCAAGAAGGCTACACGCTTAGGATTGTTTTTAGCGATGTTTATGCGTATTGCGCTCTTGTTGGGTATTTCGTTTCTCATTAGGTTGAAAGACCCGCTTATTAGCTTTAACTGGGGGTGGTTTTCGGCACACTTCAACGGACAGGCACTTATACTGCTTGCTGGGGGTATTTTCTTGCTTTATAAATCGACGAAGGAAATTCACGCGAAGGTGAATCATATAGAGCACGTTACGCACTCGGAGAATCCTGAGGGGCGACAACACGCTTCGTTCGGGGGTACTATTCTGCAAATACTACTGATAGACCTTATTTTCTCGGTGGATAGTATTCTTACGGCGGTGGGTATGACCAACGGGCTTAATGGGGCGATTTATATAATGATTATAGCGGTGGTGCTTTCGGTAGCGATAATGATGCTTTTTGCTAACCCTGTGGGCAATTTTGTAAACCGGAATCCTTCGATTCAGATATTGGCACTTTCGTTCTTGATACTTATTGGATTTATGCTTATTACTGAGAGTATGCACCTATCGGAAGCGGTATTGGCGGGACAGACTGTAGGCGCTGTGCCTAAGGGATATTTGTACTTTGCGATAGCGTTTTCATTGGGGGTAGAGTTCTTAAATATGAAGATGAGGAAAGGTACGCCTCACCAATAGATATTGACATCTAAAATGAGACAGTTTTTATTACTCTTTTTGCTGATAGCAACCCCTGCTTTGGCACAACAAAATAAAACCATACACGTGCTGGTAGCACTTTGCGACAACAAATACCAAGGAATTGTGCCTGTGCCTAAAGGCATAGGCAACGGGCAAGATGCTGATAGTAACCTGTACTGGGGGTGCGGTTATGGAGTACGCACTTACTTCAAGCGCAGTAAAGAATGGAAGTTTATGAAATCGGAAAAGCCTTATAGCGATATCATCTTGGAACGGGTTACTTTTAAGCACGCTACTAAGGACTATACGCTTATTGCTGATGCTTACGACGGTAAGTATATCAAGACTTGCACGGAAGATTTTCTAAAAAGCGCTACGGGTGGCAATGCCGATTTAGTAGCGTATGTGGGGCACGATGGGCTGATGGACTTTCAGCTAAATACCACTTATAAAAACACTGATGGCAAGACGCGTGATATAATTATTTTAGCCTGCTATAGTAAACGTTTTTTTACGCCCTACTTGCAACAAGCAAAGGTAAATCCGCTTGTTTGGACATCGGGTTTAATGGCTGCTGAAGCTTATACGCTACACGATGCACTTACGGGCTATGTGAATGGCGAAAGCAATGAACAAATACGCACACGTGCTGCTAAAGCTTATGCCAAATACCAAAAATGTAGTGAAAAAGCCGCTAAGAACTTGTTTTGTAAATGATATGAATTAGTTGTTAGCGGGCGACACTTTACTAACACATAGCAGTATGGAAAACATCAAAAAACTATACCACTTAACGCCTAAAAGCTGTAAAGGCTTTTCAGAAACTCAACTCTTAGAAGCTGAAAAACGCTTGAACATCACCTTGCCTAAGGTATTTTGCGGCTATTATTTACAGTTGGGTGCTACCCAAAGCGTAAACCAATCGTTTAACTCTTTGGCTACACCTGAGCAGTTGTACTTTGCAGGCGACTATCTGTGCTTTTGTGAAGAAAATCAAGGGGTAGTACTATGGGCAATTCACAAAGACGATTTACCAACTGACAACCCGCCTGTGTGGGGTAATTACGGCTCAGAAACCGAGCCCGATTGGGTACAGGAAACAGCTACACTCTCTGATTTTTGGCTTTATATGGCTATCTACAACGGTGTAATGGGAGGTCTGCGTTACAACGCGAATGCTATGGGTGGTTGGCAGATGGAAAACTTTGAAGTCCCTGCAAAAGCCGTTGCTTATATAGAAGAGCGCTACACTGAGCTCACGGAAATTAGTTGGCAGGGACAACGCACTTTTAGCGATAAAGATTTCAGCATTGTAATAACGCTTTCCATACATCTCAAAACCTCAAAACCTACTGCTATTTTTGTAGGAACGACTCAGAAAACACTTTTTGACAAGTTTTTAGAAGCAACAAAGAACTTAGGGTTGCAATGGGATTACACTTCGTATGAAGAGTAGTACGGCAGGTAAAGAGATATCAATTACCTTAAAAGGCTATCTTTTACTGAGGTTTATTACAAGAACACAAGCAATGCTATTGCCAAGAGAAAACAGAAGAAATACAGCTAATATGCCTATTAGTAAATTTGCTAATTAGCAGATTATACTATTTATTTATAATGTTATTTTATACTAAATTACTAATTTTTCAATACTTAGTTCTTCTGCAAAAATATCTATATATCCTTCTTTGTCAATGAGTACTATTTGCCAATGCTGGTGTTTTTCTACTTCCTCTCTACAAAAAACAGACTTGATATACATACTATCTCCTGAATAATGGCGAGGATAAACTGATTGTTCTCCTACTTCTATTTTAATATTGAAACTACTTGTATTGCTAAAAACCAATTTATACTGCTCTAAATGAGACCGTAATTTACTTACTATTATTACCAAATCCTGCGAACGCTCTACATTTTCTGCATCAAAATCAAAGTAAATAACCTGAATCTTTGCATCAGGTAAAAGGTTTATAAAATTTTCTAAGATCATCATTTCGTATAATTATAAGGCAAAGATAGTAATAATTTGCTAATTTGCTAATTTTTACTTACCTTTGTCCCATTCTAACACCCTAAGCAAATGCACACCCTAAGAAAAGAACTACGCCCCGATTTCGTAACCGCCGAAAGGCTGTACCCGCTTGTACTCAAACGCCTGCAAGACTATGAAACCTTTTGGGATGCCCAAGCTGATGACACTCCCGAAGAAGTGTTTGACAAAGAGTACAAAGCAATGGAAACCTACCTCAGTGAGCTCACTGGCAAAGATCTTTCCGACACTTGGTTATGGGAATGGTGGGAAAGCAATGGCATTGAAGCTTTTGCCTTTGATTTAGCGATACCCGACCCCGTAAAGCACAACGACCTCTCCCGTGAAGATATAGAAGCTATCGTACGCATTATCATCAACAACGAGTTTGACTGCGAAACCGACTTCCAGCGCAAGTTTATGCCTTATATGTTCTATGCACATCAATACTTTTATCAATTTTTAGCCTTGAACTGTCCGCATTTTAACCCTGATGTATTCAATACCACTAAGGACAAAGCTGGCAACTATCACTAGCCCACTGTTGAGGGGGTAATGGCAAAAATTTGGAAGTAACTTAATACCTAAATAAAATGAACACAAACCGTATTAACAACAAAATCGCCTTTATCTCGGGTGCTACCAGTGGCATCGGGAAGGCTGTAGCCGAAAAATTCGCCCAAATGGGGGCAAACCTCATTCTCTGCGGTCGTCGCGCTGAGGTATTAGCCGAACTAAAAGCCAAATTGGAGCAAGAACATAAAGTTGAGGTACTTACTTTAGCTTTTGATGTGCGCAACTACGCCGAAGTAGCCCAAAACATTCAATCCCTACCCAAAAAATGGCAACAGATTGAAATCCTTATCAACAACGCAGGCTTAGCCGTGGGCTTGCAACACTTCCACACCTACGAGGCTGCCGACATCGACCAAATGATTGATACCAACATCAAGGGCTTTAGCTATATTGCCAATAGCGTGATTCCGCTAATGCTCGCTACCGACAAGGTGGGTACGATTGTTAATATAGGCTCAGTAGCGGGTGAAATCGCCTACCCTAATGGCAGTATTTATTGCGCTACTAAGTTTGCCGTAAAAGCCCTCAGCGATGCAATGCGCATTGAGCTAATGGACAAGAAAATCAAGGTAACCACGGTAAAACCTGGTTTGGTAGATACCAATTTCAGCGTAGTGCGTTTCAAAGGCGACCAACAACGTGCCGACAATGTCTACAAAGGCATCACCCCTCTATACGCCGAAGATATTGCCGATACCATTGCCTACATCGTTAATCTGCCCGACAAAGTGCAGATTACCGACATCACCGTTACCCCGCTCCACCAAGCCGATGCGATACACATATATAAAGAACAATAATGAAAAAGATTACTCAAGCCCTAAAAACAGAGATTTACCATAGTCTTACCGATTTTTTAGAAGCTTATAAAGCGGAAGATACTCAAGTTTTATCAGAAAAATACGATATTTCAGGCGAGTTTTTAGAAGAAATCTATGAAATGTTAGATTTTGTAGAGAACAAGAGCGTGTTACATCTTTTTCCTTTAGAAGAAATGGACAAGGAAGTAGGAGGTAAAGTAAATTTGGAGG
The DNA here is from genome assembly GCF_054772415.1 of Capnocytophaga sp. HP1101. Taxonomy (NCBI): domain Bacteria; kingdom Pseudomonadati; phylum Bacteroidota; class Flavobacteriia; order Flavobacteriales; family Flavobacteriaceae; genus Capnocytophaga; species Capnocytophaga sp. HP1101. The sequence goes on from NZ_BPUU01000003.1 coordinate 311,994, forward strand.
TCTATAACTTCAATAATGACGATACTGCCGTAGGGATAGAAGCTTCTTTGTATGATGCAAATGAATATTTTGCAGTAGTCAAAGGGGTATATCACTTAGAAAGTGTATTTCCTAAGTTTGAATTTCACTATTTTAGCACTTAAACATCAGCAAACGCATTTTTGAAGTAGAACAACAATAATTGCATTAGTATGAAACAACTCTTTTTATTATTGCTGTTCGTAAGTCATTTCGGTGAAATCTTTCAGCTTTAGGTGAAAAATCTGTGAAAAGATATACAAATTAATTATTTTGACCTAAAAAATCCGTGAAATCCGTGCGAGACTTTAATCAAAAACCTAAAACCCTAACCGACTGTCTGCAATTCTTAGACCATCAACTCAAGAAGCAGGACAAAGAGCATATCAAAACCCTTACCGAAGAGCAGTTCTTTATGGAGAGCCATTTTAGCTTAGGAATGACCATTCGCAACGAGTGGATTCGCGCTGGAGATGGCGAATTAGTAAGTTTCTTTTTAGATAAAGGCGTTCGCCACCCCGATGATATGTCGGCTATCATACTCACCAGCTATTACCGCCACCTTCTGGGCAAAAATATTGATTTAGAAGGACAATTAGAAGAATATCACAAACAATTAGAACTATGAAAAAAATTATATTAATAGCCTACATTTTATACCAACTCTTAGCCGTATTGCAGTTTTCTTTTTCAATCAATGCACTACACGGCACAGAAAGAGAAATAGAACTCCTTGGAGAGAATTACAACTACCCAACTACAAAGCAATATGCTTTTTATATTGTAAATATGATTATGTATATTTTAGCGAGTTCCACTTTACTCGGTTTGTATATACACCTGCTAAAATCACAAGCCGGAAAAATATTTTCAGCAGTTCTTATAAGTTTTTCAGCTTTATTCCTATCAGGATGGGTAATAGGAATGCTATAATAAAACTAATTTTCTTTAAATTTCTACACCTTTAGGTGCATTCCCTATAAGAAAAATCTATACTACTACCCCTATACCTTATTACTTAATTTTGCATAATTCAAAATAATATCGGAACTTTGCCCCCTGAAACTCAAAACTCAATTTAAAAACCAATAAGAATGTTAATAATAAAAAATCTCCACGCAGGTGTGGACGGTAAGGAAATCCTCAAGGGGATTGACTTAGAAGTAAAAGCTGGCGAAGTACACGCCATTATGGGTCCTAATGGAGCGGGTAAATCTACCCTCTCCTCTGTGATCGCAGGTAACGAAAACTTTGAAGTTACCGAAGGTGATATAATCCTAAACGGCGAAAGTCTGTTGGAAGATGCGCCCGAAGAACGTGCTCACAAAGGCATCTTTATGTCCTTCCAATACCCTGTTGAAATCCCTGGTATTTCAGTAACTAACTTCATCAAAACGGCTATCAACGAGAGTCGCAAGGCACAAGGATTACCGGAAATGCCCGCTGCCGAACTCCTCAAAAAGATACGCGAAAAAGCAGCCCTCTTAGATATCAACCCCGATTTTCTCTCTCGCTCCCTCAACCAAGGTTTTTCTGGCGGTGAGAAAAAACGCAATGAAATCTTCCAAATGGCAATGCTCGAACCTAAAATCGCTATCTTGGACGAAACCGATTCAGGGCTGGATATCGATGCTCTTCGCATAGTAGCCAATGGGGTAAACAAACTCAAAAGCCAAGACAACGCTGTGATTGTGATTACCCACTACCAACGCTTGTTGGATTACATCGTACCCGACTATGTACACGTACTTTCAGAAGGTAAAATCGTAAAAACAGGCGATAAAAACCTCGCCTTAGAACTCGAAGAAAAAGGCTACGATTGGCTGAAAAACTAATGACGAGTTACGAATGACAAATTACGAATGCGTCACAAAACTTTGGGGACTGTCCGAAAAGTCTTAAAAAGGTATATTTGCGGATTGTCCCCCTTTGGAGGGGGAACGGGGGAGGTTGATAATCAAAATAAATATAACATAACCTCCCCCTACCCCCCTCAAAGAGGGGGAATTGTAGCGACGCAAATGCGATTTTTAGCAACCCCTAAGTTGATAATCAATTATAGAAACAAATGGTTATTGAAAAATTCACCGACACCTTAGAAAACCCGCTATTGCCCAAAGCATTTCAGTCTTTAAAAAGGCGAGACCTCTTTGCGATTGACTACACACATCAGCAAATAGGTGTTTGTAATGAAACTAAAGGTTTTTCGCTCTACACTTTTGAAAAAGAACTGTTGTGGCAAGTGGATAAACCGATATGCGGAGCTTTATTAGCTGTAGAACGCCAGCAAATTTGGCTCGCCGAACGCAACGATGCTGAGCATATCACCGTATGGGTACACGACCTGCAAGGAAATGCAATAGCTTCTTTGCCAATGGAGGACGAAATCTACGAGGCAGGTATAGAGATGAAGCTTTTACCTAACAACGGTATAGCGATTGCTTTTCATGGCGGACAGGATGGTTGTGTAAGCTATTTGCTATCTTTTGAAAAAGGGAAATTAAGTGTAGCTAAAGAACTCCCTGATGATGTAGATTTCTGCTGTATGCTCAATGAAAAAGAAGCGGTACTCACTGATTTCTACAGTAGTAAACTCTATGTAGTAGCCTATCCATCACTACAAACGCTCAAAGAACACCAATTCCCCAAGGAGTGGTCAGTTATGTTAACTCCTTTTGAAGGTGCAAAATTTTTGGTAACCAACATCAGTTGCGATAGGCATTACCTCTTTAATATCAGCACGATGACTATTGAAGAAGAAATCGTATTCAAAGGTTTTGAACCTTACATCTACGAACCTTATTCTGATACTGACAAAGTAACTGATATAGATAGCCTACATTACCATAATGGGCAGTGGATAGGTGAATACACTGAAGTTGATAACATCGTAACCCTATATACCATTGGCTTATCGCTAACAACTAAATGACTAACGTCTAACGACTAACAACTAATGACTAATTTAAAAGACAAATGGGTAGCTGCTTTTGAGCAGTTCCCTCATAAAAACGATATACTAAAAGAGATTCGCAAGGAAGCCCTCAGTTTCTTTGCCGAAAAAGGCTTCCCGCACCAAAAAGTAGAAGCGTGGAAATACACTTCCCTCACTGAGCTACAAGCCACTGATTACCACTTGTGGCAACCAGTGCGCAGCAAAACAACCCTTTCACCTGAAGTGTTGTACGAGCACGCTATTGAGGGTAGCCACGTATTGGTGTTTGTAAATGGCTATTACATCCCTGAAACGAGCGACAAAGAGCTCGCAGGTGTTACGGTTACCCCTTTGCTCGAAGCCTTACATAAGGGCGGAGAAGCGTTTATCAAAAAGTACTTTAACACTACTACCGAAAAAGGAGATGTATTTACTGCCCTCAATACGGCTTTTGCCTGTGAAGGAGTATATATTGAAGTGCCCAAAGGAAAAGTAATAGAAAAACCTATTGAGTTGCTGTATTTGAACGACAGCAATGAAAACCTTTGCTACCAACCGCGCAACATTATTGCGGTAGGCGAGAATGCACAAGTAAAAATCATTGAGAAACACCAAAATTTATCGGAAACAGCAACCGCTATCCTTACCAATGCGGTAACCGAAGTGTTTGTAGCTAAAAACGCTTTCTTGGATTACTACAAACTCCAAAACGATAGCTTAACGGCTTCGCTGATTGACAATACTTATATCTCACAAGAAGCCAACAGCCACGCCAGCGTGCACACTTTCTCATTTGGCGGTACGCTTGCGCGCAACAACTTGAATTTTTATCATCAAGGCGAATATTTGGAATCTACTTTGAAAGGTTTGAGCATTCTCAAAGGCACCCAGCACACCGATCATTACACTTTGGTGAACCACGCACACCCTAATTGCGAGAGTCATCAGGATTATAAGAGCATTGTGAATGATGCCGCTACCAATGTGTTCAACGGGAAGATAATGGTAGAGCAAATCGCCCAAAAAACGAATGCTTACCAGCAGAACGACAATGTTTTGTTATCGGATAAAGCGACGGTATACACCAAACCTCAGTTGGAAATCTTCGCCGACGATGTGAAGTGCTCACACGGCTGTACCGTAGGCTCTTTGAGCGATGAATCACTGTTTTACTTGCAAACCCGCGGGATCGGCAAGAAAGAAGCCTCTGCCTTACTCACCTATGCTTTTGCAAATACCGTATTGGAGAGCGTAAGTATTCCAGCCCTTTCGGAGTATATCAATGCGATTATTGCTAAAAAATTAGGGGTAGAAGTGGATTTTTAATAGATGAAGTATTTATAAAAAAGAAAAGCCTACTTGAAATTTCAAGTAGGCTTTTTTATTGGATATTGTGGCAGTTGTTTTAAACGCCCGTATAGTTCTCGGGAGTGATGATTTTTAGTTCTGCCTTCACATCTTCACTTACTTCCAAAGTATCGATAAAACTGCTGATAGTCTCGGCAGTGATAGCGGTATTGGTGCGCGTGAGGGCTTTGAGGGCTTCATAGGGGTTAGGATAGCCTTCACGACGCAAAATCGTTTGGATAGCCTCGGCTACTACTGCCCAATGGTCTTGCAAGTCTTCACGGATTTTATCCTCATTTAAAAGGAGTTTATTGAGTCCTTTGAGGGTAGATTGTAGGGCTATGAGTATATGACCAAAAGGTACCCCTACATTGCGCAATACAGTACTATCGGTGAGGTCGCGTTGTAGACGGGAAATAGGTAATTTTGCCGATAAATGCTCTAAAACAGCGTTGGCTATGCCTAAATTACCTTCGGAGTTTTCAAAATCAATAGGGTTTACTTTATGAGGCATAGCCGAAGAGCCTACCTCGCCAGCTTTTATCTGTTGCTTGAAGTAATCCATAGAGATATATGTCCAAACATCGCGATTTAAATCGATGAGAATCGTATTGATACGCTTGAGGGCATCGAAGAGTGCCGCTAAGTGGTCGTAATGTTCAATTTGAGTGGTGGGGAAAGAGTGGTGCAAACCCAGTATTTCTTTTACGAAGCGAGTGCCGAAAGCCTTCCAATCGATGTTAGGATAAGCCACTTTATGAGCGTTGTAATTACCTGTAGCCCCCCCGAACTTAGCCGCATAAGGCACTTCCATCAAACTATTCAGTTGTTGCTCTATACGCACTACAAACACGTCAAACTCCTTGCCCAGACGTGTAGGAGAAGCTGGCTGACCGTGGGTGCGTGCTAATAAGGGCACATCTTTCCATTCGATTACTAAACCTCTAAGCTTACTGAGCAGTTGTTTTAAAGCAGGCAAATACACTTGTTGTACTGCCTTTTTTACACTGAGCGGGATAGCCGTATTGTTGATGTCTTGAGAAGTGAGTCCAAAGTGGATAAACTCTTTGTACTTTTCTAATTTCAAGTAATCAAATGCTTCTTTGATAAAGTACTCCACCGCTTTCACATCGTGATTAGTGGTTTGCTCGATTTCTTTTACTTTCACTGCTTCCTTCTCAGAGAAATTCTGATAGATTTTTCTCAGTTTGGCATATTTTTCTTTAGGGAAATCAGAGAGTTGAGGCAAGGGAAGTTCACATAGAGCAATAAAATACTCTACTTCCACTTGCACGCGATAACGAATGAGTGCCATTTCGGAGAAGAAAGGCACAAGGGAGGTCGTTTTATCGGCATAACGACCATCGATGGGGGAAATTGCGGTTAACATAATTTCAAATTAGAAAATTAGCAGATTAGAAAATTAGAAAATTTTCTCATTGCTTAGTGTGTAACAATCTTGTGAGTTTAATGGCTAAATCGGTGAAAATAACTTTGCCATTGCCATTGCGCTCTACGTGTAATTGGGCTTCTTCGAGGAGGTTGTGTATTGCCTCGATATTACCACCGTGAATAAAAGGGGCAAATTTGGCAAGTTGAAAAGTAGGGTCGGTGAATTGTATATATACCAAACCAGAGGCGGTATAGTTCAGTAGGAACGCCTGACGGAATACTTCAGCGCAGTATTGCAAAAACTGTTTTTGCGCCTCCCGCCCTACGGTATTGATTTCGTCACTCCACTGCAAGAGTCCTTGTATAGAGGCTTTGTTACCACGCGCGCGGTAGGCTGTGCGCACCCACGCAATAAACCAACGCTCAAAAATGGCTTCTTCGCTTTCTTTGTTGTTCATCAGTTGGAGGGCTTTGTTGAAGTTTCCTTGAGCGCGTAGGGCTATTTTGGTCGCTTCGGCATCCACTAATCCTTTTTCTACTAATGCATCTTTGATAGCGTTCTCACTCAGCGGAGGGAAGCGCAAGATTTGGCAACGAGATTTGATAGTGTCTAAGAGCGCATTTTCATCTTCTACTACTAAGAGAAAGACTGTTTTATCGGCGGGTTCTTCGAGGAGTTTGAGGAGCTTGTTAGACGCTTCGGTGTTCATCTTCTCAGCCATCCAGATAATCATCACTTTATAACCACCTTCAAATGATTTGAGTGCTAATTTATTGGTGATTTCCTTAGCTTCGTTCACTCCTATATTGGCTTGTTTCTTCTCAATACCTAAAAACACCAACCAATCGAAGAGCGAGCCGTAGGGTTGTTCTTTTACAAATGTGCGCCATTCGTCCATAAATAGTGAGCTCACAGGGTCTTTTTTTACCTTGTCATTAATAGCTGTGGGGAAAGCGAAGTGCAAATCGGGGTGAGCGAGCTGAGCGCATTGGGCTTTTGCTTTAGGGTTATCTTGCGATAGGATAAGGGTTGCGTAAGCAATAGTCATTTGTAGACCTCCTTGTCCTTCTCCCGCAATAAAAAGCTGAGCGTGCGGAATACGACCTGCAGTAACGCTATTTTCTAAATAGCCATATATGGTGGAGTTGAAATTCATTATCAAGTATTAGGTGTTAGAAAATACTAATTTAGTAAAGCAAGGGTAAGAAAAATAATACTGCCCCTAACAAAAATAGTACTGCCAAAAAGTGAATTACAAAACTATTTTTTCTCAAGAATATATATTGTTGCACCAAACGTATTGCCCAAAACAACGAGTTGCCGAGTAGGAAAACTTTACCTAAGTCAGTAGTGAGAAGTTCGTTAGTAAAACAGAAACAAACTAATGCAACTGCTATAAAATAATAGACTATTTGTACATTGAGGATTTGGATAATTCCGCGATTAGCAAAACTGAGTTTGCGCACTTCTTCTTTCCATTTAAAAAGTCTCCAAAACAATAAATGGAAGACAGCAAAAAGCAAATTATAAAATCCTAAAAAGATAATAACAGTGTACATATTATTTCTTATAAACGTTATTCTCTCTGTTGATATCTACACTTCTGTTATTAGGGTCTAATACTATACTTTGGATATTGTCTAACGGCATATTGAGTTCAAAAGTGTAGGTAAGGTTACCCCAACCCCAAGCAGGAACTACGGTGCGTGAGTACTCGGGGTAGGTGTTGGTTTTTTCGCCGTAAGTCATTCGTAAAGGCACATATACGTATTCAGTTTTACCTGCTTTGTCGGTGACGAAAAGGTCGATGGAAAGGGGTAAGCGCCCTAAGCGTTTGAGGGTAACTGCTGTTTTATCACCTTTGGTTTCTACCTTATCAATAGCGTAATCGGCGGTGTGGTCAGTTTGCATAAATTCGTTGAGGAACCATTGCAATTGCATACCTGATACCTTTTCGGCTATACGGATAAAATCATTAGGGGTTGGGTTCTTGAAAGCATACTCTTGGTAATAGCGACGGAGGGTTTTCATCAGTGCTTCGTTACCCATTAGATAATCTAACTGAGTGAGGAAGAGCTGCCCTTTGTAGTAAGCGGCAATGCTATAGGCGTAATTCGTCGCATAACGGTCGGAATGAGTGATGGTGGGTTCTTGTAGACCTGACTTCACTAAGTTTAGGTAACCGTTATAAGCTTTTGCAAAAGGATAGTTGGTTGCTGGAATGAGGTGTAACACTTGCTGTTCGGCAAGCGACTGTATGTAGGAGGTAAAACCTTCGTCCATCCACGGATAAGCTGCTTCATCGGTGGCTAAGAGGTGCTGAAACCAAGCGTGAGCCAGCTCGTGTGTGGCAGTACCTACTAAGCTCTCGTATTTTTCACCGCCTACCATAAGGGTACACATTGCGTACTCCATACCGCCATCGCCTCCTTGAATGAAAGAGTATTGAGGCCAAGGATATTTGCCTATAAGCGTATTGAAATAATCGAATACTTTAAGCATATCGGGCTGAATACGCTTCCAATTCTCTGGGTACTTTTTGTAAAAGAAATGTATGGTTTTACCGTCGGTAAGGGTGTGTTTATCGTGAGTAAACTGAGGGTCGGCAGCCCAAGTGAAATCGTGTACACGTTCGGCTACAAAGTGCCACGTTTTAGTTTTTCCTTTGGTTTTAGGTACTTTTACGCCCTTATCTTCATAACCGAAGCCCATTTCATTAGGATTTTGGAGCACGCCTGAACCTGCTACTACATAGGTTTTATCGAGGGTAATTTTCACATCGAAGTTACCCCATACGCCGTAGAACTCTCGACCTATGTATTCGGTAGTATGCCAACCTTGATGGTCGTAAGCTACCATTTTTGGGTACCATTGTGCCATTGAAAGGGCTACGCCATCGGGGTTATTGCGACCTGCACGGCGTATCATCACGGGCACTTGCCCTTCGAAGGTCATATCTAAAACCGTCTTACTATGAGGGAGGATAGGGGAGGGGAGGGTTACCTTTAGAATGGTACTCTCGTGAGAGAAAGTAGCTTTTTGTCCGTCTTGACTCATAGCGGTAATGCGCAGAGAGCCGATTTCGGAAGGTGAAAGCTTAGCAATACGGCTTTCGTATATTGGTTTTTTGGCAGTGCCAAGATTATTTACCATACGTCTATCGGGGTCGGGGAGGGTTTGCAGGTTGCTATCCATTTCGCTATTAGGTTGAAAAGCATTGAAATAGAGATGATAGAACACTGTGCGCAACGTATCGGGGGAGTTGTTCGTGTACGTGAGTTTTTGGGTGCCTTTGTACTGGAAGGTTTTCACGTCCATCGTTACGTTCATTTGGTAATCAGCTTGTTGTTGCCAAGGGTTATCTTGGGCTGTTATATTCAGCGTAAAAGCAAAAACAGAGAGGGCTAAAAGTATTTTTTTCATTGAATGAATTGATTTAATCTTTAGAAAGTGCAAAGATAGGGAATAATACTGATAATACCAAAAATGCCAATAATACCTTAGGACTAAAACTTATAGCCTATTGCTGATGAAATGCTAAAAGAATACAAATGTGCAGTACTCATATCGACAAGGTACTTAGGTTTATAGTTGGCTATGGTATTCAAACTTGCTGAAAACCGCGCATCGGCTGTAAAGAGCCAATGTCGGCGTTCAAAGAGCACGCCACCTCCTATATGCCCCATTGCTATGGTATGTTTAAAATCTCGCACTGTACCAAAAACCATATCAGACCGATAAAAATCAAAATCTGATGAGGGCTCACGAAGCGCTAAAACCTTAGGTGATATGCCTAACTGCACAAAGCCTCTAATAGGTTTTTTACCCTCGTATTGCAATAATATGGGAAAATCTAAATAAGAAATTAGGTACGAGGAGTTTATTGGGCTATTGGGGTAATTAGCGCTAAAAGGGAGCTCTCCTATACTATAAATTCCTTCCACTTGTAATGCCCAATGCTCTTGCAACTGAAAGTGAAGAAAGCCTCCTGCATTGAAATAGGTAACAAATTTACCAAATTCTACATTGGCTTCTGGTGGGCTGGTATAACCACTTATCCACTGAAAGACAGGAAGATGCGAAAATCGTATTCCTACAGTCACTTGTGACCAACTTACTGCTGAAATGCTTAGCAGTAACATAGTAATCATAAATAAACGTTTCATAAAATTTGTAATATAAAGGTTAAACATAAGTGCGTTGCAAAGGTACGAAATAATTTTTTAATACCAATAATGCCAATAATACCAAAAAATCAACTTTGCCCAAGGTCGTAGCACGACAGGTGCGAGCCGCACGGGCAGTAATAGGGAGATTGGTTAGACTTGTTAGGACGAGTCGGACTTATTGAAGAAAGTCTCAAAACTTTGAGGAGGCTGAAAGAGATAACCTCCCCCTAATTCACTTACTCCGCTATCGCGGACAACCCTCTCTGAGGGGGAATATGTGATGGAAAATGGGATATTGGTGTTGTAGAAAAAAAACAAAGCGTTTCGGAAGGGGTTTTTAGGTAAAAGATAAAAGGTAAAAGGTAAAATGGGTATGCTGAGCTTATAGGAAGCTTATAGGAACCTTATACGAATCTTGGACGATTGTTATACAAAGGGTGTATAAGTGGTTGATTCATACTGTAATACAATAATACTAAAAATGCCAAAAATGGGGTTTCGAGACGAAAGAAAGAGAAGAGGCAATAGGCATTAGGCAATAGGCATTAGGGAGAAATGGACGAGGAACGAATGACGAAGAAAACATCCCCCCTTCCCCCTTCAAAGGGGGAGATGCGACGGAAAAGCGAAAGAAACATACCCCCTATTCACATACTCTGCTTTCGCAGACTACCTTGGAGAGGGGGAATATGGCGACGGAAAAGTGAGAGAAACATCCCCCTAACCCCCTTCAAAGGGGGAATGTAGTGATGGAAAAGTGAGAGAAGCCTGCTTCTTTTTCAACTTTGCCAAAGTTCCAAACTTTGGCAAAGTTCATAAGTAAAAGAGATAAAACCTCTCTATTCACTTACTTGGCAACTGCCAACAGCCTCAGAGAGGGGGAGTATGGTGAAGGTGAGATATATAAAAATTTGGGAATAAGTGAGTTGATAGAATAGGTGGGGTTGGGGTATTGGTTTTCTTTATTATTGTTGTATCTTTGCGCCGATTTAACTCTTTAGGTTTAATACTGAACTAAAAAGACTAATGAAAAGTTGGATTAACTTATTGATTATAAACATCCCCCTTATTCACATACTCCGCTCTCGCGGACTACCTTCAAAGGGGGAGGTAGAGGCGGTCATTATGTACGAAGAAGATAACTCTCAATAAACCAGATATTATTAATTTTTTCAAATCTTGAATCACATTAAAAATGCAAACATATCACGACCTTTTGCGCCATATTCTGAGTAATGGCTATTCTAAAGACGACCGTACCGGCACGGGTACGACCAGTGTATTTGGTTACCAAATGCGCTTTGACCTTAATAAGGGTTTCCCGCTGGTAACGACTAAAAAGATACACTTAAAATCGGTGATTTATGAATTGCTTTGGTTTTTAAAAGGCGATACGAATATTAAATATCTCACTGACCACGGTGTGCGCATTTGGAACGAATGGGCAGATGAGAACGGCGACCTCGGTCCTGTTTATGGAGCGCAATGGCGCCACTGGAATGGCGAGGCGATTGACCAGATAAAAACGGTGGTAGAGACCCTTAAACAAAATCCTGAAAGCCGACGGATTATCGTTTCGGCTTGGAATCCGTCGGTATTGCCTGATACAGGAAAATCGTTTGCGGAGAACGTAGCCAATGGTAAAGCGGCATTGCCTCCTTGTCACGCACTGTTTCAGTTTTACGTAGCCGATGGGAAATTGTCTTGTCAGTTATACCAACGCAGTGCCGATGTGTTTTTAGGGGTGCCTTTTAACATTGCTTCATATGCGTTACTCACGATGATGCTTGCGCAAGTATGCGATTTGCAATTAGGAGATTTTGTGCATACTTTTGGTGATGTGCACATCTATAACAATCATCGTGAGCAGGTAGCTTTACAGCTCAGCAGGACGCCACGCCCTTTGCCTACGATGCACTTGAATCGGGCAGTGAAGGATTTGTTTGCCTTTGATTATGACGATTTTCGTTTAGAAGGCTATGACCCTTACCCTACGATTAAAGCGCAGGTATCGGTATAAAGTTAAAATTTCGTTAAAAGATGCTTAAAATTTTGCTATATGGAGCATTTTTGCTTCATTTGTGCGTTTAAAATTAAAGTAAATACTATAAAATAATGAAGAAATTTCTTACAATTGTTATCGCTTTAGTAACCTTACAAAGCGCGTTTTCACAGATTATTTCGGAGACTTTTTCGTCAGGGAGGCTCAACAGGAAACAGAAGATAGGCATCTACAAACCTGAAAAGTACACGGATAGACAGGCGTATCCGCTGATAGTGGTGCTCAATGCGGAAACGCTGATGGAGCCCGTTGTTTCGACAGTGCGTTATTACGAACAGTTTGGTGAAATGCCTAAGTGCATAGTAGTGGGTGTGTTTGAGCCCAAACAAGAAGATGTAACGGTAGTAGAAGAGGTGGGTCGCCCTATTAATGAGTCGGCTCGTTTCTTTGAGTTTGTATCGGCGGAATTGGTACCTTACATACAAGGGAAATACCCGATAGCCGACCTAAAAGCGGTGGTAGCATCGGAAGAGGCGGGCTTTTTGGCTAATTACTATATGCTTGCCGAGAAGAACCCTACTTTTAATATGATAGTAAGCCTTAACCCTGTGGCTCTACCGCGTATGGGAGAGGAGTTTTCGCACGCTTTGGCAGCGGGAGTGCCTAACCGTTTGTTTTACTATATGGCTACTGCCGATGTGGAAAACAAAGTGGTGTATGACAAGGCAATTCAGTTTGAAAGAGCGATGCGCTCGGCGCCTGTGCACGAATCAGTAGAATATTACTTTGTGGATTTTAAAGGAAGCTCAGTGAACGCTGCTAAATTGCAAGGGATAGCACAGGCATTTGATATGAGTTTTGATATTTATAAGCCGATAGGAGGTAAGGAGTTTAAGACCCAAATGGAGACCCTTGAAACGGGGATTTACGAATATTTGGAGAACAAATACAACACTATTTACAAACAGTTGGGCGTAAAGAAAGTGCCTATACTAAACGATGTGATGGCTACTTATACGGCTATTAATTCGTCGCAAGACTGGGAATCGCTGAAGAAATTGGCGAAATACGTAGAGGATAACGGTTACCTAAAAACAGCGATGCCAAACTTCTTTTTAGCTGAATATTACGAAAAGATGGGCGATGATAAAAAGGCACTGAAAACGTATCAGAAAGCGTATACTGAGCCTAATATAGATTTCATCACAGGAGACTTGATAAATGAACGTATCACGCATTTGCAAGCTACCAAACGCAAGAGTAAACGCACAAAAGTAGTAGAACCTATAGAGCCAGCAGAAGAAGTGGCACCTGCACAAGAAGAACAAAATCCTACCGATGAAAGTAATCAGAACTAAGATAGAAGGCGTGGTGATTATTGAGCCACAGGTGTTTTTTGACGGAAGAGGTTACTTTTTTGAATCGTTTTCGCAACAGCGATTTAATGAGTTAGTAAGTCCCACTGTATTTGTACAAGACAACGAATCGCAATCGACCTATGGGGTATTGCGCGGATTACACTTTCAGAAACCACCTTTTGCACAGGCTAAATTGGTGAGAGTGGTAAAAGGAGAAGTACTTGATGTAGCAGTGGATTTGCGAAAAGACTCACCTACCTTTGGGCAGTATGAGTCTGTGATACTAAACGAAGAAAACAAGCGCCAGTTTTTTATCCCGAGAGGTTTTGCTCACGGTTTTGCTGTACTGAGCGAAGAAGCTATTTTTCAATACAAATGCGACAATTACTACGCTCCCGAGAGTGAGGGTAGTGTGCGCTGGAACGACCCTACCATAGGTATTGATTGGCGACTACCAGCTGAGGTGATACAACTTTCGGAGAAAGACAAGAAAGCGCCATTGCTGGTAGAGGTAAAAGGTCGTAGCACGACAAGCAAATGATAAAGTTTGAACGAACAAAAGATGGGTTCGAGTCACACGGGCAGATGTAATTAGCAAATTAACAGGTTTGAGAATTAGAAAATAGGGAAGTAAAGTAATTAAGAAGTAAAAAGAGATTGAAAATCAAAGGGCTAAATATTCTTAACGCTTAACTCTTACCTCTCAACTAAAAAATAGTTATCTAAATATTTGGTGGATTAGGAAAAAGGTATTACTTTTGCACCTGAAAATACAGACGGTGGTTTTAGCTCAGTTGGTTAGAGCGTCGGATTGTGGTTCCGAAGGTCGTGGGTTCGAGCCCCATATTCCACCCAAGTGAAAAACCTAATAAAAATACGCCTTAGAGCGTATTTTTTTATGTCTACACTTTATGAACTTATACAAAGCGAGTATAAAACCGAGTATATTTCCGAGTATATTTCCGAGTATACAAAAATGAAAGAACTTATGGAGAAGAAGAAATATTCTGTCCCAAAATCTACCCTAAAATCATTTCTGAAAAGCGACTTTCAGCTTTTTCTGAAAGAGAAAAAGAAGAAATTCTAAAAAAGCACAAACGTTGGTTATATATTACTATTTCAGAATATGACAGAAGAAAAAGGACTACTAAGTAGCTTTGCTGAGCAACACAAAGAAGAGATTTATCAAACGATTGCTCAAAAACTATCGCCTCAGCAAAAAATGGATGCTATCTCAGTGCGATTAGCTGATTTTTACCATAAAGCCTTTTCTAATAATGATAGTAATTAGCTTAGTGATATAAAAAAGCGCCCTTAAAGGCGCTTTCTTTTATATATTACTTTTTACAGTTTCTTCTTTACAGCTACTTCTTGGAAGGCTTCTATGACGTCGCCCTCGCGAATATCGTTGTAGTTCTTGATTTGCAAACCGCAATCGTAACCTTTGCTCACTTCTTTTACATCGTCTTTAAAGCGTTTGAGTGAGGAGAGTTCGCCGGTGTAAATCACTACGTTGTCGCGTAATAGGCGTATTTTTGAGTTGCGGTAAATCTTACCATCGGTTACCATACAGCCGGCAATAGTACCTACTTTCGAGATCTTGAAGAGTTCGCGTATCTCAACAGTACCTGTAACCTCTTCTTTGAATACTGGTGAAAGCATACCTTCCATAGCGTCTTTCAGATCATTGATAGCATCGTAGATGATAGAATAAGTACGGATATCAATAGATTCTTTCTCTGCCAAAGCGCGGGCATTGGTCATTGGGCGTACGTTGAAACCGATGATGATCGCATCGGAAGCTGAGGCTAACAACACATCCGATTCGGTAATCGCCCCCACACCTTTGTGGATAATCGATACTTGGATTTCTTCGGTTGAAAGCTTTTGGAAGGAATCGGTAAGCGCTTCTACCGAGCCGTCCACATCACCTTTGAGGATGATGTTGAGCTGCTTGAAGTCTCCAAGGGCAATGCGTCGACCTATCTCGTCAAGCGTAATATGGCGTTGTGTACGTACCGATTGTTCGCGTTGCAACTGAGCGCGTTTAGCTACTATTTGTTTAGCTTCTTTCTCATCCTCAAATACGTAGAACTTATCACCAGCTTGAGGTGCCCCGTCCAAACCTAAGATAGAAATAGGGGTAGAGGGACCTGCTTCTTTTACTTTCTTGCCCCGCTCATCGTGCATAGCACGTATTTTGCCCGAGTTGGTACCTGCTAATACGTAGTCACCTATGCGCAACGTTCCTGATTCTACAAGTATAGTAGACACATAGCCACGACCTTTGTCGAGAGCAGCTTCTACCACAGTACCTACAGCAGGTTTGTTAGGATTGGCTTTGAGTTCGAGAATCTCAGCTTCTAAGAGCACTTTTTCAAGCAATTCTTGTACACCTATACCTTGTTTAGCCGAGATGTCTTGCGACTGGATTTTACCGCCCCATTCTTCTACGAGGAGGTTCATACTTGCTAATCGTTCTTTAATCTTATCCGGGTTGGCGTTAGGTTTATCAATTTTGTTGATTGCAAAGATGATAGGCACGCCAGCAGCTTGTGCGTGGCTGATAGCCTCTTTGGTTTGAGGCATCACATCGTCGTCAGCAGCAACTACGATAATGGCGATGTCGGTTACTTTGGTACCGCGGGCACGCATAGCGGTAAAGGCTTCGTGACCAGGAGTATCGAGGAAAGTGATGCGTTCGCCGCTTTCAAGTTTCACCCCGTAAGCCCCAATGTGTTGGGTAATACCCCCGCTTTCACCAGCGATTACGTTTTCTTTACGAATATAGTCGAGGAGTGAAGTTTTACCGTGGTCTACGTGACCCATTACGGTTACGATAGGCGCGCGAGGTACTAAATCTTCAGGTTTATCTTCTTCAGTATGGATAGCCTCTTCAATGTTAGCGGTTGCAAATTCTACCTCATAACCAAATTCGTCGGCTACGATTGAAAGGGTTTCGGCATCGAGGCGTTGGTTCATCGTTACCATTATGCCGAGCGACATACAAGCGCCGATAACCTTGTTGATAGGCACGTCCATCATCGTAGCGAGCTCGTTTACTGTAACAAACTCAGTTACTTTGAGTATCTTTTCTTGTTGTTCTTGTTCAGCGAGTTCTTGCTCTACTTTTTGGCGGTGCGTTTCGCGTTTTTCTTTACGATATTTAGCGCCTTTAGATTTAGCACCTTTGCCTTGCAAGCGTTCGAGGGTTTCACGCACTTGTTTTTGAACCTCTTCTTCAGTAGGTTCTATTTTGGCAATAATCTTGTTCTTCTTTTCTTTTTTAGCAGTCTCACTGCCACTCTTAGTTAAATTAACTTCATCTTTGCGGATGCGTTTGCGTTTGCGTTTTTCGCTGTCGCTAGTAGTACCAGTAGTGTTATTAGGGGTAGTTTGCTCCTCTTTGTCTTTATCCTTGTTACGGTTGCGCTTGCGCTTTTTCTTCTTTTTCTCAAACTGACTAAGGTCTATTTTCTCACCCACTACCTTAGGACCTGTAAGCTTTTGGTATTGAGTTTCAATCACTCCTGCTGAAGTCTCAGAAGCAGGTTCCTCCTTAGTTTTATGGTTGGACTGTTCCTTCTTCTTCTGTACAGTAGCGGTTTGTGCCAATGGATTTTGATAAACTGATTTATTCTTTTGAGCGTCGGGTTTATTGTTGTCTTTCTTCTTATCTTTTTCTTTACTGTCCTTAGCAGATAGTTGTGGTTGTGCTACCGCAGAATTTGCTTCTTGTTTAGTTGCTGTTATCACTTCTTTAGGCTCAGTAATTTCTGTTTTAGAAGCTACCTCTTCTTTTTTATTATTATCTTTCTCAAGATCTATTTTGCCCACAGTTTTGAGTCCAGCCAGTTGAACTTTAGCTTTTATCACCTCTTGTTCCTGCTGTTTGCGCTTCTCTTGGTTCTCTTTCTCTTGCTCCATACGGATAGCCTCACGCTCTTTGCGCTTGTCTTCCACTATCTCTTTAGAAACCTCACGCTTACTCTTGTCAGCGTTAAATTTGTTCGAAAGGAACTTCACTATATCTTCTGTAATAGAAGTATTAGGGTTAGATTCTATCTCTATCCCTTTCTCCTTCTTCAAATATTCTACGGCAGTTACCATAGAGATATTGAACTCCTTTAAAACTTTGCTTAATCTTATTTTTTTTCCCTCGCTCATATATGTTTATTAAAATCCATTCTCCTTGCAAGAAGATAGGATATATTATTCTTCGTTTAAGTTGTAGAGAATCTTCCTTCCCTCACATACTCTGCTCTCACAGATTTTCATTTTTTCACGCTTCACTAATCACTATTCAAACTCTTCTGCCAATACGCGTAACACTTCATTTACAGTCTCCTCTTCAAGATCAGTGCGTTGCATTAATTCGTCAGCAGAAAGTTCTAACACACTCTTAGCCGTGTCAAGTCCTGCTTTTTGCAGTTCTTCAATCACCCATTCTTCAATTTCGTCGTTGAACTCGGTGAGTTCGATATCTTCTTCGGTTACTCCTTCGCGGTATACATCGATTTCATAACCTGAGAGCTGACTTGCTAAGCGAATGTTATAACCCGACTTACCAATAGCTTTCGATACCTCTTCATTAGCCAAATACACATCGGCACGCTTTTCTTCTTCGTTGATAATCACCGATGATACGCGTGCAGGAGCCAAAGCACGAGTGATTAGCAATTGTGGATTATTAGTAAAAGGCAACACGTCGATATTTTCATTGCCCAACTCGCGCACAATGCCGTGAATGCGAGCCCCGCGTACCCCTACGCAAGCCCCTACCGCATCAATCCGCTCGTCGAACGAATCAACAGCTACTTTGGCTTTTTCGCCAGGGATGCGCACCACCTTGTTAATGGTGATAAGCCCGTCCGCAATCTCAGGGATTTCTTGTTCAAACAAACGCTCCAAAAATAGGGGAGAGGTACGCGACATAATAATAGTAGGTTTAGTGCTTTTAAGCTCTACCGATTCGATAATACCCCGTACGTGTTCGCCTTTTTTAAAGAAATCCGAAGGAATTTGTTTTTCTTTAGGCAGAATAATTTCGTTGCCTTCATCGTCCAAAAGTACAATAGCTTTGTGGCGAATATGGTGAATTTCGGCTACGTATAGCTGACCAATCAAATCTTTGAAACGCTGATAGATAGTCATACTATCGTACTCGTGAATTTTAGAAATCAAGTTCTGACGCAATGCTAAGATAGCACGTCTACCCAAATCATTAATTTTAATTTCCTCTGAAACGTCTTCCCCCACCTCAAAGTCGGGTTCAATTTTGCGAGCTACCGAAAGTTCAATTTGCTGATTGTCATTCGTTACAGCTCCGTCTTCCACCACTACACGGTTGCGGAAGATTTGTAGGTCGCCTTTATCGGGGTTGATAATAATATCGAAATTATCGTCAGAGCCGTATTTCTTTTTTAGGGTATTGCGGAAAACCTCTTCCAAAATAGCCATTAAGGTTTCGCGGTTGATGAGTTTATCATCTTTAAACTCCGAGAATGATTCGATTAATTCAAGACTATTCATATACGTTTAATTAAAATTTAATGATTACTTTAGTTTCTTTTATATCAGTGAGCCCAAAAAAGTGCTCTTTTTTTACAGTGATTTTACCTTTGCCCACGGGTTTCGGTTCGCGAGTTTCAGTCTCAAGTACCGCCTTGCCCTCACTGATTCCTTTCAACACTCCTTCGTGAGTTTTGCCGTCAAGTGTAGTGATTTGCACAGTTCTGCCTGCGTTCTTACTATATTGGCGTTCCATTACAAAGGGTTCAGTAGCACCGAAAGACGTAACCTCTAAGGCAAAATCCACCGCCTCACGGTCTAAAGAGCCCTCAATAGCACGGCTCAGTTCAATACAATCCTCAATGCCCACACCCTTATCGCCATCAATAGTCACGCGAATGGTATTGTCCGTTCCTACGCTTAAATCAGTGAGAAAGAGTTCAGGACGTTCGCTCAAAGCCTTATCAACTAACTCTTTAACTTGGTCTTTAAAATTCATTTGCTATAAAAAGAGGGGACTTAAATGTCCCCTCAAGTATTACTTTTCGGTGCAAAGGTACGACGATTTTTTGAAATAACAAGAAAAAAAGTAAAAAAAGTTTGGAAGTTATAAAAATAAGCACTACTTTTACCACGTGAAATTTAACTATCACACCAAGTCATCAATACTCGCGTAGATAGCCTAAAATGCTATTTAAAATGTTGAAATACTATCGGTTAAGTGCAGTAGAGTCATAACTAATAGCTGTTATAGCACCGTTTTTCCTCGAGAAAAATACTAATTGTAAACTGTTGTAAATAAAATGTTTATATACCCTTTGTATAACAATCGTCCAAGATTCGTATAAGCTTCCTATAAGCTTTGTATAAGCTAAACCTAATTTTGGAAGTAAGTCACTTTAACTAAAACCTAAATGATGAACTCATAATTTTTAATTCAGAACTTTTAACTAAAAAAATAGATTCTTATGAAAAACATTTTAGTAACCACCGATTTTTCAGAAAAGTCAATCGCTTCACTACACGTTGCGATTAACTTAGCCAAACAACACAAAGCCAAAGTCTATGTGTTGCACGCTATTGAACTTCCTATCCGTTTAATGACCGAAAGTCAAGTTTCAGTGCCCGAAGCGATGTATTTCCTCAATCTCACCAAACAGCGTTTTAACGACCTTAAAAAGGAAATTGATACCACTGTTGAAGTGATTGACCTTGTAGAAACCGCTCCACTGCCCGAAGCTGTCGAAGAAGTAGTGAAAAAACACCACATCAACCTCGTGTTTATGGGCTCAAATGGTGCTTCAGGAGCTAAAGAACTCTTTATAGGTTCTAATGCTGAAAAGGTAATTCGCTCTTCCTCTGTGCCTGTATTGGTGATTAAAAACCCACACGAAAAGCTCAAAATTAAACATATGATGTTTGGTTGCGACTTCTCTAAGCGCTTTTTAAAACCTTTCGAAAAGGCGTTAAAACTCGCCAAAATATTTGGAGCAAAGGTCGATTTGGTGTATGTGAATACCCCTTATCAGTTTCTTACTACTTCCGAAATAAACAAACGTATGGAAGAATTCCTTAAAGAAGCTGAACACGCTCATCAGCATTTTGAAACTCACGTTTATAATGATATTCGTGTAGAAACAGGTATTTTGAATTACGTAAAGGAAAACAAGATAGATCTTATCTGTATGTTTCCTAACGGACGTAAGGGTATTGCGCACTTCTTTAACGGTAGTATCAGTAGCGACCTCGTAAACCACTCCAGCACACCTGTGCTCACTATCAAAGTAGAAAAGTAGGAGTAAGATAATGTAAAAAAGGCTGTAAGAATTTTCTTACAGCCTTTTTTATATTCTTATTTCACTAACCTCGCTATTTCCTTAAATCTTGGGTGTTCAGCAGTTCGCAAGAGTGCAAAGAGTACCGCTTCAGTACTTAAAACCTTTGCCCCTGCATCTCGCAACATTGTAAGACCTATGCGCTTGTTGCTCTCAGTGCGTGATGATACCGCATCAGCAATTACTGATACTTCATAACCTTCAGCAAGCAAATCAACAGCCGTTTGATAAATGCAGATATGAGTTTCAATGCCTATGAGCAATACGTGTTTGCGCTTGTTTGCCTTAAGCTCTTCGCGAAATTCGGCATTGCCCCAAGCCGAAAAACTACTTTTCTTTACGGGAGTGTACCCTTCTAATAACTCAGCAATAACGGGATTCGTAGACCCTAACTTATCGGGCATTTGCTCTACCCAAACGATAGGAAGGTCTAAGAGTTTGCCCCCTTCAATAAGTATCCTGCTGTTGCGCAACACTTCTGCTGATTCTGAAACAATTTGAGATAACTTCCCTTGAATATCAAGGATAACTAATTGTGTATTTTCTGTTGTCATAAAAAAGGTGAATATTTTGGACAAAAGTAAGGATTAATTAGCAGATTAGCAAATCTGTCAGTTAGCAGGTTGCTTGTATTAATTTCACGTAACGCATTTGATGACGGAAACGCTGACTTTACTTGAAAATAAAGTTTCTAAAAAGCGTCGTCTCTTTTTCGCTGCTACCTTTGCTGAGGATTGTGTCGCGAAAGCGGGTAGCGACTTCTTTATTGAAAAAGCCGACCTGCTTAAAAACTTCCAAGGCTTCGTCTTCTAAGGCTTCTGACCATTTGTAGCTGTAATACCCTGCGGCATAACCTCCGCTGAAGATATGAGAAAAGGCGGGCGAGATGCACATCGTTTCAATTGACGGGTAGAGTTGCGTGGCTTCAGTAGCGGTTTGTTCAAAAGTGCGCACACTTTCAAGGCGTTCCAAATGAGGGTAGGTGTGCCACGCCATATCCAAGAAACCAAAATTAAGCTGACGCACATTGAGTATCCCTTGCATAAAATCTTCGACAGACTTCACTTTCTTTACCCATTCTATAGGCAGGGCTTCCCCCGTTTGATAGTGAGTTGCGAAAAGGCGCAGGGTTTCCTCTTCATAACACCAGTTCTCCATCAGCTGGCTGGGGAGTTCTACAAAATCGCGGGCAACATTAGTGCCACTGAGCGATGGGTAGGTAACCTTGGAAAGCATACCGTGCAGTGCGTGCCCAAACTCGTGAAAGAGAGTCGTCAGTTCGTTGAAAGTGAGCAGAGAAGGCGTGCTATCTGTAGGGCGGGTGAAGTTGCATACAATGGAGATATGCGGACGTGAATCGTTACCTTCCTTATCAATATACTGCTCTTTGTAGGTAGTCATCCACGCACCGTTGCGTTTGCCCGCACGTGGGAAGAAATCGGTATAGAAAAGGGCGAGATACTCACCGTTCTCGTCGGTTACTACGTAAGTTTGTACCTCGGGGTGGTACTTTTCTACTTTATCGGTAAGGATGAACTGCAAACCGTAGAGTTTTTTAGCTACTGTAAACATTCCTTCCACTGCTTTGTCTAATGCTAAATAAGGTTTCAACAGTGAATCGTCTATCTGGTAACGCTGTTGCTTGAGTTTTTCGGCGTAATACGCAAAGTCCCATTGCTGAAAATCGTCTATTTCTGAAAAGGCTTTCAGGTCTTCCAATTCCTTGAGCGCCTGAGGCTTGTCTTTAGCTAATTGTTTGTTGAGAAAATCCATTACGGTAGCAGGCGTTTCTGCCATACGCTCTTCCAAAGCAAAAACAGCGTAATTTTCATAACCTAAAAGGGAAGCACGCGCTTGCCTAAGTTCAGCGATACGCAACACATTGGTTTCGTTGCTATAAGCACTCTCACCTGCACAACGGCTGTGGTAATCAGTAAAGAGTTTTTGGCGCAAGCTGCGGTCATCGGCGTATTTCATTACTGCGGTGTAGATAGGCAGGTCAAGCGTAATGACATAGCCCTCTTTGTTGCGCTTTTTGGCTTCTGCTGAAAGCATATCCAATACAAAATCAGGTAACCCACTGAGCTGATTTTTATTGGTGATATTCCATTGATAGTGCTGGGTTTCAGCCAATACATTCTCTGAAAACTTCAGTTTGAGGCGCGCTAACTCCTTATCGATGTGGCGCAAACGTGCTTTATCATTCAATGAAAGATTTGCCCCATTGCGCGTAAAACCTTTGTAAGTCTTCTCCAGAAGGGTGTGTTGTTCAGGCAAAAGCGAGAGGCTCTTACGCCTTTCGTATATCGATTTTACACGCTGAAAGAGTGCCTCGTTCTGGCGAATATCATTGCTATAGTCGGTGAGAAGCGGAGAAATATGCTGAGCTTCGGCTTGGAGGGTATCGTTGGTCTCGGCACTGTTGAGGTTGAAGAACATCGCCGTAAGTCGGTCGAGGTCTAAGCCTACATACGCTAAAGCCTCTATGGTATTTTCAAAAGTAGCGGGGGCAGGATTGTGAGCAATGGCGTTGATTTCGGCAAGAGCCTCAGCAATAGCTTTTTGGATAGCTGGTAGATAGTCGGTAGGGGCGAAGCGCGAAAAAGGTGCTGATTGATAGAGTGTTTGGAACATATAGGTTGTCTTTTATTATGAGAGTGCAAATATACATCTTTATAGGGGATTTGGCAAATTAGCAAAATGAGAAGATTGACAAAGGGTGATAATTTTTAAGAAAAACGAAAAATATTGAAAAATTAGAAAATAAAAAAGAAAATAGGGTTTTGAGCCTCCTGAGACGAAGCTAAAGCGAACCTAAGGCGAAGGTAAGGCGAAGCTAAGATGAAGGAAAGAGGTTTTTAAGTTGATTTTGAGGGGGTAAGAAATGGATTTTTAGCAATTTTCAAATTATTGAAATTTTAAAAATTGTTAAAGCTAATTTTCTAAACGAAACATTTTTGATTATAGGTAATAAAAGACAATTTTGCCATTTAAGAAATTATTTGTATCTTTGCCCTCATTATGACAATACTTTATTTACACGGGCTTGATAGCTATTTGCAAGACGACAGGCGCGCTGTGCTTTCGTCCTACGGTGAAATATTTGCCCCAACGATTGATTACCGTAATGCCCCTAAGCTCTTTGAGCAATTGCAGAAAGAGTATGCCGAAGTGGACGTGTTCATCGGTTCAAGTTTGGGAGGATTAGTGGTGTATTATCTCGCACAAGTGCTTAACAAACCTTGCTTGTTGTTCAACCCCGCCCTTACTTATAAACACGAACTGCCTTTTAGCCCACGGCTAAACACCGATTATTCGGCTTATAGGCAGGTAGTTATCGGGTTACAAGACGATGTCATCACCCCGTGGGAATCGTTGTTCGTAATTCGTGAGGATATGACACCCTCTCACCCTACTGAAATTCACTTGCGCAACACGATGGCGCACACCTATCCCATAGAGATTTTTGAAAAAGAAGTACAATATTTTTTTGCTAATTGTTAATTATTAATTGATATATGTTCCCACTGAGAAGAAACCGCCGTTTGCGCGTGAACGATACGGTACGTAGTTTGGTAAAAGAAACTATCGTTACCCCTGATGATTTCCTTGTGCCCCTCTTTGTAGTTGAAGGCACAGGCGTAAAAGAAGAAATTGCCTCTATGCCTGGCTATTACCGCTATAGTCTCGACCTATTGGCAAAAGAAGTAAAAGAGCTTTGGAGCTTAGGGCTCAAATCGGTGCTCTTGTTTGTGAAAGTGCCCGATAACCTTAAAGACAACAAGGGCGTAGAAGCAGCCAACCCTAATGGCTTAATGCAACGCGCCATTAAAACCGTGAAAGAAACGGTACCCCAAATGCTCGTAATGACTGATGTGGCGCTTGACCCTTACTCTATCTACGGACACGACGGCATAGTGGAAAACGGTCGCATTGAGAACGATGCTACTGTCGAGGCTCTCTGCGAAATGGCGCTCTCACACGCTCAGGCTGGTGCCGACTTTATTGCGCCCAGCGATATGATGGACGGTCGCATTCTCGCCTTGCGCGAAACCCTTGAGGCTAACAACTTTGAAAACGTAGGTATTATGGCTTATAGTGCTAAATACGCTTCAGCGTTCTATGGTCCTTTCCGCGATGCGCTCGACAGTGCCCCCGTAGATGCACAGAATATTCCTAAAGACAAGAAAACTTACCAAATGGACTATCATAACCGCCTTGAAGCCCTGCGCGAAACCCGTATGGATATTGAGGAAGGTGCTGATATTGTAATGGTAAAACCAGGGCTTTGCTATTTGGATATCGTGCGCGAAGTGAAGAATATGAGCGAAGTGCCTGTAGCTGTATACCAAGTATCGGGCGAATACGCAATGCTGAAAGCTGCGGCTGCTAATGGTTGGCTAGACCACGATGCCGTGATGATGGAACAAATCGTGAGCATCAAGCGTGCCGGTGCCGACCTCATCGCTTCCTATTTTGCTAAAGAAGTCGTAAAACTTTTATAAAAACACTAATGAAAAAACACTTTTTAACACTTGCCACTATGGCACTTTTGACCGCTTGTGGTGGCGGAACGAATAACAATAACAGCAACACCACCGATAACTCTACCACTCCTGAAACTACGGCACCTCAGGCGAGTACTACCGATATTCCTAAACCCGATTTCCCCGATTGGCAAAACCAAAAAGGAGTAAAGCCTATCACGTTCAACCCGCCACTTGCTGATACCCCCGATGCGGCAATGGCAGCCAAAGGTGAGGAGATTTTCAATAGCTACTGTATCACTTGTCATCGCCCTAAAAAGCGACTTACAGGTCCTGCAATGGTAGGCTTGATGGAGCGCCGTACGCCCGAGTGGGTGATGAATATGATCCTCTATCCCGATGTGATGGAAAAACAAGACCCCATCGCACAAAAGTTGGTACAAGAGTATCAGAGCTTAATGCTCAACCAAAACCTCACTCCTCAGCAAGCACGTGAAGTACTGGAATACCTCAGAACGATAAAATAAGAAAAATTGTATATTGTTATTTTTTTCTTATCTTTGCACCATTAAATAACTTAAAATAGAAATCACTAATGAAAAAAATCACACTTAGCTTAGCTGTTATAGCAAGTGTTGCACTTACTAGTTGCAACAACACTAACACTCAGCAAAACGCTGAAACCACTACCCCTACTACCGAACAAGCGTTTGTAAGGGAGGACATACAGGAAGCGCCTGTTTTTGCCTATTCGGTAGACCCACTTTCAGTAGTGGAATGGGTGGGTTCTAAACCTGCTGGCAAACACAATGGCACTATAAATGTAACCAAAGGAGGCGTGAATGTAGAGAACGGTGCTATCACTAATGCAGAATTTGTATTAGATATGAATACCGTTACAGTACTCGACCTTCAGGCTGGTAAAGGCAAAGAAGACCTCGAAGCCCACCTTAAAGGTACTGACCCAGAGCAAGTAGACCACTTCTTCAACGTGAAGGAGTACCCTACAGCTACTTTTGTGTTTAAAAGTTTTAACGGTAAAAACCTTACTGGTGCACTTACTATCAAAGGCAAAACTAAAGACGTAACTTTCCCTGCTACTGTTACTATAACCGATAATGAAGTGAACATCACTTCTCAACCTTTCAAAATCAACCGTGTAGATTTTGGGGTAAACTACGGTTCTAAGTCAGTATTCGATAACTTGAAAGACAAATTCATCAACGATGACGTAGAGTTAGTTGTAAAAGCTAAGGCTACCAAATAAATAATCTTTTCATATATAAAAGGCAGTTGGTAGCGACTGCCTTTTTCTATTATACTTTTATGGAACCTATTTCTGTAATTATTATTCTTACTACACTCGTGCTTTCAGCCTTTTTTTCAGGCTTTGAAATCGCTTACGTATCTTCCAATAAGGTACACGTAGAAATCCTTAAAAAGCAAGAAGGAGTAATAGCTAATGTGCTTACTAAGCTCACCCGAAAACCTTCTAAACTGTTAGCTACTATGCTTGTGGGCAATAACGTAGCCCTTGTAGTCTACGGGTTTGAAATGGGTAAGGTGATGACCGCTCTCTTGCCTCCTTTCTTCCAAAATGTGCTTTGGCATACCATTATATCTACGCTCATTATTCTCATTACGGCAGAGTTTATGCCTAAAGTATTCTTCCAGATTTACGCAAACCAACTCCTAAAAGTATTTGCTATCCCAGCTTACTTCTTCTATTGGCTATTCTACCCGTTTTCCAGTTTTGTAATGTGGATTTCCGACTTTGTTTTGCGCGTATTCTTCAAAACAAAAGGCGATTATGTCCCTCTTTCATTCTCAAAAGTAGAGCTGGTAGATTATATCTCCGAACAGATGGAAAACGCTCCAAAAAAAGAAGAGGTAGATAGTGAAGTGCAGATGTTCCAAAATGCCTTGGAATTTTCAGGAGTAAAGGCACGAGAGATAATGATTCCTCGTACCGAAATAGTAGCTGTGGAACTCAATGAGTCTATTGAAAATCTTATAGCAACCTTTGTCTCTTCAGGATTTTCTAAAATATTGATATACAATGAAAATATAGACGATATTCTGGGTTACGTGCACTCTTTTGATATGTTCAAAAAGCCTAAAACCATCAAAGAAGTATTGATCCCCATTGTGAATATCCCTGAGACCATTCAGATAAACGAAGTACTAAACATTCTCACCCGTAAGCGCAAAAGTATGGCAGTCGTGCTCGATGAATACGGTGGTACTTCTGGAATTGTAACCTTAGAAGATATTGTTGAAGAACTCTTTGGCGAAATAGAAGATGAACACGACAAAGATAAGTTTATAGAAGAACAAATTTCCGACACAGAATATCTATTTTCAGCCCGTTTAGAGGTAGAATACCTCAATGAAACCTATCATTTGGATATCCCAGAAAGTGAAGAATACGAAACACTCGGCGGTTTTATCGTCCTTCACAACGAAGAAATTCCCACTCAAGGCGAAGTCATAACCATTCCTCCTTTTACCTTCACTATCGAAGCCTGCTCACAAACTAAAATTGAAATCGTAAGGCTTACCCTCAATAACGAATAGCAAAATCATTAGTTAATGAACCATTAACCACTAATCATTAACCATAAAAAAAGACCCTCCCTTTCGGAAGAGTCTTTTTTCACAATGCATATAAATACTACTACTAACTCCAAAATGAATACTTTTAAGCTAATAAAAATTTTATGAACTTAAAAGTATTTGTTTTTTCTCATAAAATTTTGTCTTTTAATAGCCTAATAAATGACTTTGTAATTTAGTTTCTTCAGTTCTTGCTTTAATGACTCAATGTTTCTTATAGTAATTTTGATTAACAATGTTTATTTTAGCAATCTCTGTGTCTTCTCAAAATCTCGTTTCAATGAATAATTTTTATCTAACAATGTTTCTTATAGCAATTTTTCAGTAATTTTGTTTAATTCAGTTTTTTCAAGCAATTTTTAGTGTCATCATTTATTATGATTTAAATGCACTTGCAAGTTTCACTAACATCCCGTCTGCCAAACTTACACTATCTATATTGAAAATAGCGTGCCAAAAATGATAAAGTAATCTATTTTACGCTCAAATAGCTTATTATCAGCATTTAATAATCTTTTGTGCTTTTTTCTTCAATATGCCAAAAAACTTCATTTTGTGTATACACTACACGATTCATCTGTATAATATTCTCATTTTATACGACTCTTTTTCAGTTTTCTTCTGTACAAAAAAGAAATAAAATTAAAATTGCTACTAAACAAAATAACTAATATTCTCTTCTCTTCTAAACCTTTGATATCATTGTCCTATCTTCATCGCACCTTTCTTTATTCGTCGTTTTATTACCCTCAAAACTACTAATTAACGCCTGCTCTTAACTCCTTATTCTTAGCCTTTTACATACCCTTTGTATAACAATCGTCCAAGATTCGTATAAGCTTCCTATAAGCTTTGTATAAGCTAAGCATATGCTCCCAACAGCCTTATTTAGCTAAAAATCATCTTAAACTACTTTTGAATTATTTCGAAACCTTTTTTGAAGAACTTATACCTTAGAGCTCCTTCAGGTCTCCCCAAGCATAGAATTAATTTAGAAGAAGTGTTACAACACCTAAAAAAGAAAGCCCGATAAAAGAATTTATCGGACTTCTTCATTAACCAACCAAAACTTTAAATTATGAAAACTATTATTTGAAGTTTACAATGAGCTACCACCCTCATTGCGATGCAAAGGTACGAATAAAATCGTACTTGTCAAGCAAAAATTCAAGTTTAACAAAAGTTTAATACAAAAGGGGGTTGAAATGCCCGTTTTAGCATAATTTTAAAAGTTGTAATACGGCCTATTTTAAGATTTTATTTACCATTTTTATTGGGCATTCTTCGCTTCAATCCACTTGCGGGCATTGATAAAGGCCTCTAACCAAGGGGTAACTGCAGGTTTTGCCTCAGGATAGTACGCCCATTGCCAAGGAAAAACAGAGCGTTCAATGTGGGGCATCGTTACCAAATGGCGTCCAGATTTATCGCACAACATAGCGGTATTGTAGTCGGAGCCATTGGGGTTAGCAGGATAACCTTCGTAAGCGTATTTGCCTACGATGTTGTACTCACTTTCGGTCAAAGGCAAGTGGAATTTACCTTCGCCGTGCGAAATCCATACCCCTAAGGTACTGCCTGCCAAAGAGGAAAGCATTACCGAGTTGTTCTCAGGAATGGTAACCGATACAAAGTTGCTTTCGTGCTTACCACTGTCGTTATGCCACATCTTGCCGTGCTCCTTATGCTCAGGGTTAATCACCTCCAATTCCATAAAGAGCTGACAGCCATTGCAGATACCTACGGAAAGCGTATCAGGACGGGCAAAGAAGTTATCGAGGGCTTTTTTAGCTTTTTCGTTGTAGAGTAAAGCCCCTGCCCAACCTTTGGCACTGCCCAACACATCGGAGTTGGAGAAACCGCCTACAGCCCCGATAAACTGTACATCTTCCAAAGTTTCACGTCCGCTGATAAGGTCGGTAGTGTGGACGTCCTTCACATCAAAGCCGGCTAAGTAAAGGGCATTTGCCATTTCGCGCTCAGAGTTGCTACCTTTCTCGCGAATCACTGCTGCTACAGGGCGTTTGCCTGCGGGTCGTATGGGTTTTTCGCCTGTAAAGTGTGTAGGGAAGGTGTATTGCAAAGGCTGCTCGGAGTAGTTTTGGTAACGCTCGGTAGCCTTGTCGTTTTGGGTTTGTTGTTTGTCTAAAAGGTAAGAAGTGAGGAACCACACATCGCACAATTCAGGAATGTTAAAGTGGTGAGTTTTGCCGAAATGAGAGATGATAAGTTCTTCGCCTTCGGTGACTTCGCCTATATTTGCCCATTCTAAACCGTGTGCTTCGAGTATGGCTTCCATGCTACTATCAGCTTGGATAAGTACGCCCGCATTTTCAGCAAAGAGGGTTTTGACAAGGTCTTCATCAGCAGAGAGTCCGCTGAGGTCGATAGTTGCCCCTAAATTGTTTTCAGCAAAACACATTTCCAAAAGCGCAGTAATCAATCCGCCACTGCTAATGTCGTGTCCTGCTTGTATTTTGCCGTCTTGTACGAGCGATTGGAGTACGTTAAAGGCTGTTTTGAAGTTTTCAGTATCTTTGATGGTAGGAGCCTCGTCGCCTATTTTGTTCAAGATTTGGGCAAAAGCCGAACCGCCTAATTTGAAGTGATCGGCTGAGAGGTTGATATAGTAAATATTACCACCGCCTTTTTGAAGCACAGGTTCTACTACTTTTTGTATATCGTTGCAATGCCCTATGGCCGAGATGATCACCGTACCAGGTGCTATCACATCGCCATCGGGGTATTTTTGTTTCATCGAAAGGGAATCCTTACCGGTAGGGATATTGATACCGAGTTCGATAGCAAAATCGGAAGCGGCTTGTACAGCTTCGTATAAGCGAGCATCTTCCCCTTGGTTACGGCAAGCCCACATCCAGTTGGCTGAGAGTGATACGCTTTGCAAACCATCTTTGAGCGGTGCCCATACGATATTGGTAAGAGCTTCAGCAATGGCGTTGCGGCTACCTGCTGTGGGACTAATCAAGGCGGTAAGCGGTGAATGCCCAATGCTGGTAGCGATGCCCTCTTTGCCGTTGTAATCCAATGCCATTACGCCCACGTCGTTTAGAGGGAGTTGCAAAGCGCCAGCACATTGCTGTTTGGCAACCTTGCCCCCTACACAACGGTCTACTTTGTTGGTAAGCCAGTCTTTACAAGCCACGCTCTCCAACTGTAGTACTTGAGTGAGATACTGACGGAGGTTGCTTTCGTAATAAGTAAGACCTTCGTAAGTAATCGGACTGGTAGTGTCTTCCATAATGGTTTTAGGCGAACTGCCAAAGAGCGCACTGAGGTCTAAGTCCATAGGGTGGGTACCCTTCTTTTCGGAAGCAATGCTAAAGTGCTTATCGTTAGTTACCACGCCCACTTCGTACATAGGCGCGCGCTCACGGTCGGCTACGGCTTTGAGTTGGTCAATTGCACTGTCGGGCAATACCAAGCCCATACGCTCTTGTGATTCGTTGCCGATGATTTCTTTATCCGAAAGGGTTGGGTCACCTACGGGCAGTTTGTCCAAATCAATCTTACCGCCGGTTTCCTCAATGAGTTCAGAGAGGCAATTGAGATGACCGCCAGCTCCGTGGTCGTGGATAGAAACAATAGGGTTTTCGTCTGATTCCACCATTGCACGAATGGCATTCGCAGTGCGTTTTTGCATTTCGGGGTTAGAGCGTTGTACCGCATTGAGCTCGATACCTGCCCCAAAAGCCCCTGTATTGGCTGACGATACCGCAGCACCCCCCATACCGATGCGGTAGTTTTCACCACCAAGCACCACTATTTTGTCACCTTCTTTAGGGGTATGTTTGATCGCTTGAGAGGCTTTGGCATAGCCTACGCCCCCAGCTTGCATAATCACTTTGTCGAAGCCCAATTTGCGACCGCCCTCTTCGTGTTCAAAAGTGAAGAGAGAGCCTGCAATCAGCGGTTGCCCAAATTTGTTACCAAAATCAGTAGCTCCGTTAGACGCTTTGATGAGGATATCCATAGGGGTTTGGTACAGCCATTTGCGTTCAGCCATAGCCTGCTCCCAAGGGCGGTCTTCTTCCAATCGTGGGTAAGCCGTCATATATACCGCAGTGCCCGCCAAAGGCAAAGACCCTTGTCCGCCTGCCAAACGGTCGCGTATTTCGCCACCAGAGCCCGTAGCAGCCCCGTTAAAAGGTTCGACGGTTGTAGGGAAATTGTGAGTTTCCGCTTTCAGCGAAAGCACCGCTTCAAAAGGTTTTACTTCGTAGAAATCGGGTTTATCGGCAGTTTTAGGCGCAAACTGGTCGGCTGTAGCGCCTTTGATGAACGCTACATTGTCTTTATAAGCCGATACGATGCTATTAGGGTGTGCTTCTGAAGTTTTTTTAATGAGTTTGAAGAGAGTCGATGGTTTTTCTTCCCCATCGATGATAAAAGTGCCGTTGAATATCTTGTGACGGCAGTGTTCGGAGTTGATTTGCGAGAAGCCAAACACTTCCGAATCCGTAAGTTTTCTGCCTAATTGTTGGGATAGTTTCTCTAAATAAGCTACTTCTTCTTTGCTTAACGATAATCCTTCTTGTTGGTTATAGGCTTCGATATCGTCAATTTCAACCGTAGTTTGCGGTTTGATGTCGATAGTAAAGCTCTCTTGGTTTAGACCCTCGTAACGCTCAAAGAGCATAGGGTCGAAAGCCGTGTTGGGGTCGGTTACCTCGTGAAATTCCTCGATGCGAGTGATGCCGTGGATATCCATATTTTGGGTAATTTCCACTGCATTGGTACTCCAAGGGGTAATCATCGCGGCGCGAGGCCCGATGAAAGTGCCCGTGAGAGTAGGGGAGGGGAGTTGCTCGGCGTTGCCAAAGAGCCATTTCAGTTTGTTGAGGTTTTGTTCGCTCAGGGCAGCCTCGGTAGCTACCGCGTAAAGGGTGTTTTTAGGGTTTTTAAAGAAGAGTATCATCTTTTTTCAATTGACAATTAGCAATTAATAATTAAGTGTTTAGAAAGTTAGGTAACATCAGTAAAAAAGCTATGCTGTTGTTGTAATTCAGTTTTTCGTAAAAGAAACCTAACAAGGCAATATTGTGATAGTAAGTTTCTCGTTGTTTCCAATAGTTGAGTTCAGAGGGTATAAACCAGCAAGTAGAGCCTATTTTTTCAGCTAAGAACCATTTTTCAAGCAACCGTGCTGTACACCCGTTGCCATCGTCAAAAGGGTGTATTTTTACTAAAAACAAGTGCAGTAAAGAGGCATAGAAGAAAGTTTCTTCTACAGTTAATTTTCGCTTTATAAGCTGTTCTAAGAACTTACAAAATACGTTAAACTCACTTTCCACTTCCTCTTTTGGGCAAGCCTCATAAATTACAGTTCCTTTTGCTACATCACGTATAATCATATCCGAAGTGCGCACTTTGCCTTGTGAATGAACACCTAATAAATTCTTTGTGATAATAGTATGCGCTTTTAGTAAGTTTGTGGGTGTAAGCCGATTGTCTTGGGCAAAAGTATAAGCATTAAATACATCGTTAGGTTTTTCCACTAAACTCTTTTGGTAAGCCACCCCGTCTAATTTGTGTTTCAAATAGCTATCGATATCCAATTCCTCTCCTTCAATTTTAGAAGAAGCTATAGACGAAACTGCTGTATAAAACTGAAAACTCTCTTCTGTAAGAGGTATTTCCTCTATTTTTGAAAAGGATAGAGGTAGGCCTACCCTCATTTTTTCTTTATACAGTTCAAATAGTTTATTGGTGATATGAAGTGCTTCAGAAACTTTCATTGTTATTTGTTTTTTCTCTTTCTACGCTACTTTATCATATGCTCATATTTTCTTTTTCAATGGTTCGTGTTGTACTAATGTTGTTGTTGCAAGCCGTCATTGTAATAGCCACGAAGGCTAACATACTTAGCTTTTTCATTGTAATTTTCTTTTGAAGTTTAAACTTGCGACAAAGATACGAAATAATTATGAATAATATATCAAAAACTTTCTATTTAAAAGTATAGATTATTTTTATAGCAGAAGTGCTTATTATGGGTATCTAAGAGACCACCTTTCTACCTCTGTTCTTCGTCTTACCTTCGCCTTAGGTTCGTCTTACCTTCGTCTAAGCTTCGAATAACGTTTGATTATAAAGCTCTTACAGTTGAACTGTATCCTGTTTTATCATAGATAATTTCTATAATAGAAACATACAACAAAGCTATAAAATAAATTGTCATTACTAACAAATGAAGCGTTTGTTTCTATTGATGATCCTGAAAATATTCAAATACTTTCTTCCCTCTGAAACCTGCCACTTGAGTAAGCTCCTCTAACGAAGCCTCACGTATGCGCTTCACCGATTTAAAATGTTGCAAAAGCGTTTCTTTAGTCTTTTCTCCAATTCCCTCTACCTTATCAAGTTCCGATATGATAGCCGATTTACTGCGTTTTTGTCGGTGGAAGGTAATTCCAAAACGGTGAGCCTCATCGCGCAACTGCTGTATCACTCGCAAGGTTTCCGAACGCTTGTCTAAATATAGTGGAATACTGTCCTCAGGGAAATAAATCTCCTCCAAACGCTTCGCAATGCCAATAATAGCAATCTTTCCGCGCAGTTCTAATTGCTCTAAGGCTTTCAATGCCGATGACAATTGTCCTTTGCCTCCATCTATTACAATGAGCTGAGGCAAGGGTTGGTCTTCGTCTAACAACCTCCGATAACGTCGATATACAGCTTCTTCCATCGAGGCAAAATCATTAGGACCTTCTACGGTCTTTACGTTAAAATGTCGATAGTCTTTCTTGCTCGGCTTCGCATTCTTAAACACCACACACGCCGATACGGGATTCGTACCCTGAATGTTAGAGTTGTCAAAGCACTCAATATGCGCAGGCGGTACCGATAGGTGCAAGTCTCGTTGCATCTGGGTGAGAATGCGGTTCGTATGGCGCTCAGGGTCTACTATTTTTTCCTGCTTAAACCTTTCTTGTCGGAAGTGTTTTGCATTGCGCATCGAGAGGTCTAAGAGCTGTTTCTTTTCGCCCGCCTTAGGGATAGTCGCTTGCAAGCCTTCGGAAAGAGTTACTTCAAAAGGCACGATAATCTCTTTTGAATTAGAGAAGAAGCGCTCTCGAATATCGATAATGGCGTATTCCAAGAGCTCTCTATCAGTCTCTTCTAATTTTTTCTTAATCTCCAAAGTATGCGCTCTCACAATAGCCCCATAGGCTACTTGCAGAAAGTTTACATAACCGTACTCCTCGTCCGAAACAATTGAAAATACATCTACATTCGTGATTTTACTACTCACAATAGTAGATTTTGCCTGATAATTTTCTAAGCTCTGTATCTTTTGCTTGATAAGATGTGCCTCTTCAAAACGCATTTCGGCAGCCAAAGCCATCATCTCCTCCTTAAACTGATGTAAGGCATCTTTAAAGTTCCCTTTGAGAATTTCTACAATTTGCTGAATATTGTGGTTGTAATCTTCCTCACTTTGGTAACCTTCACAGGGTCCTTTGCAATTTTTTAGATGATATTCCAAGCACACTTTAAACTTGTGGTTGGCAATGTTCTGTGGCGATAAATCATAATTGCAATTACGTAAAGCAAAGAGCTCTTTTATCAAATCTAAAAGCGTGTGCACGGTTTTCATACTGGTATAAGGACCAAAGTACAGCGACCCGTCCTTCACTACCCTACGCGTAGAGAACACACGTGGAAAACGCTCTTTCTTCACGCATATCCACGGATAACTCTTGTCGTCTTTCAGCAAAATGTTATAGCGCGGTTGATATTTCTTAATAAGATTGTTTTCAAGTAGTAAAGCATCGCTTTCAGTGGCTACAACTATGTGTTCAATGCGCGCAATTTTCCTCACCAAAATACGTGTTTTAGCATTGTCGTGTTCTTTTTGAAAATAAGAAGAAACGCGCTTTTTCAAATTAACCGCTTTCCCTACGTAAATAAGCGTGTTACTATCATCATAAAACTGATAAACACCAGGGTTAGTAGGAAGGGTTTGCAACTGAATTTCGATAGAAGAGAGCATAAACAATTAGTAATTGATAATTAATAATTAAAAAGAGGTTGTCCTTACGGGCAACCTCTTTTTATGTGTAACAAAAGGGTTAGAGAAACAACTATTTTACTAAGTTGATTTCAACACGACGGTTGAGCTCTCTACCTTTCTTAGTTTTGTTAGAAGCGATTGGTTTATCAGGACCGAAACCTTTTGCAGTCAAACGACCTTCATCGATACCTTTTTCAATCAAATAAGCTTTAACAGCATAAGCTCTATCTTCTGATAATTTTTGGTTCTTAGCTCTCTTACCACTGATATCAGTGTAACCCTCAATAGAGAATTTAGAATTCTTGTATTGGTTCAATACGTCAACGATTTGGTTCAATACAGTTGCTGATTGAGGTTTGATAGTAGCTTTGTTTACGTCAAACAAGATAGTGCGTGCAAAGTCGTTCAATTTCTTTTGAACTTCTTCAGTTACTTCAGGACAACCGTTGTTTGAAGCAGGACCAGGTACATCTACGCATTGGTCATCTTTATCAAGAACACCGTCACCATCAGTATCAGGCCAAGGACAACCGTTGTTTTCTTTAGGACCAGCTACATCTTTACATTGGTCTACGTTATCTGGCACACCATCACCATCAGTATCAGGGCATCCGTTAAATTCAGCTGGACCAGCTTCATCAGGACAAGCATCATCTTTATCAGCGATACCATCATTGTCTCTGTCTGGGCAACCTTTCAATTCTGGTTTACCAGCTTCATCAGGACAAGCGTCGTCTTTATCAGCTACACCGTCATTATCGCGGTCTGGGCAACCTTTTAATTCTGGTTTACCTGGTTCATCTGGGCAAAGGTCATCTTTGTCAGCTACACCGTCTTTATCGCGGTCTTTTTTACCAAATTTAATGGTAATACCGGCAGCATGTTGGAAGTAGTCCACTTCTGAATCAGATTGGAAAGTAGGGTGGTAAGCTGTCTGCAAGTTAATACCGATGTTTTCGGTAAACCAAAAGTTTACACCACCACCACCTAAGGCGCGGAATTTACCTTCGTTGTCAATAGCGGCATAACCACCACCCACTTGTAAGAATGGGTCAAACCATTTTACTTTCTCTTTGTTCCAAAGAGATTTAAAGTGGTATTGCAACGCTAAGTCTGCAGACCAGAAAGAAAAATCTACTTTGTTATCAAGATCTTTGTCATAACCGAATCCTTTTTCGATTTTGTTTAAAGAACCTGATAATTCAGCAGAAAAACCAGCTCCGATATATCTACCTACTGAAAGACGAGAAACTGCTGGAAGGATATTGATATCGCTTGGCCCTCCCCAGTCTTTCATTAAGTCCCCGAATGCATCAGGGGTACGAATATCAACGGAGTTCACTCCAAATCCTATTTGCCAAGGACTGTCTTCATCTTGTGCTTGAACTGCTACCGAGAAAGCAGCAGCCAAAGCAAATAAAGTTACTTTGATTTTCTTCATACTTAAAAAATGAATTTTGATTACTATTTTAATTTTGGTGCAAATATAAGTATTATTTTAATACAAAATCATTTTAGAGATATTTTTTTATTAATTTTAACATTTCTTATTCTTTTAATCTCTCCAAAATAGAGGCTTTTTTAACCTTTATATATTTGCTTATTTCCTTTGTATATACTTTAAAATGAAATACTTATTTATTTGTTATAGCCATTTTACCAAAGCGAAATCCTGGCGGTGTGGCAATAAATTATTTTTTGGGAAAATTCTTATTGCTAAGTGCAAAGCACCTGGATATTCTGAGGCAATTTCCAATTGATAGGTAGCTTTGTTGCCTTCTTGAGCCACTACTGTAAACTCACTTGTCGAGAGTACTTTAAACTTATCGTCTTTATGTTGGGCTACTACCAATTCTACTCCTATGTCTTCAGGGCGTAATTCTCCCAATTCTAAGGTAATTTCACCTTTGTATATTTTGCCAATAGAAATGAGTTGCTCGTTCCGATTGGGCACTTTAAAATTAGCCACTTTAATATTATCCCACTCTTGAGTTACTTTGCGCTTCCAGTTCGAAAGCTCAATCGCAATAGCAAAACCATTGTCTTTAATCTTGCTTACCCGCTCAGTCATTGGGTAATAGTATTGGTTTTCGTAATCGGTAAGCATACGGGTAGTCGTAAAATTCACGGCTACTTTCGCAATAGTGTTCTTAATGAGTGCACACCAGCGTGATGAAATACCGTCTTTATTCTTGTCATAGAATATAGGAGCTATCTCGTCTTCTATAATATTGTAAATCGTCTCAGCGTCCATCTCATCTTGATACTGTTGGTTTTCGTAAGAGCGTTCCATAGGGAGAGCCCAACCAGCATCTTCACGATACCCTTCTACCCACCAACCATCAAGCACACTAAAGTGCATAGTACCGTTCATTGCAGCTTTTTCTCCACTGGTTCCTGAGGCTTCCAATGGGCGTGTAGGCGTGTTCATCCACACGTCTACCCCTTGTACCATATGGCGCGCAAGCTCCATATCGTAGTTAGGAATAAACAATATTTTGCCTAAGAACTGTGGTAATTTAGAAATTTCCACAATATTCTTAATCAAATCTTGCCCTGCTTTATCGGCAGGGTGAGCTTTTCCAGCAAAGATAAACTGCACAGGGCGCTCAGGATTGTTTACTATTTTATCTAATCGCTCTATATTTGTAAATAGTAAGTGAGCGCGTTTGTAAGTAGCAAAACGGCGTGCGAAACCTATAGTAAGGATATCTTCGCGCAAGTTCTCTTTGATTTCCACCAACTGGCGCGGTGAGAAATAAGGTGTATTCTTCTCTAAACGCAGTTTTTGTTCCACACGGCGCAAGAGTTTAGAGCGCAGTGCCGTTTTGATTTCCCATACGCGTTGGTCAGATACCTTATAGATACCCTCAAAGCTCTTAGGGTCGTAGTGGTGTGTTTTGTAGTCTTTGCCAAATACTTCGTTTTCCACTTCCTTCCACAAGCCTGCTGTCCAAGTAGGTTGGTGCACCCCGTTAGTTACATAGCTAATGTGTAGTTCCTCAGGCATATAACCTGGCCACAAGTCTTTTAGGATTTCTTTACTTACCTCACCGTGTAACCAGCTCACACCATTTACTTCCTGTGAAAGGTTGGCAGCAAGGTTACTCATCGAGAATTTTTCGTGTGGGTTCTGTAAGTTTATCTTACCCAAAGCCAGCATTTGTTCCCAATTCACGTGTAACTTATCGGCATAACCACCTAAATAAGCACGCAATAACCCTTCTTCAAAAGCATCGTGTCCTGCCGGTACTGGCGTGTGCGTAGTAAAGAGTGACGAAGCGCGTACTACTTCCATCGCTTCTGAGAAAGTGAGGTTGTTGTTTTCAATATACTCGCTCAAGCGTTCCAACCCTATAAAAGCAGCGTGTCCTTCGTTGCAGTGGTAAATATCGCTGTCGATACCCAATTTGCGCAACATCTTAATACCTCCTAAACCTAACAACATTTCCTGTTTAAGTCGGTTTTCCCAGTCGCCACCGTACAAGTGGTGAGTGATAGAGCGGTCGTCCTCGCGGTTGTTCTCAAAATCAGTATCAAGCAGGTACAATTCTATACGACCTACGTCCACACGCCAAACACGTGCGTACAGCGTCCTATCCGGTAAATCTATTGATACAATCACCCACTTGCCACTCTCATCAATAACAGGCGTTACCGGTATTTTAGAAAAATCTTGTGCTTCGTAATCAGCTTCTTGGTTTCCTGCTGATGATAGTTTTTGAGTGAAATAACCGTAGCGGTATAACAAACCTACCCCAGTAATTTTGGTTGCCTTGTCGCTCGCTTCTTTTAGGTAATCCCCCGCCAAGATGCCCAAACCTCCTGAATAAATCTTCAAAGAAGAATGTAAACCGTATTCCATACTAAAATACGAGATTGAAGGACTTACCATCTCCGATTTTTTAGCCATATAGTCTTGAAAATCGGCGTATACTTTAGAGAGATTGCGCATAAACACCGCATCTTGCTCCAATTCCTTATATCGAGTAAGTGAGATGCTGTCCAAAAGCGCAATAGGGTTCTTACGCACTTCTATCCACTTAGCTTTATCGATATATTTAAACACCTCATAAGCCTCGTCATTCCAGCACCACCAAAGGTTCTTAGCAAGCTCTTCAAGCGGTTGCAACGCTTCAGGAATGGCACGGTGGATAATCACACTTCGCCAGTTAGGCGTGTTCACCACTTTCGATTTCTCTAAATAGGCTACTCCATCAGTTTCTACCGGTGGCAAACTCTCTACCCTATCTTCTATGTTTTCAAGGGTGAGTTCATAGCACTTAATGTAATATTGTACCAAGTTCTTCCACAGAGCAATTTCCGATACTTTGCCCGCTGTTTCTCGAAGCGCTTGGAAGTCTGGCTCTTTGCTGTCTAATAAATTCTGAATATTTTTAGCAATCGCCCCTACTACTTCACCGTAATTGCTATCAGTGCGCGATACTACTTCTATCGCTTTTTGTTTTTCGGGGTAATAATCGTTTACCCATTTGCCAAACCCAGCCAAAGTAGTAGTAATAGTAGGCACTTTGAAAGCTAAACTTTCAAGGGGTGTATAGCCCCAAGGCTCATAGTACGATGGGAAAGCCGTACCGTCCAACCCGATGAGCAAATCGTAATACGGAAGATTGAACACCCCATCGTTACCGTTGAGGTAGCTTGCACAGAAAATCACTTTCACCTTATCTTCCTTGCGGTTAAAGAGCTGTTGCTCATAAATACGAGTCATTATCGCATCGTGATACACATCAGGCAGAATATGCGTAAGGTGCTTTTGTTCGTTCTCCGTAGTTTGCTGAGGGTTGTGCAAATTATTTAGCAATCCTTGGTTAGGCGCATCGTGAGCCGTTGGGATTAAGATATAAGCCAAAAGCTCTTTCTTGTTCTTAGGATTGCGGTTCAGTGCCCCCAACGCATCAATAAAAGCATCAATACCCTTGTTGCGGAACTCATATCTACCGCTGATAGCTACAATTTTGGTATCCTTGCTAATAGGTTGAGTCACCAAAGCCTGAGCCACGCTCATAAGACGCTCTTTCGCAACAGCACGTTTCTTATCAAAGTCTTTTTCGTCAGGCACAATATTATGGTTAAAACCGTTAGGCGTGATAATATCAGTCTTTCTACTGAGGAAGTGCTGTGCTTCTTGGGCAGTAATTTCACTCACAGTCGTGAAACAGTCTGCTACTTTAGTCGTTTCTTTTTCGAGGAAGTGTTTGTGTTGTACCCCAAAGCGATAAGCCATCTCTTCTGGGTTGTAGCTCTTCATATCGTTGTAAAGCGGATAGCCGTTACCTGCAATGGCGCGACCTACTACGGTAGCGTGAGTAGTAAATACCGAACCTATTTTAGGCATTTCCTCTTCCAAATACAGTAGCGCACTACCCGTCATCCATTCGTGGAATTGGCAAATCACATTTTCGCGTGAAGCGGTATTGAACTTCACAAAGCTCTCAATCACTTTCCCTACTGCATACCCAAAAAGCACCGACTCTACATAATCCCACGGACTGTTATAAGAATCCAGCTTGTAGTTATCCCAATAATAACGCAATACGTCGTTTTTAGCACTCACATAATGAGAAAAATCAACAAGTATTACAATCGGATTCCCTTCTATTTTCCAGTTTCCTACACGCACACGCAAGCCTTCAGAAGCTGCTTTAGCACGCCACGATTTAAAAAGTTCGCGGTTTTCTACAAATTCTTTGTTTTCGTTGTGTTGCCAAATATCAGGACCAATCAAAATATACTTACTCCTGAATTGTCTTGCAATACTTGGGGCTTTTGTAGCAATCACCGTATGAATGCCCCCCACTTTGTTACATACTTCCCAACTGGTTTCAAACACATAGTCAGGATTAAATTTCTTTGTACTACTCATTATATTTAGTGTTTAGCCGTTAGTTGTCAATTTTTAGATGTTATATTTATCATCAATTCAATACAATACTATTTTCCGTTGCTACATTCCCCCTCTCCCGTCGCTACAGTTCCCCCTCTCCGAGGGGGGCAGGGGGAGGTTTCCTTCCTCATTTCTTCACCTTACCTTAGTCCCTTCCTCTCTGCCCGTGCGGCTCGCACCGCTTTTCCATCGCTACACTCCCCCTTTGAAGGGGGTTAGGGGGGATGTCTCTTTCACTTTTCCATCACATCTCCCCCTTTGAAGGGGGGTAGGGGGGATGTTATCCCACCTTTTCTTCGTCCTTTGCCCGTGCGGCTCGCACCGTTTTTCCCCTAATGCCTATTGCCTAAGGACTAACACCTCTTCCTCTTTCTTTCGCCTCGAAACCCTATTATTGGCATTTTTAGTATTATTGTATTACAGTATGAATCAATTAGTTATATACCCTTTGTATAACAATCGTCCAAGATTCGTATAAGGTTCGTATAAGCTTTGTATAAGCTAAGCATACCCTTTTTACCCTTTACCTTTTATCTTTCACCTAAAAAACCTCTTCTGATATTTTTCGTTTCCATCCGATTTGTCCAGCTCGTCCTGCAAGTCCAACCAGTCAAATAACTATTTTTGTCCCAAACAAAAAGTACCTTTACAAGCAACGTTGCAAAGGTACAAAGTTTTTTTTGATTAGGATACTATTTTACTAAATATTTTTATCAGAAATTTTAAGTGAGAAACACACACCCACCTAAAACCTGCCGTTTAATCCCCAATGCGTATCCCAATTGAAAAAGGATATTCATTCACAGGATTATTCCGGAAAAGAGGGGTAAGATTATAACGAGCGTAAATCGCATAATTCTTATATCCTAAATGTGCTGAAAGTCCATATATCCAAGGACTGATATTTAAATCGTTTCTCAAAACATTTTTATGAATGCTCCCATCGTCATACCTTATCTTCTGGCTGTTGCCTATTGATACTCCCACATAACCCCCAAAACCTACTCTAAAACTGTCGTGAACAGGATAAGTAGTAACCCCATTCTTAGTTTTAGGAGAAGTGAAATCAAATTCAAAGTCTATAGGCACAATAAGGTAATTAGTCCGCAATTTCGATTTGTTTAAGTTATTAGCAGTATACGCCACCGATTTTGTTACCTCGTTTTCTCTTACAAAGTATTCGCTATCTTTAAATTTAAGCCCATCGTGCATCCACGCAATGCCGTAATTAATGTGCAACAGATTGTTCGTTTTAAGTAAACGAAATCCTGAAGTAAAACCTATTTCAAACGATTTAGAGCCCAAAGG
The DNA here is from genome assembly GCF_054772415.1 of Capnocytophaga sp. HP1101. NCBI lineage: Bacteria > Pseudomonadati > Bacteroidota > Flavobacteriia > Flavobacteriales > Flavobacteriaceae > Capnocytophaga > Capnocytophaga sp. HP1101. The sequence continues at coordinate 354,916 of NZ_BPUU01000003.1, forward strand.
TTTAAACCGATTGTCACCAAAACCATTGCTGCTGTTTAGGTTGTGAAACCCTATAGCCATATAAAGTCCTATTTCGTCTAAAGCACGATTAGTATTCACTTTTTTCTCTTCTTTCTTCTGGAAAATGTTCTCTAATTCCTCCATAGCACGCTTGTACGCCTCCGATTTTCCCGTTGTAGTGAGCGTATTGCTTTCAGTTCCTGTCGAGGTTGATGTAGCTTGCTCGCGTATAAGTTTCGCTAAATGCTCAGCTTCAGTGGCGGTCTTTTCCTTAATGTTCTTTTCGGTAGTCGCTGTGAGTTCTTCTTTCATTTGCTGACTCAATTCCTCACTAATTTTCTTCTCTTTAAGTAACTGATTCACGGCTGAAAGCTTCTTCTTAAGCGTTTCCTTTTCTGCAAAAACAATCGAGTCTATCGTATATTTAGATTTTTTGATAGTTTCTTTAGAATGCTCTTGTGCGGTGATGACGCTTGTAGCCAACAAGCAGCTCATCAATAAAAGGTGTAATGTTCTCATTTTGATATTTGTTTTTAGTTTTTATTATTTAAAACAACGCGTGTTCCTACTTCTTTTAGTAACTTTCCGGCTAATAGCTTTACCCTGTTCCTAAGTAAGTCTCTTTCAATATTGTTGAAAGTAGCATCTTGCTCATATTTTTGGGTTACATATTGGTTAAGTTGCGCTTGAGTAGTAGCTACAAGGGCTAAATCTTCAGGTGAGAGCTCTTGTAAATCAGCTGTCATTTGCTTTTCTATTTCTTTGGTAATTCTGCTTTCAATAGCATTGGCAGAATACTCAGCAAAAAGGCTATCTACCTCGTTGATATCAAAGAAGGCAGGCGAAGCTACAGGACTCTTGAGCGCTGGTGAAGCGGTGAAACTCTTGGGGGCTATGGGTACTGTGGGAGTTTCGGCTATTACAGTAGGAGTGAAAGTAGTATCAGCTGGCAATACTTTTTCTCTTTCTGTAGTTACAGCTACCGCTTCCTGCGGTTGAAACTCCTTTTCTACAGCAAGTTGTTGTAATACATATCCTATCCCTAAGCATAGTAGCAGCGAGGCAGCTATAGCGTAGTACCACACTCTGCGTCTTTTGTGCTGGCTTTGCTGAGCCTCGTGCGCTGCTAATTGAGATTCTAATTGTTCCCACAAAGCAGGCGAAGGATTGATTTTTCGGTATCTAAATAGATTTTGTATACGGTCTTTCCACATTTCTAAGCTCTTTTTTTGTAGTTTGTAACGTGTTGTTGTAATAGTTTCTTGGCATACGCCAATTGCGATTTAGAAGTTCCTTCGCTGATAGATAGCTTTTCGGCAATTTGTTTGTGCGAACAGTCTTCAAACACGTAAAGATTAAAAACGGTACGGCAAGCTGGCGGGAGCTTATCTACAAAGGTTTGTATCTCGTCATCGCTAAAAGATTCATTGTCTAAGGTATCGTTATCGATAGTGTCATAAGTGTCACTCCACTCAGCAAAAGATAGCTTATGGGCTTTGCTTCTGAGAGAATCAATACACTCATTCACGGTAATGCGCCGTATCCAAGCGTAAAAGTGCTCTTGTTCTTGATACGTATTGATATTGGTAAATATCTTGAAAAAGGCTTTCAGTAAGGCATCTTCGGCGAATTGCAAATCACTAATGTACAGCCTGCACACACTCAGCAAAGCAGGAGCGTACTGGTCGTACAACTGCTTTTGCGCTAAGCGGTCGTTATGTCGTGCTTTCTCTATAATACGATGGTCGATTTGCATTCTTTTAACGATAAATGATGAATGATAAAAGGTGAATAATTGGCTCTTTTGCCCTTATAAACGAAGAAAAAATAAAAAGGTTGGAAAATTATTAGAAAATTTGTCAATTAGCAAATTATTTAACTTTGGCAAAGTTGCCCTTTATTGTTTGATGATGTCGTAGCCCTTTACTACAAAAGGAATCCCAAAACCTAAATTTACTTTCCTAATGGTATTATCGGGGAAGCGCAACCAGCAGGTATTGGTAGTAGCGTTGAAGGTAAGGGTTGCGTCATCTTTACCACGCATTTCTACAAATTGTATCCCTACCCACAGTTCGCCTTTAGGGGCTAATACTGATAGCTTATGAGTGAATGTTTGTGGTTTATCTGAAGCAAATAAATTGATGTAAATAGGTTCTTTGATGAGTGGGGTAAAGGTTTTGTGCTCTTTATCGGTTTGGTATACTACCACGCGCAACACTGCCATATAAAAAGTGCTTTCTTTCACCTCTATACTAAATTCGGTGAGCTGAGTATCATTAGCAAGAGTGATAAAATCACCTAATTCCGAAAGGATGCCCCCCTCTTGCTGGAAATACTGTTTCATTTCACCGTAAAGCGTGAAAGGGGTAGTTACTCCCTTACTTTTTACATCGCGTATTTTAGGCTTTTTCATTGTTAGGGTAGTAGTGGGAAGGTTAATCACGGCTTCGGTGAGTTGCACTTCTTTTTTGACATCGCTATGGGCTAATACCTTATGCTGATAGCTCAAATGTGAAAAGTAAATGCTATCAGTAGGCTTTGCACCGAGCTTTTCGAGCGAAAAATAGCCGTTTTCATCACTGATGATTCCTTTATTAGTGCCTACAATCCCTATATTCACGTATTCAACGGGTTCGTGATGCTTGTTTACCACCCTTTGTTGTGCCAAACAAGGGAGCGCAAGAAGTATTGATAATAGGAAGAAGTAAATTTTCATTGTATATTACCAGAGTTTGAGACCAATAACGAATGGATGTACATTCGTAGGACTATCTTTAAACAGAGGAGCTAAGCTGTACTTGGCGTAAAGGGCTATAATTCCATAACCTATATGGGCAGAAACCCCATAAGTAATCGGATTTACCTTTACATCGTGTTTTAGCCATATATCATAGTCATTGTCGCCTTCTTTATATTTTATTCTTTGTTTAGCTGAAATAATAGCACCAAAGTAGCCTCCTGCCCCTATGCGTATTTTGGAAGGGAACTTTCTTTCTACTCCCACAATGCCTGTAAAATAGCCAGTGCGCAGGCGAGATACGTCTAAAGAACGACCGTAAGGAGTGAGCGTTGATTTATCATTCTCAAGAGTAAAGTACTTATCGCCTTTGATATTGAGTCCTTCACCTACAGCTGAAAAGCCATATTGAAGGTATAAGCGTTTGGTAGCGTGTACACGCGTATTGAAAATAAAGGCTAATTCAACAGAAGTAGCAGGGTTAAAATTACCTTTGCCATCAGTAGCGGCGCGCAAGCCTAAGCCTAAGCCTAAGTTTATAGAGGTTTTAGCCTCTCTTTTTAATGAAGTTTCGGGCAACGAATCCAAGAGTTTGACGGTCTCCTTATAGCTCTCTTTGGCTTCAGTGGGCATAAGCGTATCGAGAATTGAAGTTTTTTGCAGAGTGTCTATTTTAAATTCAGGTGCTTTTTGCTGGATAAGAGCTGAGAGCCGCAAACCTTCTTTATAAGTTTTCTGCTGAATGCTGAGCTTTACAGCGTCATTGAGCTCCTTGAGCATTTTTGTGCTTTGCTCTTTGGTAATCCTATTGTCAGTGAGCAACTGCTGGATAGCGGTTTCTTTTTTGTAAAGTAGTAGTTTTTCGGTAGCTACGATAGAATCAATGGCATACTTCGATTGTAAAATTTCTTTTTCAAAAGGATTTTGCGCTAAGAGATTTAGTGCTGAAAGTAACATCACAAATGATAAAAGTTGTTTCATAGGATATTTCGACTTGCTAATTAATGAATAAGGTGATAAAAAGTTATTAAAAACAAGGGCAAAGGTACGAAATAATTACAAATTAGGAATTTTAAACGAAGAAAAATTAGCAGATTTGTGTATTGGTAGATTAGCAATTACTTTATTTTAATTACTAATTTTTGTTAAACAGCTGTTTTTTATTCAAAATAATATGGTTATATCTTTTATCTTCTTTAAAAATACAAAGCATTGATAATCAATGAATGTTATAATTTCTTATCTTTTACTTTTACCGAACTTTAACCGAAGGTAAGACGAACCTAAGACGAAGGTAAGACGAATCTAAGACGAAGGAAAGGTGTTAATAAGCTGAACCTCAATGGGAGATAAGCGCTTTTTAAATTATTGAACAAAAAGCAGTGAAATAGCGATTTTAACAGAAAAAATGCAATGTAATTTAATTATGCATTCTATCAAAATATGATTATATAAACTATCAATATAGATTTCCTTTGGAAAACTACCGACGATAAAGGGCAAGTAGCGGAGCAGACCAACGCTCTTACATTAAAATCAATGAATCCAACGCAGTATTTCCTCAATTGGGTGGAAGACGATGGCACTACCGTAAGTCAGGTGATTGACACTGAAAAAGGCTCTGTTACTGCTTTTCTTACTTATGACGATGGCAGTGGCAAACGCGTAGCGCAACTTTTAGAAGGAAGCTTTGAATTTAGGTAAAAGGTAAAAAGTAAAAGATAAAAATCTCTGTGGTGCTAAGACCCTGTGTGGCTTGCACCACAGGGATTTTTTGTTACTATCTAAAACGAACTTGCACCGAAGCTATACCGAAGATACATCGGCTCTATATCGGCTCTACATCGGCTCTACACCGAACACTAAGCGAACCTAAACCGAATCTAAAGCGTTTTAATGCAGTATACAACTTTTAGTGAGGGAGGAGATTTGTTGGGGTGATTTTATTTTTATTTTTGTTTATTACGCTAAAAAGGACTATCTTTGCACTCAAAAATAGGGATTGAGTTCATTTGTTGATTATAGATTTCTTTTTTTTAATGAGTTACTCGGCAGTTGCGGACAACCTCTCTGAGGAGGGATTGGCGGAGGTCATTATAAATAACTATAAAACGAGTGGTATCAATTTTTAACTTTTGAATCATATTCTAAAAATAAAAAAAACCGTTATGAGAAAGCTGTTAGTTTTAGCAAGCCTTGCCCTTATGGGAGTTGCTTGCTGCAAAAGTGATGATGACAACAACAATCCTCCTGCTCCTGATACAGGAGAGGTGGCATTACCTACTAAATACATTGCCAGTACTGCCACAGATGATATGATTGAAATGGTTTACACCATAGAGGACGGATTTATTAAGGAAGTAATAGAGTACAGAGTCTCAGGTTCGGAGCGAAAAGAAGAGAGACGTTTGAAAATCACTCCTGTAGAGGGTAAAAAACTCCCTGCGAAAATAGATATATTGAAGGGGGAGTATCTTGATTATCGCATCGAATTTAGTTACAATGACCAAGACCAAGTTACGGAAATAAAAAAAGCTCAATTAGGAGGGCTCTCAAATGCGATTATTCTTGACTACAAAGATGGGAAAGTAAGCCAATATGGCTCTTCCACTTCTTCAAGAGTCTATAAGGTTAGCTATCCTGATGCTCGTACTGTAGTGGTAAGGGATCCTGAATACAGTAAATACACTTATACGCTTAGTCGTGAAGGTAATTTGATAAAGAAAGTACACGAGGAGTTTTCTGACGGGGCACTTTTTTCTAAAGAGACTTATACGTATGAGTATGACTTGCAGAAGAAAAACCCAAAGAGTAACTTGCAAATGCGTTTTATCTCTTTGGCGCTTACAGATAGTGATCAGTACTCTTATTATGAGCTTTATGAAGCCACTAATAGCAGAAACCTTGTAGTGAAAGAGCTCCAGCATAGTGAGCAATTAAAAGACTTTTCGGACCCGAAAGCTGGGTTCCTTAAAGGGGAAACTCTTGAGACTGAATATAAAAATGAAGCTGATGCTCAAGGTAATGCTACTAAAATTACCCAAATGATTAGTGGATATGAAGGATCAGTTGAAAAATACGAATATTAAATAATAAATAAAATGTTATGAGAAAGCTGTTAATTTTATCAAGTCTTGCTCTTATGGGAGTTGCTTGCTCTAAAAGTGATGATGGCAATAATAACAACAATAACAATAACAACACCCCTGACCCGTGGGAAGAAGAGGTATTATTGCCTACTAAGTACATCATTGAGCGTTCAGGGGGTAATATCACCGAAATGGTTTACACCATAGAGGATGGGTTTATCAAGGAGGCAAGAGAGTTCAAAGTCTCTCGTACAGAGCGAAAGGAAGTGAAACATTTGATTATTACACCTGTGGAGGGTAAAAAGCTTCCTGCCAGAATACATATTGAGAAAGACGGTATACGCCAAGAAACTGTGGTATTTAGCTTCAATGACCAAGACCAAGTTACTGAAATTAAAAAAGGTAAAATAGGAAAGCTTCCTATGTCTATTACTTTTGGCTACAAAGATGGGAAGCTAAGTGAATTTTCTCCTATTCCTTCAAAAGTTTACAATCTTACTCACCCAGATGCCTATACTGTGGTAGCAATGGGTAAATCTGGACGCGACAGAATTACCTATACTTTTAGTCCAGAAGGCAATTTGATAAAGAAAGTAATAGATCAACTCAATGCCGAAGGAGTAGTTTTTTTTAGAAAGACTTATGTATATGAGTATGACTTACAGAAGAAAAGCCCTAAGAGAAACTTGCAAATACAACTTGTCACGTTAGCAAACACTCCTTTAGAAGACTACCTTTTTTATGAGCTTTATGAAGCCACTAATAGCAAAAACCTTGTAGTGAAACAAACTGAACTAACTCAAAAACTAAAAGACCCTAACAACCCCAGTTTAGGACTTGATACAGGCACTCCATATTTAAGAGTTGAATATAAAAATGAAGCTAATAATCCGCAAAGTTATGCTACTAAAATTACCAAAATAGAAGCAGGATATGATAGTTTTACTGAAAAATACGAATATTAAATAATAAAAAAACCGTTATGAGAAAGCTGTTAATTTTAGCAAGTCTTGCCCTTATGGGGGTTGCTTGCTGTAAAAGTGATGATGACAATAATAACAATAATAACAATAACATTCCTGACCCGTGGGAAGAGGAGACATTATTGCCTACTAAGTACATCATTGAGCGTTCAGAGGATGATATTACTGAAATGGTTTACACCATAGAGGACGGGTTTATCAAGGAAGCGAGAGAGTTCAAAGTCTCTCGTACAGAGCGGAAGGAAGTCAAGCGTTTGATTATTAAACCTGTAAAAGGTAAAAAACTTCCTGCAAGAATAGATATTGAGAAAGATGGTATATATCAAAGAACTGTGTCATTTAAATTCAATGACCAAGACCAAGTTACTGAAATTATGAAAGATGGAAATATCTCTAAGGTTGTTACTTTTGGCTATAAAGATGGGAAGCTAAGCCAATTTGCCCCTATTCCTTCAAAAGTTTACAATCTTACTCACCCTGATACTCATACTGTGGTGGCAAAGGGTAAATCTGGATACGATAGATTTATCTATACTTTTAGTCCAGAAGGTAACTTGATAAAGAAAGTATATGAATATTTCTCTAAAGGGGTACTTTCTTTTAGTAAGACCTATGTATATGAGTATGATTTACAGAAGAAAAACCCCAAGAGGAACTTGCAAATACAACTTATCACATTAGCTAACTCTTCTAAAGATTTCAATTTTTATGAGCTTTATGAAGCTACTAACAGTAAAAACCTTGTAGTGAAAGAAGCTGAACAAACCCAACAACAAAAAGATGCTAACGACCCCAACTCAGGACTTACTACAGCAATATATTTAAGGGCTGAATATAAAAATGAAGCTAATAATCCGCAAGGGTATGCTACTAAAATTACCAAAATAGAAGGAAGATATGATAGTTTTACTGAAAAATATGAATATCAATAAGTGAAGAATATAATGAAAAGCAAATAGTGAAAATACTGTTTGCTTTTTACTTTTCTTATTACTTGATTATTTATTAATACAAATCAAAAGTTGAATTAACTTACTAAATATAAACATCCCCCCAGCCCCCTTAAAAGGGGGAGATGTGACGCAAAGGCGACAATATACTGTATATCAGTGATGATTATTTTTCAACTCTTGATTCATATTATTTATTAATACAAATCAAAAGTTGAATTAACTTACTAAGTAAGGGCGAAATACTTGAGGAAGGCGAAGCTACTCTTGTAGATGACTTGTGGCAGTACCACACCCAAGCTTTACTTCCTGTGCTTGTGGGGACAACTGTTACCACTATCGCTACTGACCGCCACTATCGAAGAACTGACGCTATAGCAAATTGACAAATTAACAAATAAGCCCCCTTCTTCACTTGGGGAAAGGGCTTTTTAAGTTCTAAAAGTTGAGTTGTGCCTTTACTTTTTCATAATTTGCGTAGAATAAAGGAGCGGGAATGTTGTTCTGTTTGCCTTGTTCATATACGCAGCGGCATACATAAAGCAAGTCGGGGAGGTTGTTGTGGAGGGTCATTATCTTTTGGGTGAGGATATTGCGGGCAAACATTCGTTTCATTAATGGGGCTGAAAGAAAAGTAGGGATTTTGTAAGGCAACAACTCGTTGTTGTAATGCTTAAGTACTACCCCACGTGAGGCTACTATCTTCACTGTTTCGCGTATTGAGCGTACGGATTGCCTCAATAACGGGGTAGATTGCATTAGTTTCTCGGCTGCCTGAGTAGTTTGAGTGTTATTGGTATAACTATCTATTGCAGTGCTTGCTACCGAGATAACGCCTGCATTAATAGCGATGTGCAACCATATCCATTCCAGCATATCGTAAGGGTGTTCCAGCTGTATTTGGCAACTGGCGAATAGCTTTGCCAAATCATCGTAATTAGGAATGCCAGCTTTGGCTTTCCCTTCTAACATAAAATGGTCAAACAAACAAGCATTCAGCGTTTTGCCTTGTAAATTGCCGCCTGCTACGGGGTAGCCCAGCACGTAAGGGCGATTGCCTAAAATCTTCTTTACTTCGGCTCTTTCTTCCCAAATACCACAAGCGATAAGCAAAGAGCCCGTAATTCCCTCTCGGTTAAGTTCTTGAATCACACTGCCTAACTTCCCCGAAGGTACCGCCACAAAAATAAAGTCGTATTCCTTTTGAGTAGCGTGCCCAATAGGGTAAGTATCGGTATACGAAAGTCCCTTCTTGTGCGTACGTCCGTCCAACATATTGATGTTTAAGGCGTTTATAGCATTCTTTTTACTATCTTTTCTGAGATAATGGGTTACTGTGTGTCCTGCTTTAGCAAACGCATAGCCGTAAATAGAGCCTATCACTCCTAAGCCAATTACTAAAATGTTCATAATATTTTAATTTTCAAATGCAAAAGTAAAAATAATTCCTAAAAATGGGAGGTTTTTATTTGTCAATTGTTCATTGTCAATTATTGCTGTTGCGTTGATTTTTAAATTTCAACCATATATAATTGATAATCAACAGCTTTTAGCTCAATTTATTTTTTGACATTTGAATTGACACTAAACATCAATTTGTTTGATACTATTTTTAAGCAATTGATTTATAGATGTTAATTCCACATAAAAAAGTTATTTTATCTTTATAAGGAAAACAATGCAACAGTACTAATTGTCAATTGTCAATTGTTTTAAATTGTTCAAACCGCTTTTCGGCTTCTCGGAGAGCGGTTTTCTTTATTTTGCTTTTTTCAGCAAAGAGTTCAGTAGTAAGAGGAGTGTTTTGTTTGTCGATAGAGCCTTTCCATTTGCCTACGACTCTGCCTTCGTGCAGTAGCACAGGATAGAACAGTCCGTTCTTGTTATGTGCCTTTGCCTCGTGCTGCTCCTGAAGGGCTATCCATCGGCTTTTATACCCTATGAGATACTCGTCGTACGGCGGTAGCAAATGTACTGCCTTTGAGTAATCAGGCAGTTTAAAATTATTGCGATACAGGTACATTGAGATATTCTCCACTAAAATTTCTTCTAATTCGGTGGCAATATTCTCAATAGCTTTCTTGCATTGGGTGAGTGGCAAACCCGACCACCACGCAAAGTCTTCTACCGTAGCGGGCGAATGACTTCTGAAGTATTTCCTTGCCAAAAGCGTCAAACTATCTTCATAAATAAGTGTGGGAGTGGCAGGTACGCGCTCGCTCACCAATGCCCACGTGGCATTCTTGCCGTTCATTTCTCCCGAAGCTATAACACCTTCAATTTCAGCGCGCAGCAATAAAGAGGTGAGATGTTTTTCATCAGGTAAAAGACCTAAAGCACTCAATTCATTGGCAATAGACTTTTTAGCTAATGATTTGCCTCCTTGTAACATTTCTTGCAAGGCTACGGCTACTTCGGCAAAATGTGCTTCAGAGAATTGTGCCTTTATAGTGCTTAACCACGATTGCAAGGTGCGCAAATTGCGGTCTTTGCAGAGCGCAGTAAGCCAAGCGATATCATCAGCAGCTACCACCTGTACTGTACAGCGCAAGAGGTGCAGGCGCAAGAGTTGTGCGTTAGCAAAAGCCTCTTGTAGCAGATTTAGTTGTGGCACACATTGGCGTATGCCTATTGCCCAGCGGAAATAGTTGTAATCCTGCGCTTGCATAGCGCCTTGCCACGCCACAATTGCCTCAGGGGTATTGTGCAGAGGAGCGATAAGGTGCTGGTGTACCAATCGGTAAGTGATAGCTTCTTGTTGAGTCATAGTTCTAATTATCTAATTACCTAATTTGCTAATCTTACTGAGTGTTTCCTCAATCATTGCCATACGCTTCTTTACCTTCTCTACTGAAGCGTCTAAAGTATACCCCTCGTCAAGCAGTTCCTTGATGAGGAGTATTTTTTTGATATTCAGGTAATCATACCGGCGGTTTTTGCCTTCCTCTTCTGTTAAGCTCGTGAGGATACCCTTCTCTTCCCAATAGCGTATTTGCCGTGTAGGAATACCCGTAATTTGCGATACTTCCCCTATGCCCACTACCAATTTCCGCAGAAATTCAAAGTCTAACAATAACTCTTTTTGTGCTTCTTTAGCCATAAATTGTAAATAAATTACGAATTAGGTTGCAAATATACAAATAAAAATACTACTTTTGCATTTTGTAAATAATCTACAATTACAGTCAATTATTAACAAATGAATACAGAACTCAAACAAACCCTACAATTTGTCTTTTTTATAGCTACACCGCTTTGTTTGGTAAATAGCTTTATCACAAGCGATAAGTTAAACCTTTGGAGTGATTGGAGTACAAAGTTTTTAACCTCTTACGCAATATCATTTCCTCAGGCAGTACTCTATGTTTCTTTGGTAAAATGGTATAAGAGAAGAAAATGTAAAATCAATAAATAAATATAAAAATGAAAGACTTAAACAACAAGAACGCCGTGATTACTGGCGGAAGTGATGGCATAGGCTTAGGAATCGCCAAAGCCTTTGCTCGTGAGGGTGCAAACCTATTACTGATAGGTAAAGACCCCGAAAAATTAGAAAAAGCCCAAAAGGAACTTCTCAATGAGTTTGCGGTGCAGGTGTATACCCTCTCTGCCGATTTATCAGAAACAGAAACGCTAACTGAGGTAGTAAAAAATATTGAAAAGCTACTGCCTACAGTCGATATTTTGGTAAACAACGCGGGGTTAGGGAAGTTTGTGCCTTTTGAGCAGGTGGATAACACCCTATATGACGCACATTTTAACTTGAATGTGAAGGCACCTTATTTTCTTACACAACAGCTCTTACTAGCACTTATCAAGAGCAAAGGCAATGTAATTAACATCTCGTCGTATTTTGCACATCGTATGCTTCCTAACCGTGCTACTACCATCTATTCAGCAACTAAAGGAGCGTTGAATTCCTTTACCAAAGCCTTAGCCTTTGAGGTAGGACATTTGGGCGTGCGTGTGAATGCCGTGGCGCCGGGCAGTATCTCTACCCCTCAGTTCAATCGCAATTTGCAGGCACTTACCCCCGAAAAGCAAGAAGCTTTTGAGACTATGGTAAAAGAAATTTATCCGTTACAGCACATCGGTACGCCAGAAGATATAGCCGAGGCTTGTGTGTTCTTAGCCAGCGACCGCGCTTCGTGGATTACGGGCACAGTAATTGCCGTTGACGGAGGGCTCACTACAAATTAGTGATAGCACGGTGCACAATAAATGGAAAATTCCCGTACGATGCGAGCCACATAGGCAGTTATTGTACGGGATTGTTTATCTCTACCTATACCGAACCTACACTGAACCTACACTGAACTATCATCGGCTCTACATCGGCTCTACATCGAACACTAAGCGAATCTAAAGCGAACCTTAACCGAAGTTACATCGAATCTAAAACCTCTACTAACACGATCGGAGAGCCCCTGTTTTTCTGTTAATTGCCAATTGAAAAGAGCCTATCAGCAAATAAAATTAAGTCGTATAGCAAGTAAGTATGTTCTTTTTAGCCGTACTTTTACTCCCGAAATCAATTGACAAATTGGTTAATTAGCAAATAGAATTTATGAATATAGCCTTTAAGACTCAGTATCGACTCAACTCGTGCTATTTTCGTCATTTGTCATTGGTAATTATTTTGTATTTTTGCCCCAGAATAATAGAAAAGAAAATGTCAAAAACTAAAAAAATCCTCAAGCGTATGTTATACACTATCCTTATAATTCTTGCCGTAATTGGTATCGGCACTGCTATTGTAGTGAACTTGTCTAACTTTGGCAAAGTACCTTCGGGCGAACACTTGGCGCGCATTGAGCAGTCGCCTAACTACCGTAATGGGAAGTTCCACAATTTAGAACACACCCCGCAAATCACCTCGCGCAACTCCTTTGATTTAGTTGATTAGACCGAAAACCGCATCTCATTAACGAATTAACACATTAGCAAATTGACAAATTAATATGACCTCTTTCGTTGCTTTAGACTTTGAAACCGCCAACTACCATTGGAGTAGCGTGTGCAGTATAGGGCTTGTGTTTGTAGAAAACGGCACTGTCGTCGATTCCTATTACGAACTCATCAAGCCCGTACCCAATTATTACAACGCTATCAACACTCAAATTCACGGACTCACACGTGCCGATACTGATAACGCGCGTGAGTTTCCCGAAATATGGAAAGAGCTTTTGCCGCGCATAGGTAACCTCCCCATAGTAGCACACAACAGCCCGTTCGACGAAGGTTGCCTGCGTGAAGTCTTAGCTTATTACGGACTGCCACCTTACCCTCAGAAGTTTCTCTGCACCTGTCGTCAGTCTCGCAAGGTATTTAGAACGCTCCCCAACCACAAGTTAGGGACTGTAGCTGCACATATAGGCTTTGATTTAACGAACCACCACCACGCCTTAGCTGATGCCGAAGCCTGTGCTGCTATTGCCTTAAGAGTTTTTACAGAATATACTGAATAATCCAAAGAAATGAAAAAAGAAAATTTATCTCCCACCGGAAAGTTTATATAAATGCAAACTTATCACATCACCGACATATTAAGCACCCCTGCGCATACCAGCTTACACGTAGGCATTTTTGAGGAAACTCCCGACCCCGAAGGGATGCTCCTAATGACCATCTATGCAGGTTTTCTCGCAGCTATTAATGGGATGAATTCCCTATTAACTTCGGGAGTCTTAGACGATTTAGGATAAGTATAGGATTTAAAAGATAAAGGTTATATTATAGTTTTAACAATGCTTTGACCTTCTTGTTTTCTGCTTTAAGACTAACGCTCTTTCGGTTTAGGTTCGCTTAGTGTTCACTGATGAGCTACTGTCCCTTCGGTATAGGTTCAGTATAAATTTGCTTTAAGTAGAAACAAAAAAAATCCCCGTGCGATAATTACTGCACGGGGATTTTTAATTGTCAACTCTTAATTGTTTAGGTGTTTTTTAAAGAACTCCTCGAACTTGTCGTAAGGTATTTTACCTGCTTTGTTGTCGTACAAATCTACGTGAGTGGCATCAGGGACTATGTAAAGCTCTTTGTCTTTGCTACCTATTTGTTTGTAAGCATCTTCAGCAAAATAGCGTGAATGGGCTTTTTCACCGTGTACTAATAGGGCTGGGGTTTGCATCTCGGCTGCATAGTGCAAAATAGGCATATTGATAAGGGCTAACGAGCCTGTTTCTGCCCAAAACGCATCGGGGTTTGAGTTTACAGCTCGTGGGTGGAAACCGCGTGGGGTACGGTAGAACTGAGCATATTCGGCAATAAACTGAGGTGTTTCAGCAGTAATAGTTTTAGGGTCGATATTGCCAGCGGGGAGGTAGGTAGCATAACCTTTTTTGCTGCTTTCCCAGCGGAGATTGTTAATTTGCTCTTTCATTGCACGGCGTGCTTCAGGAGTATTGCCAGGAGCGCGGTCGTAAGTGCCTTGCGCATTAGGGGTCATTTTAATCTCGTACCCATTGGCTGATACGCGGGTCATATCGTACATAGTGCTGGTGCCTACGGCTTTGATACGTGTATCAGAAAGGGCAGCGTTCAAGGCAAAACCACCCCAACCGCAGATACCGAGGATACCGATACGGTTACGGTCTACATTGTCCAAAGAGCCTAAGAAATCAACCGCAGCTGAAAAGTCTTCGGTATTGATTTCGGGGCTGGGCATATTGCGGGGTTCTCCAGAGCTTTCGCCTGTATAAGAAGGGTCGAAAGCCAAAGTTACAAAGCCGCGCTCAGCAAGTGTTTGGGCGTACAAGCCAGAGCTTTGTTCTTTTACCGCTCCAAAAGGACCTGATACGGCTATAGCAACTAATTTGCCTTCGGCGTTTTTAGGGGTATAGAGGTCGGCTGCAAGGGTAATGCCGTAGCGGTTTTTGAAGGTTACTTTGCGGTGGTTCACTTTATCGGATTGCGGAAAAATCTTGTCCCATTCTTGTGTTAAGGTCTAGTGTTTTCGGTGTTAGGGGTTTGCGTTTCTGTTTGCGTGTTCGTATTGTTTTCCTGTTGAGGGTTTTGGCAAGAAACGATAGCCAAAACGGTTGCGAGTGTTAAAGTTATTTTTTTCATATAGTTTTATTTTTAGGGGCAAAAATACAAATATTTTGCTAATTATCAAATTTATTTCTGTAAGTTTACAAATTCTCTTATATATAGTTATGAGCGTTGCGGAGGGCGTTGCCTGAAAAGCCGTGAGAGCCTCCTGCAATAGGGTGATAAGTAACATTGGGAAAGGTTTGCGAAGTGCGCTCAGCATAAGAGATGTTCACTATATTATCACGGTCGCCGTGCAAGAGCAGTACGGGCTTGGTAACACTTCTGATAATATCGTAGATGTTGATATTCCACGCATCTTGGTAGTATTTTGCACTTATGGTAGTGCCAAAAAGTGATGAAGTAGCAGGTATGCTGTTGTAATTGTTGTTGAAGCGGTTGTGAGCGTCGTCTACCAAGCTAAAAGCGGGGTATATAAGGATAAGGTTCTTAATTTCGCTGAGGTGATCGGCAGCGGTAATAGTTGAGACAAATCCTCCTTGACTAACACCTAATAGGGTGATGCGATCGGGGTCTACATCGGGGCGCGTTTTCAGGGTAGCGAGGATAGCTTCAAGGTCGGCTTTTTCAGTAAGTACCGACATATCGGTAGTGCGACCATCACTGCGAGAGCCTGATGAGCCCCCTACAAAATCAAAAGCATACGCCAAATAGCCCATACCTGCTAATAATTGTGCGTAGGTTTCACCTTCGCGGTGATTACCTCCAAAACCGTGACTTACAATCACCAAGGGCAATTTTCCTTGTGCGCCTTGAGGGCGGTGCAATACGCCATAAATATTGAGTCCGTCGCGTGAGGTGTTTAATTCTTCGGTAGTTACACTATAAGTAGCCCCTTCGGCAGGGTTAGGGTTATCTTCGTTTTGTGAGGAGCAAGCCGCTGAGGTCATCGTTAGGACGATAAGTGATAATGAGAGTGCGATTTTTTTCATACAATTTTAGTTTTTAAGTTTCACGCTGCAAAGGTACGGCGGTTTGGTGAAAGACTATTGTCTGAGAGGCTCAAAGAGTGAGTCGTACAGGTAATTATTTATCTTTCAGTGTTTTCATATCAATCACATAGCGGAATTTTACCTTACCATCTCTTACATTATTGTAAGCATTTTCAATAGCTGTGGGGTCGGCATTGATAACCTCTACCATAGGGTAGATGTTGTGTTTCACCGAATAGTCTAACATTTGTTGTGTTTCTTTCATTCCGCCAATGAGTGAGCCATATACTTTTCGGCGTGCTGAAAAAGGCAAAGTTACGAGGTTCAGTGTAGGGGATTGAGCGTTCAAAGCAGGTTGCCCTACGATAGCCATTTCACCATCTTCTTTAAGGGTAGTTAGATACATTTGTGGGTCATATTGAGTAGCTACAGTGATGAGAATAAAGCTCAAAGTGTTTTGTGCTTCTTTCAACTCGTTGGCATTATGGATATTCACGTATTTTGCAGCACCGAGTTTTTGAGCTTCAGGGCGTTTGTCGTCTGTAATTTCAAAAACAGTAACCTCAGCCCCCTTAGCTTTGAGGTATTGTACTGCCATATGACCCAAACCTCCAAAACCAGCGACTCCCACTTTATCACCTTTTTTAATCTTGCTGTAATATATAGGCGAATAGGTAGTAATCCCCGCACAAAGTAGTGGTGCTACGCGTTTCATATCGGCATTTTTAGGTATTTTCACAGCAAAACGCTCGGATACGACAATGTTATCGGAATAACCGCCCATTGTATTTTCGTTGTTGTGAAATACATCGTCGGAGGCATAGGTAAATACCGTTTGTTGCCTTTCGCAGAACATTTCACGGTCGTTCTTGCAATTATTACATTCGCCGCAAGAGTTCACCATACAGCCCACTCCAGCAAAGTCGCCTACTTTGAATTTCTTCACATTCTTACCTACTTTCACTACCTTACCTGCAATTTCGTGACCAGGAACCATTGGGAATTTATTGTCGAACCAATCGTTGTTTATTTGATGAAGGTCGGTATGGCAAATCCCGCTGTAGAGAATATCAATTAAAATATCATTATCGCCTACTTCGTGGCGAGTAAAATTGTGGTGGTGGAAATGACCTCCTTTTTCTGAAACGGCTAAACCTTTGGCAGGCACGCGGTTTTCTTGAGCACTAAGGGTTACAATGCAAAGTGCTAATACAGATGTTAAAGCATTCTTTTTCATATTATTCTAATTCAAATTTTACAGTTACAGAACCACTGCCTAAGGCGTTGCGCAGGGCAGCAGCGTTTTCCACCTTCCCGATGCGGGTATAGGAGTAGCCACCGTGATTGCCATAGAAGAGCACTAAGGTATTACCGCTGTACAGCATCAGGTCGCCAGCGCTGAGTGAGGCTTCCAATTTGTCGTTACGGGTAAGGTTACCGATGTTGGCTATTTTCTCGAACCCGCCGTAATCATTCATTTGTAGGGTAAGGGGTAGTTTGGTTTTGAAAGCCTTAGCCGTTTCGTTATCGGCTAAGGCTACTTTAAAAACAGTATTTCCAATGGTGATTTTCATAGTGTTTGTTGTTTGATTTGTGGTGTTAGTACTTGTTCCTGAGGTATTGTTGTCGTCCGGTTTAGGAGCGGGTTGCTCATTGTTTTGATGATTAGCAGACTGCTGTTCTTGTTTGCTGCACGCCATTGCTGTAGTGATAAAAGCAAGGCTTAAAAGTAAAAGGATTTTTTTCATATCATTCAATCTTTAAGTTTCACGCTGCAAAGGTACGGCAACTTTACAAAATACTATTGTCTGAGAGGCTCAAAAATTATTGTTGTGGCTTTCAAGATTTTTATTTTCTCTTGTAATGATTATTTTAAATAGTAATTTGTTTGCTTGCCTAAGTACCAATATAAGTCACTTTAGCTTCGATTTAGGTTCGCTTAGTGTTCGGTATTGAGCCACAGATGAGCAACTCTCCCTTCGGTGTAGGTTCGCTATAGATTCGGTGTAGATACGGATAACAAATCTCTGTGCAGTGCCTACTGCACGGAGATTTGTTAATAAGTGTGGCGCAAAGATACTGAATAATTACGAATTATAAGCTACAAAAAATCCCTGTGATGCGGCTCGCATCACGGGGATTTTTGGCAAGAAAAATCGCTAAATACACTTTATAATTTCACTTTTTCAATATCGTTATAGTGTTTTTTATCGACGATAGTGCCCTTGTGAATCACTACAATCCCTGGATTGGAACGAATCACTGTTTTTAGGGTGGTGCCATCGTTCAGATAGAAATCAAAGGGCAGGTGGTAGGCGGTTTTCACTTTGTCGGCTTCATCGAGTGTAGAGGTGAGTCCGATAACTTTATAGCCTTGTGCCATCGCTTTTTCGGCAAAAGGTTTTACTTTTTCAAAGGCTTTTACATCGGCTTTATCAATGCGATAGGCAATGATAAGCACGAGCTTGTCGAGCTGCATAAATTCTTCGAGGAAACTCTCATCGTTGCGGTTGATGTCAAAATCTACGATATCAGGCTGAAATCCTTTTTCTACGAGTTCGGTAGTAAAATCAACAAACTCACCTTGGGTATCAGGGTAACGCCCTTGAGTGGTGTATTCTTTTATTTGGTCGCCTTCTTTTATCTTCCAATAGTAGTTGTACACAGGTTTGGGGGCATCATTGGGCACCGCCATAGCGGTGGGGATATGTACCCCTATTTTATACGGACGAAAATCAACAAATGGCAGGTGGTTATACACTATATACACCCCTATGAGACAGAGTACTAAGGCTCCGGAAGTGAGATATAGCGGTAGGTTGCCCTTGCCGATAGGCTGCACGTACTCTTGGAAAAAGAAAATAGGCAAGGTAAGTAGCAGCAGCACAATGTCTTTAGTAAACGACTGCCAAGGGGTGAATTTGATAGCATCACCAAAACAGCCACAGTCTCTCACTTTATCAAAGAAAGCCGAGTAGAAAGTGAGGAAAGCGAAGAACACCATCATTGCCAGTAGTAGCCACAAGGTGAATTTCTTTTTATAGCCTACCAATAGCATTACGCCCGATAGTATTTCAACTATACAGATGACGATAGCCAATGCCAAAGAATAAGGCACAAAGAAAGGCATATTCAACACTTCGGGGGCAAAGTAATCGTCTAATTTATACGAAAATCCAAAGGGGTCGTTCAGCTTAATACTCCCGCTGATGATAAAGATAACCCCAACGATTATACGGAGGGTATTGATAAGATATTTCATTGTGTTAGGTTTTAGGTGTTAGGTTTTAGGTTTTAGCCAATGTGTCAATTGGCTCATTGACACATTGACTAATTAGCTAATTTGTTAAGCTACTGCGTAGATTTTTACTTCAGGAGCTTTGTCGAATAGGGGAGCGAGTTCTTTCACTACATCGTTGTTAAAAAGCTCGGTGCTGAGGTAAGCTTTAGCGTTCTCTACGCTGTCAAAACCGTGAAGCACTTGCACATCTTCATCGCGTACCAAAAGGTCTTTGGATAGGGCTCCTTTAATATCCTTCAAGAAAGGAGCTTTGTACTTGTTGTACACCCCAGCGGCAGCAGGGCGATTGGCGTTGTTCACATACATAGTGATTTGTAAAAAAGCTTTTGCATTCATCGTTTAAATATTGTTTAAGTTTGACGCTGCAAAGGTACGGCGGTTTTGCGCATCACCCCCTGCACAAAACAGAAAACAAATGGTACATTTCTTACCTCTTACCTCTTACCTAAATTTAGTAGGTACTATCCCATTCAGCCTCTTAAAAAAGCGGATAAAATAAGAAGGATCTTCAAAACCAAGGGTATAAGCAATCTCACTTACAGGTTTATCGCTATGGGTAAGCAGGCGTTTGGCTTCGAGCGAAAGCCGTTCGTTGATGATTTCTAAAGGCGTTTGCTGTACGAGTTCATTGGTGCAGTTGGTGAGCGTTTTAGCCGATACGTTCAGCATCTCGGCATAAGCAGCTACTTGGTGCTCCTCTTTGAAATGCTGTTCTATAGCCTCCCGAAAACGCACAAAGAGCAGGTGCTTGGGGTTGCTTATTGAGAGTTGGGGTCGGTTAGCTTTGAGTGTAAAGCGTTGTGCACTGATGAGCAAGAGGTGCAACAAGTGCTTGAGATACTCGCTGTGTGCAAAGCTGTCGGGCACTTGCATTTCAGTTTGCAGCTGATGGAATAGGTTTTCAATAACTGGCACTTCCGCCTCACTTAGTTGCAAATAAGGCAGTTGTGAAAAGCTGTCGAACACATTGTGCTTGAGAAAGGTATTGATCACATCCGTATTATCTGCCAAGAAGATTTCGTTAAAATGAATAATAAACCCCTCATAAGGTTGCCTATCAAAGGCGTGTATTTGTCCTTTCCCGATAAAAAACAGCTGCTGTGGGGCTACTTTATACGCCTTAAAATCAACGAAATGTTTCCCCGTACCCTTAGTGAACCACAGTATTTGGTAAAAACTATGAGTATGAGCCCTTTGGGTATGTACGCCATTCTTGGCAAGGTACTCTCCCAAGGGGAATAACGCAAACTGCAAAGCGGTAGGCGTATCTTTATGGAGGTGATATTTTTGCATAGTTGTTAGTTTTTAGTTGGGGCAAAGGTACAACTAATTGGTGAATTGGCAATTCGTTTAAACTCCTAACTATCAATATTATTTACCAGGCGGTTAATTGCTAATTGTCAATTGCTAAATATTTCGTACTTTTGCGCCCTAATAAAAGAAAATTGTAAAATATGAATGTAGAAATTGTATTATCATTTTTGATGGCTTCGGTGATCTTGAGTATTATGCCAGGCCCCGACAATCTTTTTGTACTTACCGAAAGTATCACTAAGGGCAAACGCGAAGGTACACTTATTGCCATTGGCTTGTCGTTAGGGGTATTAGTGCACACAGTGGCTACGGCTTTTGCAGTGATTAAGTACGTTGGAGCTGCTTATCTGTTCTACTTGGCATTCAAAGCCTATAAAGAAAAGAAGTTAGAGATGCACCTTACTGAGGGGACTACCTCGCAACCTAAAAGTGCGGGCTACTTAGTGCGCAAAGGCTTTTTGATGAATGTGCTCAACCCTAAAGTAGCGTTGTTCTTCATCGCTTTTCTACCCCAGTTTATCAGTCCAACAGGCTTTAATATTACCGTGCAGATGTTGCTATTAGGGTTTATCTTTGCCTTGCAAGCCTTAGTGCTTTTCTACTTAATAGCCCTTTTGGCCAGTAGGCTTACCAAATACGTAACCAACGACCGCTTTTGGAATATTACCAAATGGAGCAAAATAGGAGTGCTATCCGCTTTAGGTTTGCTGTTAGTATTCTCGAAAAAATAAGACATTCGTTCATAAAAAAAATCCCCGTGCTGTGAAGGCATCACGGGGATTTTTATAGTTTGTCATACTACGACTTATGATTTAAGTGATAAACTCATTTTTGAGATATACTGTGCTATTTCGCTTTGAGCTTCTTTTACAATTGCTTCACGGTCGGCACCAGCAATGTCCATACCTTGGGCGCGAATGAGCTTCATCTTGGTAATACCCATCATACTCAGCACAGAACGTACATAACGACTGGCTAAATCCATTGGAATATACCTAAAATCTTCTTCGTACTCGCTGCCACTTACTTGTACATACACTACTTTCTTGTTGTTGCTGAGCAATCCAACCGAACCATCGGCTGTGTACTTGAAAGTGCGCTTGGCTATGAAAATGTTATCTACATAGTCTTTGAACTTAGAAGTTACATTAAAATTGTGTAACGGACTGAAGATAAATACGTAATCAGCGGCGATAAACTGCTCAATGAGTTCGTTTTGGCGCGCTGCAATGCGTTGTTGCTCTTCAGTAGGGGTTTGTGAGAACCAAGCGGCATACATCTGTTCATCTACACGCGGTAGGAAACAGTTGGGGTTGTAAAGTTCGAGGGGTTCTATTTCCACATCAGCGTGCAATCCTAATAAATAGTGGGCATAATGAGCTAATTTCACAGTAGTAGCCTCGCTGTTGTGGTACAGCGGGTGGCAGTTAATGATAAGAATTTTCTTTTTTTCCATTGTTTTTATTTCTTTAATAAGGTGTCAATTTCAAGGTATTTGCTATTAATGGCAGCAATGGCAAAGGCAGCCGCTACAGCATTCCACACCGAATAATCAAAGGTGGATTTGATGCCTAAAGCTAATACCATCGAGAGCCCAAAAGAAGCTAAGAGGCAGCCTGTGAGTTTGGCTACGAGGTTCGTTTTAAAGCCTATGAGCAAGCAAATAGGGAAGATAATTTCCAGCATAGTAGCTGCCCAACCACCTATATTGGCAAGAGAAGCAGGTACGAAGAAGAGCAGTTGCTGGGTATAGGCTAAGAAGGCATCCATATTGCCCCAAACAGCCCCTTCTCCCCATAGCCCGAAGCGGTCGGCTACGGCTGAGAGCATTGCGGTACTTACGGCAAGGCGCAAGCAAACGCGTATATACTTTTGAAACATCATAATGTTTGTTTTTAAGTTTCTGAGGGCAAAGATAATAAATAATTACAAATGACGAGTTACGAATGACGAAAAATCCCTGTAGTAACTGCCTGTGCGGCTCGCACTACGGGGATTTTTTTATAATTCTATCATTGGCACTTCCATTAATAGGATTTCACTATCGGTAGTAGCTGTTAAGGTAAAAGCTTCTGTTTCGGTGATTCCTATACCATCGCGGGTGTTTAACACTATATCTCCTACTTTGGCTTCCCCGCTGATTATGAACACGTACACTCCATTTTCAGGATGGTGTAAGCGGTATTCTTTACTATTCCCAGCAGCGAAATTAGCTAAGTTAAACCAAGTGTTTTGATGCACCCACAAGCCATCATCATTAGGGTCGTCAGAGAGAGGGTAGATAAGCGTTAAGCCAACCGTGGTTAGCGTGTCCACGAGTATCGGCTTTGTGTAAGATGTTTTTCATTTTTTTATTTCCTTCCTTCTTTACATACTCTCTTAGAAAGGAGGTATGTAAGAATATTTACTAAGTTTATTATGCTTTTACATCTTGAATATTAGGGTCTTTGTCGAAACCTTTTTTGGCAAATGGACAAAGGGGCAATATTTTGATGTTTTTTTCACGAGCAAAAGCTACGGCTTTGGCAAGAAGTTCTTTGCCATAACCTTTACCTTCAAAAGCGGGTTCTACCCCTGTATGGTCGATGATGATTTTGTTTTCGCCTGCCCATACGTAGGTCATTTCGCCTGCAAAAGTGTCGCCTTCATAAATGATGAAGCGTCCTTTTTTACCGTTGTCTTCTTGGTCTAATCTTGTCATTTCGCTGTTGTATTTAAAAGTGAGTGCTTTTGACGGACATAAGCCTATTTGGTGAATAAGCTGTTCCGTTGTAGCGTTTTCAATCTTCACCCAAGGACGTTCCTTGGGGTTGTACACCTGTGGCAGCGTTTTTACACACAAACCTGCGTGCGTACAGAGTTCAGGTCGCCAAACGATGGTAATATCATCGTTGGCATAATAGTGTTCTTTCATTGTTTTTATTTTTAGTGTTCGGAGGCAAAAGTACGAATAATTAGCCAATTAACAACTGGGCTAATTGGCTAATTTACAATCAATCTAAGTGTCCGAATTTGCCTTTTTTGAAATCTTCAAAGGCTTGAACAAGCTCTTCTTCAGTGTTCATTACAAAAGGCCCATAAGCGGCAATGGGTTCGTTAAGTGGTTCGCCACTAAGTACTAATACTACGGCGTCGCTGGTAGCTTCTACGGTAAAGGTTTCACCATCGTTTGCCATTAACACGAAGTTATCGGTAGGAGCATCGTCGGTGCCGTTTACATTTACGCTGCCTTCTACTACCAACACACCTGTGTTGTAATGAGCTGGGAATCTGAAGGTTGCTTTTGTCCCTTTGCGCAATTTCACATTGAGCATATTCACTGGACTGAAAGTGCTGGCGGTGCCTTTTACGCCCTTGTATTCGCCCGCGATGACTTCCACTTCCACACCCTCTTCAGTGTAACGGGCTATCTCGGCATTTTTGATAGCTTGGTATTTAGGAGCCGACATTTTGTATTTGGCAGGCAAGTTCACCCATAATTGTACCATTTGGAATACGCCACCTGTTTTGCTCCATTCAGCTTCGTGGAACTCTTTGTGGAGTACGCCACTGGCGGCGGTCATCCATTGTACATCGCCTTCGCCAATCACACCACCCCCGCCATTGCTGTCGTTGTGAGCTCCCCGACCTTTATAAGCGATAGTTACGGTTTCAAAACCACGGTGAGGGTGTACATCTACGCCTTTGGGTTTGTCGCTGGCGGGGAATACGTATTTAGAGTTGTAATCCAAAAGGATAAATGGGTTCATACGCTCCATATCCATACGGAAACCGCTGGGGATGAAGTTGTGTACACGGAAGCCATCGCCTACAAAATGAGGTTCACGAGGCATTGCTACTAATTCTACAGTTTTTGTGTTCATTTTTTTATTTCCTTTCTTTAAAATAATACTTTGTTTTTCTGGGTGCAAAGGTACGGCGGTTTGGCACCTTGTGCATTGAAACAAATTAAGAAATGAACTTAATGTAGATTAAGATTCTCGTAGCATTTTAGCTTTCATTTTGCTCAAAAATTCAGGGGTAATGCCTATAAATGAGGCTATTTGGGTTTGTGGCAATCGCAAAAGCAGTTCGGGATAACGCTGGGCAAACGAGGTGTAACAATCCTGTGCATTGCCGCTGAGCATCTCCAAAATCCTACTTTGTAGCACCTGCTGGTTGCGTTCAGAAAGTTTGCGGAAAATGAGGTTGAACTTAGGCACTTCGGTGTAAAGTTGTTCTAATTTTTCGTGGGTAATTTGCCACACAGTAGTGTCTTCTAAGGCTTCGATAGCCAAACGCGCAGGAGTGTGGTTCTGAAAACTGTTTATATCGGTAATCCAATGGTTTTCAGTAGCAAACTGAATGATGTGTTCATTGCCTTTGTCATCAGTTTTGTAGAGCTTGAGGCAACCTTTTTCTATAAAATGGAAGTGTGTAGCTATATCGCCTTCTTGCAATACAAAATAACGTTTGCGGTAGGTGCGAGTGGTAAAAAGACGATTCACAAGAGCTGTTTCTTCCTCAGTAAGAGGACAAAGACGATTAAAATAGGATATAAGCATATATTAGGATTGAAAGCGACAAAGATAGTGATAATTTGCTAATTAGCTAATTTGCCAATGAGAAAAATCCCCGTAGTAATTGCCTGTGAGGCTCTCACTACGGGGATTTGTTGTTGTCAATAATTAATTTTCAGGAGCGGAATAGGTTACGATGTCAATACCTATACCATTAGGGTCGGTGATAGCGAAATGGCGGTCGCCCCAAGGTTCATCACGCAATTCTATAGCGATAGGTACGCCTTTGGCTTTTAGCGATTGGTACACTTCATCTACATTTTCAACTTCTATAGTGAGATAAACCCCTTGTCCTTGAAAAGGAGGTTGAAAAAGCGGTTGCTGAGAAGAGTGATGAGGTAATAAAAAACTGATTTCTGCTGTCCCATTAGGGGTGTGTAACAATAAGTAAAAGTCGTTTTCAAAACTTACTCCAAAGCCTAATACTTCAGTATAGAATGCTTTGCTTTCTGCTAATTTTTCGGTGATAATACCCGCGTTTAATTTCATTTTAATGTACTTTTAAATTTGGGGGCAAAAGTACAATGGGCTTGGCAATTGTGATTGTAAAAAACGGACATTCTTTAAACAATCACCTTGCTTGGTGTATCGCCGTAAAAAGTTTTAAAGTCTTTAATGAAATGCGCTTGGTCGTAATAAGTGTCTAAAAAAGAGTGATTGTGATAGGCTTTTTCACTTAGGATATGCTGAAAGCGTACGATTTTGCTAAAAGTCTTCGGACTGTCGCCTATGTAATAATCAAACAAGCGGCGCAACTGTCGGTTACTGATGCCTGTGTTTAAAGTGTGAATAGGAGTTGTTCCTTTGTGCTGCAAAATAGTCTTCAATGCTACAAAGAAGCGATTGTCAATACGCAAATTTTTTCCTGCGAGATAGTTTATAAAATAATGGTCTAACTGCTCTCGTATCTCTTTAGCCGAATGCTGGTAACAGTGCTGCACAATAAAAGTTGCCAATGAGGGGACAATATCTCGCAAAGGAATTTCTTGCTGGCGTACTTCCGAAGCATCTTGCTCAAACAACAAAGGGAAGACTGCAGGCAAAAAGCGGATACCTATGTAATGAAACTCTCCCTCCATAGGAAATTCGGTGTAGTTTTTACAGAACCCCATTAGTGAGCTTTCTTGGGGGTTAGTGAGATTAAAAAAGATATCGACACAACCATCGGCAATAACGCGATAAGTAAATGTAGTAGCGAGGTTTGTATTTGTTTTTAGTTCCCAATAACAGTAAATGAAGGGTTGTAACGCTTCAGTAGGCACAAACTCTCTATAGCTTACCTCACTTTGAGTGTGAGGTATGCGAGCTTGTACGGGGTGATAGTAAGGGTGAAGAGGGAACATCAGTTTTTTTATTTATCGGGGCAAAGATAGTAAATAATTACGAATGACGAGTTGCGAATGAGGAAAAATCCCCGTAGTAACTGCCTGTGAGGCACGCACTGCGGGGATTTTTCATTTACGAATTTGCTAATTTGCTAATTCTCTAATTTGCTAAACTTTCTTTAAAAAATGCCTCTAATTTATCAAACGGAATGACTCCTGCTTGATTGTCGTAAAAATCGGTGTGGCGGGCATTGGGGACAATCAACAGTTCTTTTTTATCACTCCCCACTAATTTGTAGGCATCTTCACTCATATAGCGAGAATGGGCGTTTTCGCCTGCAATGATAAGCGTAGGCACCTCAATTTCATCGGCATACGAAAGTAGCGGGAAATTCATAAATGAAAGCAGGGTGGTTGCTGTCCAAACATTATTGGAAACCGAACGCTCGTGAAAACCTCTTGGAGTTTTGTAAAACTGAATATAGTCATTCAAGAACTCAGGAACTTTATCCGAAGGCTTGTCGGGCATAGGGTAACCTGGCGTAGGGGTTCCAGTTTCGGCATCCGTCCAACGCGTAGCATTGAGCGAACGTTTCATTTCCTTGCGCATTTCGGGGGTATTGGCATCAAAATAACCTTTGCTAAAAACGCGGGTCATATCGTACATTACCATTGTTGCTACAGCCTTGATGCGCGTATCGATAGCCGTAGCACTTAAGGCAAAACCTCCCCAACCACAGATGCCTATCACACCTATTTTTTCTCTATCAATAAAAGGTTGCAATCCTAAGCAATCTACCGCTGCCGAAAAGTCTTCGGTATTGATTTCAGGCGAAGCTACATTGCGAGGCTCACCGCTGCTCTCGCCCGTATACGAAGGGTCAAAGGCGAGGGTTACAAAGCCTCTTTCAGCCATAGTTTGAGCGTAAAATCCTGAGGCTTGTTCTTTTACAGCTCCAAATCCTCCACAAATGGCAAGGGCAGCAAGCTGTTTATTTTCAGCGTTTTTTGGGAAATACAAATCGCCGATAAGAGTAAAACCATAGCGGTTTTTGAACGATACTTTTTTGTGTTCTACTTTGTTGCTTTTCGGGAAAGTCTTGTCCCAAGAAGCTGCATTTACGGGGTTTTCTTTGCTTGAATACATATTACTTATTTATTTTAACGTGAGTTCGATATAATAAACTACTGATTAACAATTGTATCTTACATTTTATCATAAGATATTCACCGGCAGGTGAAAATTCGTGAGATTCGCGGGAGAAATTTTTAATAATATTTTTGATTATCAAATAATTGATTACGTAGAACTCACGTTATTTTATGATATTTTTCTTCCGTACACGCCTCAAATACAACCCTATCGCTAAGTACATCAGTGTGGGGATAAGCCCAAAAAGAGGCGATACTAACAGCGTTTTATCGGGCGAAATCACGACAAATCCTTCTGAAATAAGAGGATTGAAAACGTCTTTCATCGTGTGCAACAAAACTACCAATAAGAGCGAACGCGAGAGGAAGAAAATCTCGGTGTACATTATCGTCCAAACAGCAATCACTGCCAAGCTCACTAAAACAAATAACCCTTTGCTATAAGGGAAAAAAGTTGCTTGGTAAGCATCGTCCAAGAAAACGAGGTTGTAGGGCAGGTGCCATATTTGCGCCACCACTGCCACCACCAAATAAACCACCCATTCGTTTTCAGTGAGCTGCTCCATTTTTACCGTGAGATACCCCCTAAACGCCGACTCTTCAAAGATATTTTTGATAAAACTGGGTAAAAAAGCTACCATAAGTACAGGCAAACAGGCACCAACACTAAACTTGCTCATATCTACCCAACCTAATAGCTTGCCAATCAATAGCGTTGTGCCAACCACTATGGGGTAGACAGCAATGGCAAAGAGATACCAACGCGTATTTTGCTTGAAACGAGGTTTTAGAGGGAAATCTCTCCACCCATCGCCCCCAAAAAGGCGAAGCAAAATCATACATAGCATCGGAGTCGCAATAAAAATCCCTGAGCCTAACGACTCTAAGTTAGAAGGTTCGCCAAGCAATTGGTTTACCCCAATGCCTGCCCATCCACATCCGATGGCTACCAAGCTAAATAAGAGGACATTCCGAAGTTTTTTTTGTTTGTTTTCATAAGATTCAATCATTTTAAAATCTCTAAAATTTTCTCTTCGTTGTAAACTAACATATCTACAGCTACTAACGAAGCGATACCGTGAACTAACATCCAAGCTTTGGCGATAGCATTTTTTATTTCTTGTTCTGATAACTGTTGGTATTCCTCGCTACTTTTCATAATTTCAATTACCTTTTTGCTTTCGGGGAAAATATCATTCAGCTTTGCATTGGTGATATTATCCATATAAAAGGCTTTAAATAAGGCAGGTTCCGTATGCGCCGTACGCACATACCCCAGTCCCAAATCTAAAAGCATATCGCCCGTTTTTGAGTAGTTGAGTATCAAGTTTTGAAGATATACGAGCGCCTTTTTGCAGATTTCGGCTTTAAGGTCGTCCATATTTTTATAGCACCAATAAATAGGTTGGGTAGAACAACCTATTTGTTTGGCGATATTTCGGGCAGAAAGCACTCCAAAACCTTCTTTTCGCACCATTTCAAAAGCAGTTGCTACAATCACTTCTTGGGTTATCGTTGTCAGTTTTGCCATATTCTCTAATCAATTGTTTGTATAACACCTGTTATATTGTAGTGCAAAGATAGTATATTTTTTTAAACCTACAAGTTTTGTTGAGAAAAAGTAATAAAAAAATCCCCGTAGGTACGTGCCGCACCTACGGGGATTTGCTAATTTTCTAATCTGCTAATTGTTCGTTACTTCTAATTTTACTTCTACGTTGCCGCGGGTAGCGTTGGAATACGGACATACTTGGTGAGCTTTGGCTACAAGGGCTTCGGCTTCTTGTTGTGATACGCCAGGCACGTTCACTTGTAGGGTTACGGCTAAACCAAAACCACCATTGTCATTCTTCCCTATAGATACGTGGGCTGTTACAGTCGTTTCGCCTATAGGGGCTTTAGCTTGTTTGGCTACTAAGTTCAGCGCGCTGTCAAAACAAGCAGCATAACCTGCAGCGAATAGCTGTTCGGGGTTAGTGTAATCGTCATTGGCGCCGCCTAAGGCTTTAGGGGTGCGCACTTCAAGGCTTAATACGCCATTATCGGAAACTACTTTTCCGTTACGGCCACCATTGGCGGTGGCAACTGCTGTGTACATTGGTGTCATTGTCTTCTTTTATTTGTGATTTAATAATTTATTTGCAAGGGTTCTAAGGGTATCCAGCTCCTCATCGGTAAGGGCGGTTTCGGCGCGCAACTGGGTAGGGATAGCTTTAGCTTTACGCTTGAGCTTCTTGCCCGCCTCGGTGAGACTTACCAGCACCACACGCTCATCGTCTTTGCTGCGGGTGCGGGTGATGAGCTCTTTGGCTTCCATACGCTTGAGCAGGGGCGTGAGCGTACCGCTGTCCAAATACAGTTTTTCGCCTATGGTGTTCACCGTAAGGTTATCGGTTTCCCACAGCACCATCAACACTAAGTACTGCGGATAGGTAAGGTCTAAAGGTGTGAGGTACTTAGCGTACTGCTGGGTAATCTCACGCGAGGCAGCATATAGCGGGAAGCATACTTGGGCTTCTAATTTCAAAAGATCGTTTGCCATTGTTGTTGTATTTCGGGTGCAAAGGTACAACTTTATTTTAAACTAACAAATTTTGCACAATATAATTTCGCATTAGGTTTTAGGTGTTAGGAATGAGGAGGTTGTATAATAAAAAAATCCCCGTAGTGCGAATGCACTACAGGGATTTTGTTATCTCTTATCTCTTACCTAATCTAAAACCACACTTCAAACTGCTCATCGGGTTGGTCGATGTGAACGACTTCGCCTATTTTGGGGGTAATGACATTGAGGCTGTCCTCTTTGGCGTATGCCTGCACGTTGCGCATAGGCTCATACCAAGGGTGTTGTGCCAAAACAAACTTGCTGTTGTGCCCTGTGAAATAGCGTTTGGCACCTATCTCGTTCAGGGCTTTGCGGAGGTCTTCGGGTAGGAAGTGAATGTATTTCCAATTCTCGTTGTACTGTCCGTTTTCCATCAAAGCTAAATCGATGTGAGGGAAGCGTTTGCCTATTTCAGCGATGTGCTTGCCATACCCCCCATCGCCGCCTATGTAGACGGTATAGGTACCTGTTTCCACCATAAACGACCCCCAAAGGCTTTTGGCGCGACGCAAGCCACGACCTGAGAAGTGGCGAGTAGGCAGGCAGGTGAATTTGAGACTATCCACTGTAGTTTCGTCTTGCCAATCGAGTTCGGTAATCTTAGCAGGGTCAAAGCCCCAATACTCCAAATGAGCTCCTGCGCCCAGCGGACAAACCACGTGTTGCACACGGTCTTTTAGTTCTTTCATCACGGTATAATCAAGGTGATCCCAATGGTCGTGGGTGAGCACAAGTATATCAATAACAGCAGGCATATCGGCTGAGGAATAGTTGTAAGTCGCCTTAAAAGGTTTTACCATAAACCAAAAAGGCGAACCTGAGTAAAAAACAGGGTCTACTAATATCTTTTTCTGGTTGAGATTGAGCAGATAAGAAGAATGCCCAAACCATACCATACTGTTGTCGGGCAGGGTACTGAGGTCGGTTTGTACGGCGGGCAACACCTCAGCAGGCGATAGATCTTTTACATCGGGGAAAAAGTATTCGTACAGTGTTTGCCAAAATGAGTTGCGGGAGGTGAGTTGTGGAGTGTGCTCTAAGTTTTGGAATTGCCCATCGCGGTAGTTAGGTGATTGCTCAATGCGTGCCAAGCGTTCGCCCGAAGGGATAGCCCCAAAGTTAGGCAGATTGAGCACAATAGCAGCCCCAATGCCTATTATAGCAACGAGAATAAGGATAGTGTAAAGCATACGCTTGAGGATTTTTTTAAGTTTAAGCATTCTTTTAAATTTGTAAATTTGCTAATTAGCAAATTGGATTGGGGGGGCAAAGGTAGTGATTAAGTGCGAGCCGCACAAGCAGTTAATAAAAATCCCATAAATGCGGCTTTCATTATGGGGAGTTTTTGCTTTTCAACACTATTGTGTTATCTTCTCGCGGTGAATGTTGCCCCAGTGCTCAAGGGCTTGGGTTACTGCTGATAAACTGCGAGCGTGTTCGGTAGTATGATAGGTGGTTACAGAGGTATTGTCGTCGTAAACACGCTCTACAAGTAAGTTGATTTCTAACACTTTTAGTTCTTCAGTAAGTACTTTAGCTGAGAGCTTGGGGATAGCGTTTAAAATATCTTTAAACCTATAGTTGCCATCGGCTATTGCCATTAAGATAGGGATGCGCCATTTCCCTCCGATAATATCTAAGGCATCGCGCACTTGCAAAAGAGATAGGTTACACCTGGCAGTTGAAGTCATTAGGTATTGTTTTTTTCGGTGCAAAGATACGCAAAAATACTTACATTGAGGTAACTTGCTAATTTTCTGCTGAAAAAGGTTTTATCTTTGCGCCCTAATTTAAACGTAAAAAACAATGAAAGTAGTTATATTTGGTGCCACAGGAGGCATCGGCAAATGGGCAGTAAAGCACGCCTTAGCAAAGGGTTATGAAGTAACAGCCTACGTGCGTAACCCGCAGAAAATACAAGAAAAACACGAACGCTTAGAAGTGGTAAAAGGTGAAATTTTAGACGAAGCTGCTATGACTACTGCGCTTAAAGGCGTTGATGCAGTGATATGGTGCGTAGGCATTAGTATGAAAGATAGCCTTGTAGGCGATGAAGAGCTAAGAGGACACGAAATCTTGCTCCGTGCGATGCGTGCCAATGGGATAAAACGCCTTGTAGATTGGGCTACGCCAAGTGTTAAAACCCAAGAAGACAAAAGGTCGGTTGCTACAGTGTTGCCTGCTTTTATGGCAGGAATACTCTTTCCTAAAGGCAAAAAGCAATTGATAGCCATTGGCAAACTCATACAAGAATCCCATACCGATTGGACGATAGTTCGGTTCCTTGCTCCTAAAAACTCACCCTACAAAGGAAAGGTAAAAGTAACTTTTGGCGAGCGTTCTATAAGGTTTGCTATTTCACGTGAAGACATTGCAGCTTTTATGGTGGCACAAGTAGAGAACAAAAAATACATCCACCGAATGCCGATTATAGGGAGTTAGTTAATTTGCCAATTGGCAAATTAGCCAATTAGCAAATTATTTAGTGTTTCTTTATAAAGGCGGTTACTTCTTTGGCAGTGGTAGCTTCTGCACCTCTAAAACCGTGATCTACTTTAGGTAGCAAAATCAGCTGACTGTTTTTGTACCCTTGGTGGTAACGCTCGCCATAAGTGTAAGGCACTACCACATCGTAAGTGCCGTGAATCACGAGGGCAGCACCTTTGTACTGGCGTGCCGTTTCGTAAATAGGGAGGGTTTGTGCCGTAGCTACATAGTCGCGCCCCATACGATAACCTTGGATGAGATCTACATACTCAGGGATATTGTGCGGGTCGTAAATAGCCCCTTGGGTATTGCCGCGCAAAGCATCGTCGCGTAATACCGCAGCGGGAGCACAGAGCACCAAACTTTTAATCGTTTTCTTCAGTTCGCCCGCAACCATTGAGGCTACTACCCCTCCTTGCGAGTGCCCTACAAGACTAATACCGCTTACCCAAGGCAGTTGCTGGGCGTAGGCGATAACCTTTTTAGCATCTTCAATTTCGTTCAGTACCGTCATATCTTCAAACCTACCCTCACTTTCACCGCAACCATTGAAGTCAAAGCGGATACTGGCGATACCTGCCTGTTGCAGTTCATCGGCAATAGCGCGCAATAGGGAGCGTTCTCTATCTGCCTTAAAGCCGTGACAGATGATGACCATTCGCACCTTTTTGCCTTTTTCTATTTTAGGCATTTGCAAGGTAGCAGCCAGTTTGCCTTTACTCCCCTCAAGGGTAAGGTTCTCAGTAGTTTGTGCGTTGGCAGTGTACATAAGTGTCATACAAGCGATTACTAAAGTGATAATGTTTTTTTGCATAATAAAACTAATAAGATTTTTAAGTTTCTCGGGGCAAAGGTAGTGATAATTTGTCAATCAACCAATTTGCTAATTTGCTGATTTATTTCTACCTTTGCCACCGAGTTTAATTTTTAAAAGAACAAAAATATGAAAATTGTAGTCATAGGAGCCACAGGCTTGGTAGGTGACGCTACCGTAAAAGAATTGTCAAGCAGAGGACACGAAGTGATTGCCGTAGCCCGCAATGTTGAAAAAGTGTTTTCAGCCCCTAACGTAAAAGCAGTAGCGACTGATGTGCATTCACCCGCTTTTGCCGAAACGCTTAAAGGTTGTGATGCGGTTGTTTCAGCTTTCAATGCAGGGTGGACGAACCCTAACCTTGCTGAAGATTTCACCAAAGGTTACCAGGCAATCCTCAAAGCGAGTAAGGAGGCGCAAGTGCCTTATCTATTGGTAGTAGGCGGTGCAGGTAGCCTATACATAGCCCCAGGAGTGCAGTTGGTAGACACTCCTGAATTTCCTAAAGAGGTGTACCCTGGTGCCAATGCAGCGCGTGTATTGCTCAATGAACTCAAACCGCGTCGTGATGTAAACTGGGCGTTCTTCTCGCCTGCTGCGATGTTTGCCGTAGCGCCTTTAACTTTTGAAAAGACTGGTAAATATCGCATAGGCAAAGACGATGTGCTTACCAACGCCGATGGTAGTCCTGCTAATATTTCAGTACCCGATTTAGCGATAGTATTAGCTGATGTTACTGAGCAAAAAGCACACCTATTTGAACGCTTTACCGCCGCAGAATAGTGCGAGCCGCACAAGCAAATAAAAAACTCCCCGTAGGAGCGGCACACTCCTACGGGGAGTTTGCTGTGTTTAATTATTTACTACTTCAGAAGGCGTTTTACCAAAGGTTTCTTTGAAAATACGCGAGAAATGTGAGAAGTTTACAAAGCCTGCGTCTAAATACACATCAGAAGGTTTTGCCTTTTGTGAAGAAAGGAGATAGTAAGCCAATTCTAATCGTTTTTTTACTAACCATTTATTAGGCGTTTCACCAAAAATCTCTTGAAAATCACGCTTAAAGGTAGAGAGACTTCTGCCCGTAAGTTGAGCGAATTTCTCTAAGGGAATATTATGTGCATAATAGCGGTTCATATAGGCTTCAAGGTCTATTTTATAAGTATCCTCAAAGTTGAACAAAAGATTTTGCAGAGGAATGTCTCGGATAAGCAGCTCAATAAGCTCAAAGGTTTTGAGTTTCTCCAATCGCTCATTGAGTGCCTTTTCATCTTCAAAATAAGGAGTCATCGACTGAAAATAGCCTTTTAAAAAAGGATTGCGTTGCAGTACAAAATTTGGTTTTCCCGTATAAATACCTTGTCGCTGTAAGTTGTTTTCTTTGCTGTAAGAAAAGAGCATTTCCTTAGGCAAAAACACCGTAACCGACATAAAAGGCTGGTTGTTATCGGGGTGCTTTTGTACTTTTAGCAGTTGATTTTTAGCAATAAAGGCAATTTCACCGGTACGAAAATCGGTAGTTTCAACGCCGTCGTGTATGGTCATCATTCCGTTGAGTACATAGCAAATGGCGTGGTCTTCCACAAAACTGTCATAGTTCTTTTCGGGACTACCAGTGCAAGAGAAAAGAATTTTACTGCGAGTTCTATCGGTAAGCATTAGTTACTTTTTAAGGTTTCGTAATAGTGTAGGGCTCTTTCTTTGGAGAAGTAATCAATCACTGCAAAACCACTGCCTAAGATAATGAGAGCCATAGCAACAGCTTGCCAATGGATATTTTTTACGAAATACAATAGTCCTACCGCTATAAGGAAGCAAACCAAACTAATGGTTACCGACATAGGGTAGAGGTACATAAAGCCTTCTACGCGCTTGATTTCGGCTTGCTGAAAAGCTTTGGGGTTTTCTTGGTATTGTTCTTGGGCTACTACTATACGTTTGGAGTTGCCAATATATCCTGAAGCACCTATCACTCCAAATAGCAAACCTAAAGCTACTAAGGGAATAAGGAGAGCTTTAGCCCCTTGAGTAGTGCCTAAATAATAAAATAATAAGGCGATAACGATAAGGACAACGCCTGTGCCGAAGATAAATTTGCTTTCAAAAAGCTCGCCATTGTACCAGTTTAATGTGTTTTGTATCATTTTTTAATTGTTTTTAAAGTGCAAAGATACAACAGACTGCCGATTATTTTGGCAATCTGTTGTTTTATTTAAGATTATTTAGCTTGGAAACCGCCGTCAATGCTGAGGATATGACCTGTTACAAATGAAGCTTCATCAGAAAGGAGCCAAGCGATACCGCCAGCTATTTCTTCAGGTAGCCCCATACGGTTCATAGGGTGCATACGATTGAGTTCTTCAGGGTCAATATTTTCGTCTTCACCTGAAATTTGCTTAGCGATAATCTCGGTACGCGTAGCACCTGGGGCTACCCCATTGATGCGAATACCTTCAGTAGCGTGGTCGAGAGCGCACGATTTGGTAAGTCCTACAACGGCGTGCTTAGTAGAAGCGTAGGTATTGGCGTAAGGAATGCCGTTAAGTCCTGCAATAGAACAAAGGTTCACAATCGCTCCACCCCCTTGTTGTTGCATTTGGGCGATTTCGTACTTCATACAGTAATACACCCCTAAGATGTTGATGTCTACCATCTCCTTGTACAAATCGGTATTTGATTGAGGGAGCTGTGCAGTTTCTAAAGGAACAGCCGCGTTGTTCACAGCATAATCTAATGAACCGAACTCGCTAACGATGTCGGCGATAAGTTGTTTTACAGCTTGTTCGTCTCTCACATCGTTCTGTACGAATTTAATTTTGGCACCATTGGTAGCGATAGGAGCCAATTCGGCA
Source organism: Capnocytophaga sp. HP1101 (assembly GCF_054772415.1). Taxonomy (NCBI): domain Bacteria; kingdom Pseudomonadati; phylum Bacteroidota; class Flavobacteriia; order Flavobacteriales; family Flavobacteriaceae; genus Capnocytophaga; species Capnocytophaga sp. HP1101. The sequence goes on from NZ_BPUU01000003.1 coordinate 391,066, forward strand.
GCAGCTTTTTCGCCTACTTCTTTACGTCTGCCTGTAATCACCACGTTGATACCTTTTTGTAATAACCTGATAGCGGTTTGTTTTCCGATGCCAGTAGCACCGCCTGTAATAAGAGCTGTTTTACTCATTTTCTTTATATTTAAATTTCTGGGTGCAAAATTACGCCGATTTGGGTCAGCTTGTTTTTCTGTAAGGTTCAAATAATTGTTCTGACGAAAAAGCAATAAAAATCCCCGTAGGTATGGCTCTCACTACGGGGATTTTGTTTTAGTTTTATGCTTGATGTTGCAGACTCCTAAACTCATTAGGGCTTACGCCTGCTTTTTGTTTGAAGAGACGTGAGAAATACTGAGGGTACTCAAACCCCAAATCAAAAGCTAACTCGCTTACCGTCCTATTGGTAGTGGTGAGCAGGTGTTTGGCTTCGTTGATGAGATGATGATGGATGTAGTCTTGCGCACTCATTCCTGTCTCTTTTTTCAGCAGGTCGCTGAGGTAATTGGGCGATAGGCATACCTCAGCAGCGAGGTATTTTACGGTAGGCAAGCCTTTACTTGATAGTTCTGGTGTAGCAAAATAAGTGCTGAGCAGCTCTTCCACCTTGCTAACGGTATCGCTATTGGTTACCTTGCGGGTAATAAACTGACGGTCGTAATAGCGGTTGCAGTAGTTCAACAGTAGCTCTATGTTACTCACTATAAGCCGCTGACTGTGTTTGTCGATATTCTCGGAAAGCTCGCCTGTAATCTGGGCTACTATGCTGTTAAGTCGGTTTTTCTCTTTGTCTGAGAGATGGAGCGCTTCATTTATCTCGTAGTCAAAGAAAGTGTATTCGCGCATAGTGCGACTCAAGGGGGTACCTTTGAGCAGGTCTGGGTGGAAGAAGAGTCCCCAGCCCGATACTTCTTCAGCTAATGAAATGTTGGCTTCGCCAGAACTCACTACTTGGTTAGGGGCAATACATACCAGGTTACCACTGTCAAAATCACACGACTGCTGCCCGTATTTCATTCGGTTAGTGCAGTGGTTTTTGAAAAGCAAGGCGTAAAAACCAAAGGTAAATTCCAAATGCTGAGGGAAAGGTTCTTGGTATTTAGAGAAATCAATTACCGCTACCAAAGGGTGCTGCATAGAGTCTTTGGGCAACCACTGGTAAATTTGACTGATACGGTCTAAATGAATGATATTGTTCATATTAATTCAACGCTTGTAAAATATGCTGGTAATAGCTCTCGGCGCGGTGTTGTGAGAAATAATCAACCACTAAGCCCACTAAGCCGAAATAGGTAAGCCCTATGCCCACCCCTTGCCACATATAGCTTTTGCTAAACCAAAAGATGAGTAAGGTAATGATAAAGCAAGCGGTAGCCACTGCTTTTGAAATTACATACTGATATTGGAAGCCTTCTACGCGTGCTTTTTCGCTTTCGGCAAAAGCAGTAGGGCTCTCTTGGTATTGTGCCTCGAAAGTAGTGCGATATTTACCGTTGGAAGTGATAAGGGTAGTACCCACAGCTGCGTAAATAGCCCCTATGACGAGTAAGGGCAACAAAAGAGCTTTGGCAGTAGGGGTATTGCCGAATTTCCAAAAAGCTACCCCCAAGAGGGCTGTAATAATAGCAAAGGCAAGGACGAGCTTTCCTTCAAAAAGCTCGCCTTTAAGCCAGTTTTGTGTGTATTCAAATAGATTCATATTATTTCATTTGAGACATTACAATTTTATCGAATAGTTCATCGCCTAAGTAAGTGCGCATCCACACCATAGGTTTGGCGAATTTACCCACACGGTAACGGGTTTTGGGTTTGTTGCTGCGGATGATTTTTGACACTGCTTCAGCAATAACTTCGGGGGAAGACGAGCCTCCTGCTTCTGCTGATTTTTTAGTACCCTCTACAATCTTGTCCATTATAGGGCGATAGGCTGAATCTTGTTTGATTTTGCCGAATTGCTCTAATAGCACACTGCCAAACTCAGTAGCGATAAAGCCAGGTTCAAGTACTACTACGTTGATACCAAAAGGTTTGAGTTCCAAACGCAAACAGTCGGACAGTCCCTCAACAGCGTGCTTGCTGGCGTGGTACCAAGCCCCCATCGGGAAGTACATTTTACCGCCCATTGACGAGGTGTTGATGATGAGTCCCGATTGCTTTTCGCGCATATAAGGTACTACTTTTTGCGTCATCAAGGCAAGACCGAACACGTTCACTTCCATTTGTTTGCGTGCTTCCTCTAAAGGCACATCTTCTACTGAACCGTAGAGCCCAAAGCCAGCGTTGTTCCACAACACATCTATTTTGCCTTCTTTGTTGATGATTGTCTGTACTGCTTGGCTCACCTCTTCTTCGTTAGCAATATCCATTTTGATAGGATGTCCGCCCAAGGCCTTGAGGTCGTCCATTTGTTCTACGCGACGAGCAAGGGTATAAACGGTATGCCCTTCGCCAATAAGTTTTTTAGCTGTTTCTTTGCCCATTCCAGAGCTTGCTCCTGTAATTACAATTACTTTTTTCATATTTGATTTATTTTTAGTGTTTAGTTATTATTCTAAAAGCTATAATCTGTGGCCTGATGCCTATGACCTAAAACCTAACATCTGATTTCGGGGGCAAAAGTACGGCGGTTTTGTAAAACAGAAGAATACAAATTACAGAAATTTGTATACAAATCATAGATAGCCTGTTTTAAGAGTAAAAAAATCCCTGTGATGTGAATAGCATCTACAGGGATTTTGTTATTGTACAGTTTGTAGCCTATTGATTAAGGTAATTCAAGACCTTTGTCGAACTTCATTCCTTTACCTATGGTGTAGAACTGACCGCCTGCTACATAGTGCAGGGTGCGCAATTCATCGGGAACTTCGTCGAACTCATAATGCCCTTTGCGGAAGATACGGTCGTCGCTCCACGCTGCTACTACTTGCCCCATTACAAGGTCGTATTTCTCGCGTACTTCGGGTTCATCGATGAGTTTGCAAATCACCCAAGCGGCACAGCCTTCTACCAAGGGCACATCATAACCTTCTTGATAGAACAAAGGCACGTTGTCAATCTTATCGGGGTGGTCGTTCTTGCTGATAGTGCCTACTTTTAGCACCAACTCCGCTTGCTGGGCTACGGGTACTTGTACCGCAAAATAACCATTTTTCTCAATCAGCTTGCGGGTGAAGTTCTCGTAGCTTATAATCAGCATTAGTCGGTCGTACTCTAAGGGAGTAACCCACGCTACCGACATTACATTTGCTACGCCATCGTGTTTAGCCGAAACCATAGTAGTGGGACCTACATTGAAAAGGCGATGGACTTTTTGTGTTTCAACAGCTTGTATACTCATAATTTTTAATTTTTCAGTTCAAAAGAGCCTTCTAAGAGTTGGCTTACGCGTTTGCCGTTATCATCGTAAGTAAGAAAAGCAGTAACGGTACCTTTTTCAGTATCCACCACCTGACTTACGGTAGTGCCGTCGTTCTCTACCCAACTGAGAAAGTACTGTGTTGGGTTGATTGATTTGAGGGTAAGAGCGTTCGTCTGTTCGGCTACTTGCCCTTTGTCGTCAGTAGTTTTCCAGTGAATTTGAGTGTCGCTGAGGTACTGTACTTCTGCCGTAAGGGCGGGGTATTTTAGGAGTGCCTGCTTGCCTACGAGCTGTACTTGGGGCGACACGAGCTGCAAGCTCGCGCCAGCGTCAGGGTGGGCATTAGGTGTTAGGTTTTAGGTGTTAGTTGGGGCAAAGATAGTAAAATAATAACAAAATATTATTACCTTTGCAACTGTTTTAATTAGTAAAGTAATGAATCAACGTTTGTTATTATATAGCTTTTTCTTGTTCTCGTGCCTTAATATATTAGCACAAGAGCGCGATAGCACTTATGTAAAAGCCTATGAACAGCCTGTATGGGTTAGGGTTTTTACCGACACCAAAGCCCTAATGCTCAGCCAAGATGATATAACCTATTCGCCTAATAATTCTTACAGTTTAGGGGTAGGATTAGGGCTTAGCAAAGTATTAGGCTTCAACATTCAGTATGCCCAAAATTTATTTCACCTCAAAGATAAAGTAAACCTCAAAACAAGCATCACCGACTTCCAATTGCACACCCACGGCAATCGCTTTCTCATCGACCTTTACTATCAGAAATACACAGGTTTTTACACTGAAAAAAAAGAAAAACAATACACTCTTTTCCCTAATCTCTCAACCCAACAGATAGGCATAGAGGGCACTTATGTGTGGAATACTAAAAAATTCTCAGCAAAAGCTGCTTTTGAACAGAGCGAACGCCAACTCAAATCAGCAGGAAGCTGGCTTTCAGGTAGCGGACTTTATTGGCATCGCATACTCCAAGAAGGTGTAGCCGATAAAGATTTTGAAAACCTACAATGGGGGGTGAATGTTGGTTATGCTTACTCGTGGGTGCCTGCTGAGCATTGGCTACTTACAGGGGCTTTGATGATGGGACTTAACTTTGGCAATCAAACAAAGGATTTACAGAAGTTGAAATTCAAAGTATATCCTTCTATCAATACACGTTTTTCATTTACCTATTTAAAGAAAGATTGGGCTGTGAGTGTGCTATCAATTTTTAATACCAAGACAGTGTATTTGAACAATAAAGCAGCCCCTATTCGCATCATAACACCTGATATACAATTGTCGTTCGTTAAGCATTTTCACCTGAAAAAGGAGCACTTTCTGTATAAGTTACCATCGCTAAAGTAATTAGTCGGTTTGTTATCAATGCTTCTTTATAAAGGCCGTTACTTCTTTCAATGATGATGTTCTTTTTTATTGGTATTTATTTTTAAGTTTATCGGGAGCAAAGGTAGTGAATAATTACGAATGACGAGTGACAAATGACGAAAAATCCCCGTAGTGCGAACCGCATTACGGGGATTTGTTGTTTTATAACCTTACTTTTTTGTAGCAATATCAAAGATACGGCAGTAGTTTTCGCCTCCTATCTTGGCAATGTCTTTATCGGAGAAACCTACTTTTAGCAGTGCATCTACTACGGTGTAGTAAAAGCCTGCTGTCTCTCCTTCCCAAAGCGCATTAGTAGTCTTTCCTTTTTTAAGACGTTTGTCGTTTTTAGGGAAATCTCCTTTGCCTTTTTCTCCTTCTTTAGGAAGTTCAGGCAAGAGTCTTACTTCATTAGGCGAATTGTACTCAGGAGTGAGCTTGCTATCGGTGCCAATAGCAATATGGTCAGTCCCTACTATATTGGCTAAGGTTTTGATGTTTTCGGCGTAAGCAAGAGGGCTCTCGGCTAAGTTTGCCCACACGCCTATGACGCCTCCTTTTTGAGCTATTTTCTTAGCTTGCTCATCGCTCATAAGGCGAGGCATCATCATCTTGTTCAGCATTTCGTTACTGCTCAGGCTCTTGTTGGAGCTGGTGTGCGAAAAGATGATAGGCTTGGTAGCTACCTCCAATGCCATATCTACCGTTTTATTAGCAGCGTGCGCAAGGTCTACCAATATGCCAAGGCGTTCGCACTCTTTAATCACTTCTGCTCCAAAGGTAGTCAAACCTCCCCATTGAGGTGGATTGGTAAACACATCGCCTAAGGGCACGGAAGCATCATTGTCGTGCAAGAGGGTAAGGTGGCGCAGTCCGCGCTCGTAGGCTACTTGCAGGCGTTCTATCTTTCCCTCTAAGAAATGAGCCCCTTCTACCGACTGTATAACGGTGGGCTTTTTCTGCTTGTGGGCTTTTTTAATATCGGCAAGGGTTAGGGCACGGGTCATACCATTTGTCTTTAGGATGTTGTCCATCACTTCCAAACCGTTCAGGAATCTTTGGTAAGCCTGTCCTTCTTCGGTAAGTTTTACGTAATCAACGGCAAAAGTCATACCGATAGCTGTAAGTCCTGACTTCTGTAGCTCGGCAGCTAAGGGTACGTTATAGCCAGCCATTTCTTGGGCCAACATAGGCACATCAACGTGATTATGGGTGTCAATACCTATGGTGCGGGCTACGAGGCGCGCTGTTTTAGGGTCTACTTTTTCAGGCAAAGCCCAAGCAATATGAGGTAGCAATGTAGCAGCCACCCCTGCCCCTAAGAGTGTTTTGGCGAACTCACGCCTTGAATAAGTTTTGTTCATTGCTATAATATGTTTTTAAGTTTCTGAGGGCAAAGATAGTGATAATTTGGTAATTTTCTCATTTGAAAATAAAAAATCCCCGTAGTGAGTGCTTCACCACAGGGATTTGCTAATTTGCTAATTGTTTTGCTTCGTCTAAAGTTATGGTTTTGCCAAGAGCACCAAACTCGTGAAGGTCGCCGAATACTTCAATGCGAATAGACTGATTGAGTCCGCCTACGCGTACAGGTTCAAAACCACAATCTTTGATGAGCTGTTCTACAGCAGGGTTGATACTTTGCTCGTCGGTAGCGTAGAAGAGTACTTTGCGGGGGGTAGCAAAGGCCTCGTTGCGCAAAGAAGCTTCGCCTAAAGTACCTAAGGTTTTGGCTAAATAAGCACCTTCGGGCAGTTTGCTGGCGTTGATTTCGCCTGCTGAAGCCTCAGGGGCAATGATTTTCTTAAAGCCACCATTCTCATTGGGAGCGATAGGGTTGGATACATCTACGATGATTTTACCTTTGAGGTCGGCAGCGTATTGCGCCATAAACTCTGCTATTGTTGCAAACCAAACAGCAGGGATAATGATGTCGGCTTCTTTCACGGCAGCATCAATAGTGGCTACCTCAGCATTTTGCCACGCTTTAGCGGTTTCAGTTGTTTTAGCGAGGTCGCACCCCGCAACGATGAAAGGACGACCGCCTTTGTTAAGATTTTCGGCTACTGCCTTACCAATGTTTCCTAAGCCAATAACGGCAATTTTCTGTGTGTTTTTCATTTTTAATGTCCTTTAAAATTCTGGTGCAAAGGTACGACAAACGGCAGGGGCATTGCCATAAAATATTTTAAGAAGTGCGAGCCGCACAGGCAATTTATTTTTTTCCTCTTAAGAAATCGGCTTTGGCATTGCTGAGCGATACGGGGGTAATACCCAAATAAGCCGCTATCTGGGTTTGTGGCAGTCGGTTGATGAGTTGGGGGTAGCTTTGGGCAAAGTACTCATAACGCTGTGCTACCGAGGTGCTCACAGTGTGCACTACGTGTTGCTCCAAAGCCATAAAAGCGCGCTCAATAAGCACGCGGAAGATGCGGTTGAACCTGCTGCCTTTGCGGTATAAGGTGTACAGATCGTCGCGGTGAATGCGCAAGAGGGTAGTATCCTCAAGGGCATCAATCGCAAAAGCGGAAGGGGTTTCGGTATAAAAGCTGTTCATACTGCTAATCCAACTGTTTTCGGCAGCAAAACTAATGATATGAAGATTGCCTTTCTCGTCGATAGTGTACATACGCAGGCAGCCATTGACTACAAAATAAGAGTAATGACAGGTATCGCCTTCTTGCAGTATGTATTGTTTCTTGCGGTATAGGCGGGGTGAAAAGCTCTCGGCTAATAAGTCTTTCTCCTCAGCTGTGAGCGGGAGTATCTGTTCTATGGTGTTGATAAGAGGGGTGAGCATATTTCAGTTATTATATAGGTATAACCAAATGACAATCGATCAATGTGTGAGTTTGAGTCCGATGATGGAGCTAATAAGGGTAGTGATAAACACAAGGCGCCATACGGTGATGGGTTCTTTGAAGAAAATCATTCCCATAGTCACTGAGCCTACCGCCCCTATGCCCGTCCACACCGCATAAGCAGTGCCCAAGGGGAGGGTTTTGGTAGCTTTTATCATCAGCCACATACTCAGGGTGATAGCCAAAGCAAAGACCGCATACCACACAAGACTTTGCTTGCCTGCGGTTTCACGGGCTTTGCCCATACTAAATACAAAGAGGACTTCAAAAAGCCCTGCCAAAATAAGATATATCCAAGCCATTGTTTAGGGTTTAGGGCGACAAAGATACAAAATTAATACAAATGACACCGTTTTAATTCAGGTAACAAGCGTAACGCCTGTCTCAAGCTTTGTTTCATCTCTCCCCTTGAGGGCAAGTTGGCGATTAAAATTTGCCTTTTAGTGTAGAAAACCTCTGTTTTATTTGTGAGTTTTTTTATACCTTTGCTCCGAAATTTTAAAATAGTATAAAAATGAAAAGAATTTTATTTTATTGTTTTGTACTTGTGAGCTTTGTAGCTACAGCACAAACGTACGAATTTAAAGTAGTAACAGCGGTTGAATCGGTAGTCCCCTCAGGAATGGGGCGTTCACGACTTATTTCGGCTAACGATGAGCGCAATTATAAGGATTTTACTACTACACGCTCAGAAGAAGGCGATGAACGCAACAAAAGTGACCGCGATGATATTCGCGTAAAAGGTTTTGACGAGACTAAATTGCTGAACTTCTTTAATATTGGTGGTATTCGCTTCCAAAACATTGCGGCAAACGATGCTCTTATCACCTCTAAACTCAACACGATGAGTGAAGAGGGTTGGGAATTAGCTTTCGTTACCAGTGGCGTTGAAAGCAACTCGGGTAAAGATGATTCTACTGGGCTCTTCATCACCCGCTTTGTATTTAAACGATTGAAGAAATAGTAGCTAATAAACAAATACAAAAACTCCCCGTATGGTAATCCTACCACACGGGGAGTTTTTATTTACTGATTTTCAAATTTGCTAATTTGTTAATTCTTTAATTACCTTAGCAGGTACCCCAGCTACTACCACATTGGCGGGGACATCTTTAGTCACAACAGCACCCGCCGCTACTACCGAGTTTTCCCCAATAGTAACACCCGCCGTAATCACGGCTCCTGCTCCTATCCATACATTTTTGCAGATATGCACGTGCCCCACGCTCAAGCTCTGGCGCTCGGCTACATTCACAGGGTGTCCTTCGCTGGAAATAGTTACTTTCGGAGCAATCATCACGCTCTCGTCAATGCTGATACCACCTAAATCGAGGAAAGAGCAATCGTGATTGATAAAAGTATACGCCCCTATGCTGAGATTCCGCCCGTAATTAGTGTGCAAGGGCGTGGTAATCATAGCCGTTTCGTGTAGCCTGTCGCCAAAAAGCTGATGCAACAGCTCTTTAGCTTCGGTAGCGTCGCCAGTGGTGTTTAGTCGCACAAGAATCTTTTTGCTTTCGGCACAAGCTTCTGGAATAAAATGATAATCAGGGTCAAAGAAAGAGACGGTCTCCCCTGATAGAAGACGAGTAAAAATATTTTCCATAAGGTTTCTATTTTAAGTTTTATGTGATAAAAGTAATAAAATAATCAGCAATTTATCCCCTTACCTTCTTACCTGCTTGTGTCGCTGACACCTGCCTATGTAGCTCACTCCTCCTTGTGTCGCTGACACCTCACCTTTTACTTGATGGAACAAATCCGTAAAAATCTTTAAACGAATGGTAAAAGTGCGCAATATCCTTAAATCCCACTTCCAAATACACCTCGTTAGCCTTCTCGTTGCGGTCAAAAATGCGGTGATAGGCTTCCTTGAGCCGGCGTTGTATCAGCCATTTTTGGGGGGTAAGGTTGCTGAGTTTCGCGAAATCGCGTTTAAACGAAGCTAAGCTCCTACCTGTATATTTAGCAAACTCAGTCAGCGAAAGCGGGTATTGGTAATTGTGGTTCATAAACTCCATTAGGTCAATCTTCCAAGGAGCTGAGAAATCAAACAGCGTAGGGTAAAACGCCTCGTCGTGATTGAGTAACAACCTAATAGTGCGGTACAATAGCGCTTGTACTTCAGCCTCAGTAGGAGGTCGGTTTTCGTAACTTTGAGCTTCGGCAAATAGCACTTGCAACGCCTCATTCGTAGAGAAGGGTAGCGCACAGAGGTCAATCTCCGTACGGGCTATTTCCTTTTTAGGAAAGCTGTTTTGGTGCTCTGTAAAGTATTTTTTGAGTAGCTCTCTACTCAAGGTAATGCTAATACCCTTATAAGGGGCACCCCGAAAAGTGCGCTTCGTGAATTGCGTTTGGTGGTTGCGACGCAAGAACACACAATCACCTTTGTGCGCGTAGTGCTGGGTGCCCATTAGGTCAAACTCCATTTCACCACTGTACACGTAAGTAAGCGAATGGTTTTCTACCACCGGCACGCAAGAGGTCTCATCTTCCGTAAAATGTGAGATAAATACACCAAAATGATTGATAAGGTTCATTTCTTAGGTTTTAGGTTTCACAGCTCAGATTGATGACGCAAAGATAAGAATATTTTTTCAATTAACAAATACTTATTGCGTATAGTGGTTAGAAACGTCTTAGCTTCGGGTAAGCTTCGGTTTAGGTTCGATTAGTGTTCGTTGTAGAGCCGATGTAGAGCCGATGTAGAGCCGATGTAGAACCGTTGATGAACCACTATAAGAAGTCTTAGTGTTCGGATAAGATAGGGGCGTTATTCGTAATAACCAATAAAGTTGTCCGGAAAAATATCAGAAAAATATAGTTATGGATTGTCCCCCTTTAAAGGGACTATGTTTTCTTACTCTACCTATCGCAAATAACCCTCAAAGGGAGAACAATGACGCAAAAGCAACTTTTAAAACTTTCCCGTATTCTTCTCGTTTTTTTATAGACAAACTTCAGCGTTAATTAATAATTTATTTGTACATTTGCATTCTGTTAAACGTCAGTTGAATGTAGAAGAATTCTTGTTGCTTTTCTTGCAATCACCTTTCAAAAGTTAAAAACACTGAAAATGCGCCTCTTGCAATTCATAAAAGATTGGACACTACCGGTATCAATGACTTTTGGTGCAGTAGTGTACCTCATTTTTTATTACGTTCCTGCCCTCGATACGCTTTCACAGCAACTCGCCCCTGTGTTCGATGCGATTCTGCCGCTCTTTATGTTTTTGATTTTGTACGTAACCTTCTGTAAAGTCAATTTCAAAAAACTCTTGCCCGTGCGTTGGCATCTCTGGGCAATTGTGTTCCAAGTCGTTTCGGTAGTGTTTATCGTGGGGCTCATTCTCTATTTTCGCCTCAGTGGCAACGCACTGATACTCTTAGAGAGCGTGCTGGCGTGTATCATTGGCCCTTGTGCAGCGGCGGCTGCGGTAGTAACCCTCAAGCTCGGGGGCAATTTGGAGCAGATGACCACCTACACTTTCCTCTCGAATCTGCTGTGCGCTATGCTCATTCCTATTTGCTTCCCGCTGATAGAACCCGCTTCACAAATGAACTTCTGGAGTGCTTTTGCGCTCATTATGCAAAAAGTGTCGTTAGTTTTGGTAGTGCCAATGCTCTTGGCACTCATCACCAAGAGTCTGCCGCAATTGCGCCGCTTCCACCAATGGCTTATCGCCATCCCCGACCTCTCCTTTTACCTTTGGGGTTGCTCCCTGATGATCGTAACCGGCACCACTGTTAAGAACATCGTCCACGCCGAGACGAGTGTGGGATTCTTGTTAATCATCGCTTTTTCGGGTTTGTTATTGTGTTTTTTGCAATACGCAGTAGGGTGGGGGATAGGTCGTTTTTTCAATGCTTCTATTGAATCCGGACAAGCCCTCGGGCAGAAGAACACCGCCTTTGCCATCTGGATAGCCGCCACTTACTTGAACCCCCTATCTACCGTAGGACCAGGTTGCTATATCCTTTGGCAGAACATCGTGAACTCTATAGAAATCTGGAAAAAAGGGAAATACAAAGCTTAATGAATTAACTAATATTCATCAGCTAATGCCATTTTGCGAATTCTCACACTTCGCAACCACAACCCTACCCCTACGTACAGCAAGCAAGGAATAATCCCCGAAACGGGAGAGATGAGAATTTCTTTGCCTGTTGTGATAGCAATATGCTGGTCGTATATCAAGCTGTTGATAGTAGTATCTTCAATGGCGTGCATCCACACCCCAGGCCAGATAGAGCGCGTAAGGCGGAAAAGCTCAGTGTACATCACCGTCCACGAAGTGCAACACACGAGTGCCATTACGCAAAAAGTAACCTTGTCGTAAGGGAATACAGCAAACATTTGTTCGGGCTTTATAAAGTAAAAGAAATAAGGCCAATGCCACGAACACCATACGAAGCCTACAATGAGGTAAAGCCACACATCTTTGATTTTCAAGCTCAGCAAGCGGGCAGTGAGATACCCCCGCCACGACGATTCTTCAAAGAAATTCTTTACAAATTCCGCTAATACAAAAATACCAAACCCCGCGAGATAGTCCGTCCAGCGTATTTGTACTTTCAGCCACCCCAAAACTTCGCCAATAAGTAGTGTAAGGGCAATGACTACAGGGTAAATAAAAGTTGCTACCCCGTACCATTTCCAATTTTTCTTCAGTAGCAGTCGCAAACCCGCATCGCGCCAACCGTCGCCCATAAAGGCACGCAACACGAGCCACGCCAGTACGGGAGCGATGATAAAAATGCCCATTCCGCTGGTACCATTGTTAGTATCGGCAAAATCGCCAGTGGTTTCGCCCGTAAGCGAATCGACCCATACCCCTATCCAGCCACAACTAAGGGCTACGAGGATAAAAATGCATAAATTCCTAATAGTTTGTACTTGTTTTTTCATCATTAAAAATATTTATGTAACTTTGGCGGCAAAATTACGGCAGTGGCAGCACCTTGGCAATACTGAATAATAACCATTTTAACGATGAATTCCGGAAAAAGCATAGAAGAACTCGCGCAAGAGTACATTTCTTACGCCAAAATATTAGAAAAAGTAGCCAATAGCGCCGTGTTTATAGTCGATAAACACGGGCGTTATTACTACTTGTCGGAAGTATTTGATTTCCCTGATGTGCACCCCGATAGTTTGCACCCTGAAGATAGAGAGGTGGTGAAGCAAATCGATGCACAAATATGGGCGTTTTTGGAGACTTTGCCTGCCCAAGAGCGGTTGCAGTACAAGCACATTTACGAATTTAGGGTTTTGGATAAAGGTAAATATATGCGAGTGATTTACCAACTGCAACTCTTAGCAGTACAAACCGACAATTGGTTGGCTATGGGCTTTATGGATATTTCGCCAGAGCAATCGGCAGAGCAGCCTGTGCGTTTTCAGATGATCAATTGCCTTACCGATGAGATAGTACCCTTACGCCTTACCCCACCTACCGATGTGCAGCTCACCCCTCGTGAAAAAGAAGTACTATTATTGGCAAACGAAGGAATGTTCAGCAAAGAAATTTCTGAAAGACTGCACATCAGTGTGCATACCGTAAACCGCCATCGCCAAAATATCCTCGAAAAAACCCACACCGGCAATATATTAGAAGCCGTAGCCTTTGCCAAACGAATGGGACTAATGAATTAAAGTTAAGGTGTCATTTGCAATAAACTTTCAATCTCCTCAGCGTGAGTACGGCAATAATACATCACAAAGGCGATAAAAGGCACAAAGAGGAGGATACTCCACAGCAAACCACGTGTAAAGGCTTTGTAGTCACCAATGCGGAAGAGGATATAAACTGCCCAAATGAGGTTGAGTGTCATCGTAATATGCGAGAGTTGCGCAAAAATATTAGCACCACTCCACGTAAAAGTAAAGAGCCCCATCGTGCCAAAATAGTACATCGGCAAGAATGCCAATGGTAGCCAAACGCTCTTTTTGCTTGCCCAAAAAGCAACAAAGCAAGCTAAATACACCAAACTGCTGGGCGAACAAGCGTTGTAAGCCAACCATTGTACAAAGTTCACTTTCAGCGTAAAGAAGAAATAACCACTACCTGAAAGCGTGAGGAGCAACAAGAAGATTGCCAAAACAAACCCTACTGTTTTTTCTGTTTTTGTAAGTGTCATAAGATTCATTTGTTAATTAATTGCCTGTGCGGCTCGCACTGGAATATAAATTTCAGTTTTTAGTTTTTCTTCAGGAGTACGCCTACGGTCGTTGAGGTATTTTTCAAACATCGGCTCATCGCGCACCTCGTATTCGCTATTTACCACCCAACGCATTGCCGCATCGTACACTGCCGAAAGATGATCGTAACTACCTTGATAGAAAAAGACAGCATACTTGCCGCCTGCTAAGGTTTTACAACTCACCTCGCCCTGTGGCTCAGCAGGTTTGTGAATGTGCAAACAAATATCCGAGCGCTGCAACTGAGCTTCAGTAATCTTAGGATCATCGTACGATACGCATATCATTTCAATGCCTTTGGTGAAGAGCTTTTGCGCTTTCACCACTGCCCACAACTGCTCATAAGCCTTGCCGTAATCCAGCGTACCGTATTCGCCTGTAAGGGCTACATAAATTACATTTTTAGGCTCAAGCTCTATTATTTTCGGAGCTTTAAGAGCCAAATCGGGCAAAAAAAATTCTTTCTTCATAATATAAATTTCTTTATCTGTTCTGTACTGGGTAGGGGTGATACCATATTGGTTTTTAAAGGCTTTGGAGAGCGACGCCGGACTTTCGTAGCCTATGTTAAAGGCAATTTGCTCAACAGGCAGCGCCGAATAGCGCAACAGTTGGGCAGCGGTTTCTATGCGCACACGAGCGATAAAAGCCATAGGAGCTTCCCCTTTGATAGCCTTGAAGATACAACAAAAGTGAAAGTGTGACACATTAGCAATATCGGCAAGCGTTTTCAAGCTGATAGGCTCATCGAGATGATGATTGATGTATTCCACCACTTTGTTGATGCGCTGGGTGTAGTCGTTGCGAGTAATGGGTTTCATAAGTGCTATTTTTTAAATTTCGGGGCAAAGGTACAGTCTTTTTAATGAAGATACTTTTCCAATCTTGCGAAAATAAAAAATCCACGTGCGATCGCACGCGGATTTTTTATTTGCTAATTGACAAATTTTCTAATTGGCAAATTGACTTGGTAGTACCCCTAAATGCTGCTGCACAAACTTTGTGAAGTACGCCATCGATGAAAAGTTGAATTTATCAGCAATCTCAGTAAGGCTGAACTCTTTTGCCTGTAAGAGTTTGCGCAGGTGTATGGTCGTAAAGCGGTTAATCCAGTACAGCGCATTCCTGCCACTCACCCGCTTGCACACCTGCGAAAGGTATTTTGGGGTTACGAACAGCTGCTCAGCATAGTAACCCACTTCACGATGTTCCAAGTACGCCTCTTTGTCCAATAGCTCCATAAAGCGCACCATTATATCGTTATCCTGCAAGGAGATGTGTGCCAGTCCGTTATGCGAGGCGTGAATGTCGAAGAAATCTAAGAAAAGCATCTGCAGGGCACACCGCAGTATATTGTCCTGAAAACCGTGGTCGGTGCTGGCAATCCGATGAGCTATTTGCTCAAAATCAGCTTTCAAAGTATTGAATTGAGCAGCACTCATCGGCATCACAGGGTTCGCAAATAGTGCTAAGGAGCCCCTAATACCGTAATTGCTGCGCGGGGTGCAACGCTCAATATATTCAGGCGACACGTAAATACAAGTAGCCTCGAAATCGGCTGACACTTGTAGTGGACTAAAACCATCACTTACTGCAATAATCATCGCCTCGCCTGCCTTCAAACTAAAAGTTTCCCCGTTAAACTTAAAATTGTATTGCCCTTTATGGCACAACACATGCGCCACGTAGTGCGCCAGTGCCTCACTGCCCAAACGGCTGAGGTCAGTATCGAGAATAATATGTTCCAAAAAGTTGCTCATAGTCTAATTTGCTAATTTGCCAATTTGTTAATTGTTTTAAGCGACAAAGATAGTAATGATTAGCCAATTAGCAAATCACATTTACGGATTTTCCCCCCTTCGGGGGATAGGGGGCGAAAAATCCACAAAAACTACCGACTTTTGTATAATTGTTATTTCACCAAACAGCCGTACCTTTGCACCGTTGAACAATAAAGGCGAATTGCCATTCGCCCCTACAAAAATTATATATACAATGAAAAACACCCTGTTTTTTCTCTTACTTCTTACCTCTTACCTAACAAATGCTCAAGAAGCTAAAATCCTAACCCTTTCCGAAAACCTTTGGAAAGCAATGCAAGAGGTAAACACCTCTGTTCTTACCGAACACATCGCCCCTGAAGCCGTATTTGTGCATATGGGGGCTACCCTTACCCGCGATAAGGAACTTGAGGTATTGCAACAAAAAGGCATTGTGCTAAAAGACGTTGCTACTGAAGAAACTTCTGTGCGCATCGTAGGCAAAACCGCCGTGCTCTTGCGCAAACTGCGCCTTACTGCTATCGTCGGTGGCAACGAAGTTGTCAATCCCTTTGTAGTTACCGAAACCTATACCCAGAAAGGTCGCAAATGGCAATTGCTCTCTTTATCTTATACTCGAATTATTTACTAACACCTAAAACCTAAAACCTAACACCTAAACAATGGAAAGACGCTCATTCCTTACTCTCGGTGCTTTGGCTTCTACTGCCTTAGCTCTTGGAAAAACAGATATGATTTCAGCTTCAGCTGAAGCTAAAAAACCTAAAAAAGGAGGTATCAAAGCCACCCCGCTCCCTACCCGCAAGCTCGGCACGCTTGAAGTCTCTGCCTTGGGCTTAGGCTGTCAAGGTTTGGGGCAAGATATGTACGGCGTTCCGCAACCCTCCAAAGCCGATGCTATCAAGGTAGTGCAACAGGCTTTTGACCACGGCGTGCGCTTCTTTGATACTGCCGAAGCCTACGGACCCTTTGAAAGCGAACGCATTGTAGGCGAGGCTACCCAAAACTTCCGCAACGACATTGTCATCGCTACTAAATTCGGTTGGGACATCGACCAGCAAACGGGCAAACGCACTGGTGGACTCAACAGCAAGCCTGCTCACATCAAGCAGGTAGTTGATAATATGCTCCGCCGCCTCCGTACCGACCGTATCGACCTGCTCTACCAGCACCGTGCCGACCCTACCGTACCTGTGGAAGAGTTTGCAGGAGCCGTTCAAGACCTGATGAAGCAGGGCAAAGTACTTCACTGGGGGCTCTGCGAGGTAAGCCCCACTACCATACGCAAGGCGCATAAAATCCTGCCCCTTACCGCTATCCAAAGCGAATATTCCTTGTTGTTCAGAGGCAGAGAAAACGATGTACTCCCCGTATGCGAAGAACTCGGTATTGGCTTTGTGCCTTGGAGTCCGCTGGGTATGGGCACCCTCTGCGGTTATGTAGATGAACACACCCGCTTTAACAATCCACCTGCCCAAGACCTCAAGACGATTATCCCTCGCTTTTCAGAACAAGCAATGAAGCATAATCTCGCCCTTTACCAAATGATCGACCGTTTTGCCAAGGAAAAAGGCTGCACTACAGCCCAGTTTGCCTTAGCGTGGTTACAAACGCAAAAGCCTTTTATCGTAGCCATTCCAGGCACTACCAAAGGGTATCACCTCTTAGAAAACCTCGGTGCTACCGATATTACCTTCACTGCCGAAGAGCTACAACGCTACCGCACCGCCCTTGATAGTTTCACCATCGAAGGCTTGCGCCTCCCCGAAATGATACTCAATTTCTCAGAAGTAAAGTAAGCCGTAGGGGCGAATTGCAATTCGCCCAACATAAAACATAGGCGCGAAGTGTAAGCTCCACAGACTCACACCTCGCGCCTTTCTTATCTCTTACCTCTTACCTAACCGAAAAAACTACAAAAACTACCGCCTTTTGTGTAACAACCCTTCCGCCAAACCGCCGTACCTTTGCACCGTAAAACTTAAAAGAAATAAAACAATGAAAAAGACTTTATTTTTTATCTTACCTTTTATCTCTTACCTCTTACCTGCCCAAGAAGGTAAAACCCTCTTAGCTGTAGGGGCTACAGGCTCTATCGGCAAACACGTGGTAGAAGTTGCCCTTGCCGATGGCTATAAAGTACGCGCCTTAGTGCGCAACCCTCAAAAAGCCAACTTCGATAAGTCGGTTGAAATCGTACAAGGCGATCTTACTAAGCCCGAAACCCTTGCCAAAGCTGTTGAAGGAGTCGATGTAATCGTCTTTACCCACGGCACTCACGGTGGTGGTGCTGAAGGCAAAGCCGTTGATTACGGCGGCGTGTACAACATTCTCAAAGCCCTCAACGGCAAAAAAGCCTATATCTCGCTAATGACCTCCATAGGCGTTACTGCCCGTCGTGGCAACGACCCCGAAGGCTCTCGCGGCGATTGGAAACGACGTGGCGAACGCCTCGTGCGCGCCAGCGGCAACCCTTATACCATCGTGCGCCCAGGTTGGTTTGATTACAATAAAGCCGATGAGCTGAAACTCGTACTCCGCCAAGACGATTCGCACCTTACAGGCTCTCCTAAAGATGGCGTTATCTCTCGCCGCCAATTGGCTGAAGTGCTCGTACGCAGTGCTGTAACTCCTTCAGCTAAAAACAAAACCGTAGAGCTCGTAGCCGAAAAAGGTGCTAAAACTACCGACCTCGAAGCCCTCTTCAAACCTACTTTAGCCGATAAAGGCATAGATGGTCCGCTCGACAAAGACAATATGCCTTTCGCCAAAGAACCCCAAGAGGTAAAAAACCAATTAGAATCCATCCGTAAAAAATAATACAATGAAAAAACTTTTAATAGCACTCTTAGTGCTCCCATTATTCGCTATGGCACAACAAAAACAACAAAAAGCACAACCCAAAACTCCCCTCACTGGCAAAGTAGCCATTGTTACTGGCGGAGGCTCAGGTATTGGGCGCGCTATTGCTATCCGTTATGCTCAAGAAGGCGCCAAAGTAATTATCGCAGGGCGCACTGAAAAAACCTTAAAGGAAACAGCTGCTGTTCACCCCAACATCTCGTACGTGGTTGCCGATATTACCAAAACCGAACAAGTGAGCAATATGATCCGTAAGGTCGAAACCGACTATAACGGTCAGTTAGATATTTTGGTCAATAATGCGGGTTGGTGCCCTGTGCAGTCTATCAAAGAGGTAACCCTTAAAGATTACGACCGTGCTTTTGATTTAGACGTGCGTGCCCTTGTAGATGTTACCATTCAATCTTTACCCTATCTCATCAAAGCAAAAGGCAATATCATCAACCTTTCAACAGTAGGGGTTACCAATCGCGGTGCCAACCTCTCTATGTATATAGGGGCGAAATCTGCCGTCGAGGGCTTTACACGTGTTTGGGCATTAGACCTTGCCACCGATGGCGTAAGGGTAAACGCTATTGCTCCAGGGGCTATCGACACCAATATATGGAATGTTACCAATCTTTCTCCTGAAGAAGAACGCAAACACAAAGAGGGCATCACAAGCAACATCCCGATGAAACGTTTTGGCACCTCGGAAGAAGTAGCTAACTTAGCTCTATTTTTAGCAAGCGATGAGGCGCGTTACATCTCTGGCTCTGTACTAAATGTTGATGGTGGTTTAGGAGCGTTTTAATCCAAATAATCAAACTTAAAAAATTATCTATTACTATGGAAAAGAGAATCTTAGGTCGCAACCTCAGCGTATCAAGTATAGGCTTAGGTTGTATGGGTATGAGCCACGGCTATGGCGACCCTAAAGACAAAAACGAAATGATAGCCCTTATCCGCAAAGCGCACGAGCTGGGCGTCGATTTCTTCGATACTGCCGAGTGTTACGGACCTTATATCAATGAAGAACTCGTAGGCGAGGCTTTAGCTCCTATCCGCAACGAGGTGAAAATAGCTACTAAGTTCGGTATACAGCTTGCCAACTTTAAGCAAACTTTGGATAGCCGTCCTGCTACTATTCGCCAAAGCGTGGAAGGCTCCTTGCGCCGCCTCCGTACCGACCATATCGACCTCTACTACCAGCATCGTGTAGACCCCAACACCCCTATTGAAGATGTTGCTTTCACAGTAGCACAGCTTGTAAAAGAAGGCAAAGTACTCCATTGGGGAATGAGCGAAGCAGGCGTTGCTAATATCCGTCGCGCTCATAGTGTATTGCCGCTCACTGCTATACAGAGCGAATACTCAATGTTTTGGCGCGAACCCGAAGAGCAACTCATTCCTGTACTAAAAGAACTCGGCATAGGCTTAGTGCCTTTCAGTCCGTTGGGCAAAGGTTTCCTCACAGGTAGCATTACCAAAGAAGTGAGTTTTGCCAAGAACGACTTCCGCACTACCGTTCCCCGCTTTCAAGCCGAAAACATCGAAGCCAATATGGTCATTGTCGATTTGGTAAAGCAAATAGCTCAGCAAAAAGGTTGCACCCCCGCCCAAGTAGCCCTCTCGTGGCTCAAAGCGCAACAGCCCTTTATTGTCTCTATACCAGGCAGTCGTAGTCTGCACCACCTTACCGACAACATTGCCGCTGCCAATATCAGTTATACCAATGAAGAGCTACAAGCTATTGCTGAAGCACTTAGCAAAATACAGTTACAAGGCAACCGCTATTCCCCCGAAGCTCAAAAGAATATCGATAGATAATGCTTAACCTTTAGGAGATAAAACTTAATTGCACTGCAAACTTTGCCAAAGTTCAAAACTTTAGCAAAGTTGATTCCCTCATAATCAGTCGCTTTTGCGGTATATGTAGGGGCGTTTGGCAAACGCCCACACAAAAGAGTTGCAATCTATTTCTTTTTGACTATAAACAAAATTACTAAGAAAATTAAACAATATGAAAACCCTTTTATCCCCACTATCTGTTATCTGTTACGCACATACCTTGCTATTGCAAGCTTTACTTGTTACCTGCATCAGCTGCGCCCAAAACAAAGAAACTATGCCTAATAATAACCCTCAACCCTCAGTAAAAACAGAACATCTCACCACCGCAAATACGGTGCGCGACCTCGCTACTCATAAAGTCTTTACAGGTTTTGGCGACTTGCTCTTGCCGTACGACGATAACAGCAGTTACTACTCGCTACCTCTTGCCCAAGTAGCTCGTACAATGCCCTACCACAGCCACGTACGCCCAGAAGTGGTGCTCGGTGCTGTCAATCACTTGATAGATGAAGCTGATAGCGGGAAGACGATCTTTTACAACATCTACTCCGAAGCCCAACGCCAAGCCGACCCACGCAAGCAACACACAGGCGTTTTCTTCTTTCGCGGCAAACCTAATGCTCCCTTTGCCATAGTATGCCCTGGTGGTGGCTTTTCTTACGTGGGCTCTCTGCACGAAGGACTGCCTTTGGCAAAGCGCATTAGCGAACTGGGCTATAACGCCTTTGTGATACGCTACCGTATCGGCAGTGAGCAGTACGCCACCGAAGATTTAGCCGCTGCTATCGCCTACGTAATACAGCACGCCAAAGAACTTGGGGTATCTGCCGAAAATTATTCCCTTTGGGGTAGCTCAGCAGGGGCGCGTATGGTGGGCAATATTGCCTATTACGGGGCGAAGAATTTCACTACCGCCAATGTACTCCAACCTGCAACAGCCGTCATTGCCTATACAGGGCAAAGCACTTACAGCAACAATTTTCCTCCTACCTTCCTCACCGTAGCTTCCAACGACCCCATTGCCTCTGCCGATGGTATGCAACGCCGCACCGAGAACCTCCGCCTTGCAGGCGTGCCCGTTGCTTTCCACCGCTACCAAACAGCCTCTCACGGCTTTGGTCTTGGTACAGGCACCGATGCCGAAGGCTGGCTTGATTTAGCCGTACAGTTTTGGAAACAGTATATTCCCTAACGCTACGGCAGTGGAATCATCTCTTCAGTGCTCTTAGCCCTCTTTTCAACAGACACCCCTCGCGCTATGGTGTGGATTATCACAGCTTTTGTACTGCTCAGCACACTTACCGCACTATCTATAAAAAAGGTTAGAAGCTGAATAAAAAAAGAAAAACCTCCCCAGAACCAGCCTCCCAAAAATACACCTTACTCGGACACTAAGCGGAGCTTAAGCGGAGACTGATCGGCTCTACATCGGCTCTACATCGGCTCTACATCGAACACTAATCGGACACTAATCATAACACTGCCGCGTAGTGTAAGCCCCACAAACAAGCCCCGCACCTTTTTTATTTGCAGCTTGCCCCTCTCCTTGGGAGAAGTATCCGAAGACTTGCAGGAGAGTAGGTGCAGGAACGGGGTGAGAACCGGAAAATATGCAAATATTACCGACTTTTGTATAATTGCCATTTGCCAAAAATATCCTACCTTTGCACCGTAAAACTTAAATAACACAAGCAAAATGAAATCCCTTACTTTATTCCTTGCGTTCTTTGCCCTAATAAGCACCGCAAGCTGTCAAAACAAACAAGAAATGAACACCAAGAACAACAACCCCAAAATCCTCTTCATCAACGGCAGTCCCAACCCCAATGGCAATACTGCCAAGCTCGCTCAAACCTTGCTCAAAGGCAAGACCTATGAAACGCTGAACCTCGTGCAGTACCGCATCAACCACTATGGGCAAACCCTCCCTGGCGACCAGTTCGACGAAGTACTTGCTAAGATGAAATCCGCCGACATCATTGTACTCGGTTCACCCATCTATTGGCACAACATCAATGCTGCCGTACGCGACCTGCTTGACCGCTTTTATGGACCCGTACCCAATGGCTCTTTCGCACCTCGCCAGCTCTTTTTTGTCTATCAAGGTTTTGCTCCCGAAGCTTTTATGATCAACGATGGCGAATACACCGTCAAACGTTTCTGCGAAATGTACGGCTTCTCCTACCAAGGAATGGCTAACAACCAAGCCCAAGCACAAAAACTCGCTGAAAAACTGAAATAATTCAAAAAGTTTTTGTAGCTTTGTCGCTAAATCATAGGCTTTAAGTGCTAAAAAACAAAAAATCTACAAAAACTACCGCCTTTTGTGTAACAATCCTCTCACCAAACCACCGTACCTTTGCCCCGTGAAAAATAAAATCAGTATGAAAAGAACCTTTTACGCTTTGGTAGGTTGTCTTGTAGCTTGCTCAAACCCTACTGAGTCCCCTAAAAAAGAAAACCTTATGAACACAAACGAACCTTTAGTAATTGCGCAGCAAGGCAGCTTCTTTGCAGGCGGTACTACTATAAAGAACGAGGGTACCTATAGCTCCTCAAACCCTAACTCGCATAGTGGACAAACGCTTTACGGCGACCACGCTTATGTGAGCTTTCAAATCCCAGAAAATCCTCACCGCCTGCCGTTGGTCTTCTTGCACGGAGCAGGGCAATCGGGCAAAACGTGGGAATCTACCCCCGATGGGCGCGAGGGCTTTGGCTCTATCTTCCTCCGCAGGGGCTTTGCAACCTATATACTCGACCAGCCTCGTCG
The DNA here is from genome assembly GCF_054772415.1 of Capnocytophaga sp. HP1101. Taxonomy (NCBI): domain Bacteria; kingdom Pseudomonadati; phylum Bacteroidota; class Flavobacteriia; order Flavobacteriales; family Flavobacteriaceae; genus Capnocytophaga; species Capnocytophaga sp. HP1101. The sequence continues at coordinate 414,118 of NZ_BPUU01000003.1, forward strand.
AGGTCGTGCGGGCAACTCGACCGTTTCCGAGCAAATTACCGTACTGCCGAACGACCAGTTTTGGTTTGAAAACTTCCGTATGGGGATGTACCCTAACCTCTTTCCTAACAGTCAGTTTCCTAATGATCCTGAGAGTCTGAACCAATTCTTGCGCCAGATAACACCGAACACGGGGGCGTATGATTTAGAAGCCATTGCCTCGGCTACAGCAGCCGTTTTTGACCGTATAGGCGAGGGTATCCTCATCACCCACTCCCAAGGGGGCGGACCTGGTTGGCAAACAGCCCTGAAAACCGACAAGGTAAAGGCGGTTATCTCATACGAGCCTGGTACCGAGTTTGTTTTCCCCGAAGGTGAAATGCCCACTGTGCCTACGCCTGCCAATGATGTAGCTCATATCTCTCTTTCTCAACCTATCAGCTTAGAGCAGTTCAAAGCACTGACGCGCATCCCTATCGTTATCTATTACGGCGACAATATCCGTACGGGCACCGAGCACTTTGCTTTCAACCGTTGGTACGAGCGCATGCAGGTAGCCAAAGCCTTTGCCGCTTGCATCAACAAGCACGGAGGCGATGCCTCAGTAGTACTCTTGCCCGAAAAAGGCATCACTGGCAACAGCCACTTTATGTTTGCCGAAAAAAACAACCTCCAAGTAGCCGACTTGCTCAGCTCTTGGCTTGCCGAAAAGAACTTAGATAAATAAACTTTCCATTAAAAACTGCTTGAATACTCTTAATAAGTATGATTGCATCTTGCCCCTCTCCTTGGGAGAGGGGAACGGGGAGAGGATTAAATAAACCTCTATGAAGAAATTACTAATAGCCTTAACGCTGCTACTAACAGTTCCTGCGGTAGTAGCGCAGCCTAAAAACAAAACAACAATGAAAAAAGAAGTAAAAAAACAAACCGCAGGGCGCGACCGCCTTGGTACCTTCGCCCCTAAATTTGCGGAACTCAACGACGATGTGCTCTTTGGGCAGGTGTGGAGCCGTGAGGGCGAACTCTCACCACGCGACCGCAGTACCATCACCATTGCGACCCTCATAGGCAGTGGGGCTCCTGAGTTCACCCTTAAAGCCCACCTTACCGAAGGCAAGAAGAACGGCATCTCTAAGAACGAGATTGCCGAGATGATTACCCATATCGCCTTTTATGCCGGCTGGCCTAAGGCGTGGGGTGCGTTCAACGCCGCTAAAGAAGTCTATGCCGATGAAATCGCAGCCGACCCAACAGGCAGCAATGCGGGCTACATCTTCGGGGTAGGCGTGCCCAACGAAGCTTACCAGCAGTATTTTACAGGCAAAAGTTGGCTCAATAGCTTGGTGAGTCCTGATAAGAGCAATACGATCAACGTATCCAATGTTACTTTTGAACCTGGTTGTATCAACCATTGGCACAAACACACTACCGAGCAAATCCTCTTAGTTACCGAAGGCACTGGTTGGTATCAAGAGTGGGGCAAACCCGCCCAAGAGCTCCACAAAGGCGATGTGGTAGTAGTGCCCAAAGGGGTAAAACACTGGCACGGTGCTTCAGCCAACAGTTGGTTTGCTCACCTTTCGGTTATGGACACTGCCAAAGAAAAAACCGAATGGCAAGAGCCTGTAAACCCAAAGGAATATGCTAAATTAAGGTAGAACCTAACGTAACTCGTCATTCGTCATTTCCTATACTCCGTAGGCGACACCCCTAAATGACTCTTTACATACCTGCTGAAATGCGACAGACTGCTGAATCTGTATTCCTCTGATAGCTCTATCAAAGGGGTATCAGTGTCGGTAAGTGCCTTGCTGATAGCATCTATCAGGAAGTAGTCAATCCAGTACGAAGCATTGTGCCCACTGGCTTTCACACAAGCCTCCGACAGATACTTAGGGGTGATAAAAAGGCGGTCGGCATAGTAACTCACCTTCCGCTCCTCTTTGAAAATGCCCGTGCTCAGTAGTGCCACAAAGCGTTGCAAAATCAGCATCGCCTGCGAACCATTGTCGGCAGCCCCTTCCGTTACGCGCGAATGCACATCAAAAAGGTCATACACCATATTTCCTACCGCATTGCGCAACGTTTCTTCGTAAAAAAGGTGATAAGTCATCGCAAGGCGCGCTTGTATTTCGTCCACATCTCTCTTTAAGCGTGGCATATCGGCTTCGGGCACCTCCATAATAGGGTTGTCCTGCAATTGCAGTATCCCCCCCACATCATAAGCCGTATTAGGGGCATTGTTGCGCAAGTAATCCATACTGATAATCACCCCAAACACTTCCAAATCGTCCGAACACACCACTTCATTCACCTCCCTCCCCGATGATTTGATAATACACTGCCCCGCTGTGAGGGTAAACGCTTTGCCGTCTATACTGAATTGCGCCCTGCCTTGCGTACAGAAAATGTGCAAGCAGTAGCTCAAATAGCGGTTGCTGAGTGCCTCGGTAAGGCTCTCAGTAAAGATAAAATCGTTCTGTAAAGGTGTTGTAACTGCTTTCATAGCACAAAGATACGCATAAATTTTGAATAAACCGCAAAAGTGCCAAATCTTTCCGCAAAAAAGGTAATACCCACCTCACCTAACCGCCGTACCTTTGCACCGAAATAATAAAACAACTCATATTATGAACAGACGTGATTTTATCTTGCGTTCTTCATTGGCAGGCGCAGGGGCTTTTATAGCAGGAAATATTTTTGCCAATAGTAGCATCATCAGTGCTACCGATAAACCTAAAAAGAACCAACCTCTTGAGTTCAAAAAACGCAAACTCGGTTCTTTGGAAGTTACCGAACTCGGCTTTGGCTGTATGAATATCGCTTGGGCGTATGGCCCCTCTACTCCGCGTCCTGAAGCCGTAAAACTCATTCGCGCGGCTTACGAGGCGGGTATCCGCTTCTTTGACACTGCCGAAATCTACGGACCTTTCTACAGCGAAGAAGTAGTAGGCGAAGCCCTTAAAGCGGTGCGCAACAATGCGGTCATAGCCACTAAGTTTGGTTTTGACATTCACCCTGATACCAAATCGGTAAACGGACTCAACAGCCGCCCCGAACACATCAAAGCAGTAGTCGACCGTATGCTCAAACGCCTCCAAACCGACCATATCGACCTACTTTACCAGCACCGCATCGACCCTAATGTGCCTATTGAAGACGTAGCAGGCACTGTGGGCGAACTCGTAAAAGCTGGTAAAGTATTGCACTTAGGCCTCTCCGAAGTAGGCGAAGCTACTATCCGCCGTGCGCATAGCGAGTTCCCCGTAACAGCCGTGCAAAACGAATACTCTTTCTGGGTGCGCAATGCCGAAATGGAAGTAATCCCTACCTGCGACGAACTCGGTATTGGCTTCGTGCCTTGGAGTCCGCTAGGAATGGGCTACCTCACTAGTAAGGTTACCCCCGCCTACCAATTCCAGCAAGGCGATATACGCAAATCGTTGAACTTCCCTCGCTTTACTGCCGAAGCAATTGCTAAAAACCAACCGGTAGTAGCCGTGCTTGAAACGATGGCCAAGCGCAAAAACGCCACTCCTGCCCAGATAGCCTTAGCGTGGCTCTTGGCGCGCCAGCCGTTCATCGTACCTATCCCAGGTACTACCAAGCTCAGCCACTTAGCCGAGAACAATCAGGCTATTAACGTACAGCTCACCCCTGCCGATATGCAATGGCTCAACGAGCAATACGACCAACTCCAAATCGTAGGCGACCGCGCCCCTGAAAGCCTCAAAGCAGCTCACGATACAGGCGTAAATTACGGCAATCCATCCAAAGGCACCCACGGAAAAACCCCTTTGAAAAAATAGCAAATAGGCAAATACCGCAAAAGTGCCAAATCTTTCCGCAAAAAAGACAACAACCCTCTTGCGAAACCGCCGTACCTTTGCACCGTGAAATTAGAAGAACAAACTTAAAGATTAAGAACAATGAAAAAAACATCAAAAACCCTATTAGCAGTGGTGTTGTTGAGCGTTGCTTTTTTGAACGTCCACTGCCAAAGTAAAAAAGAAGAAATGAAAAAAGATTCTAAAAACGAAACCTCAAGTGTAGCAGCCACTGAATACCAAAAGCACATCGCTTTTGATTTAAACAAAAAGACCGTAAAGCTGAACAGTGGCTACGAAATGCCTATCATCGGTATTGGGGTGTTTATGCTTAGCAATGATCAAGCAGAAGCCTCTGTCTACAACGCTCTTAAAGTAGGTATGCGTTTGATTGATACTGCCGATATTTACGGCAATGAAGAAGGCGTAGGTCGTGGTATCCGTCGCGCAATGAAAGATTTTGGCATCAAGTGCGAAGAAATATTCGTAACCTCTAAACTCTGGACAGCCTCATTTGCTGATGCTGATGCCGAAGTAGATGAACGCCTCCAAAAGCTCGGTTTGGATTATGTAGACCTTTTGCTATTGCACCACACCGCTCCTAACGATGAGCACGCCTATAAGGCTATGGAACGCGGGGTAAAGGCAGGAAAGTTGCGCAGTATCGGTATTTCCAACTTCTACGAAACCGATTATGACCGTATCCTCGGCATCGCTACTATCAAGCCTGCTGTTTTGCAGAACGAAACTCACCCTTATCATCAAGGTAATGCCGTGAAAAACCACATTGCTCCTCACGGTACCGTAATGGAATCGTGGTACCCATTAGGAGGCAGACGTGGTATAGCTACCCTCTCACAAGACGAGACTATTAAAAGCATTGCCTCTGCCCACAACAAAACGCCTTACCAAGTACTGTTGCGCTGGCACTTGCAAAGCGGTAATGTAGCGATTCCAGGCTCGTCAAACGAAGCCCATATCGCCGAAAACTTCAATATCTTTGATTTTTCACTTACCGATGCCGAAATGCAACGCATCAACGCTCTTGAAAAGAACCGCCGTTTTTCTACTTATTAAAAACCTTAAAAACAAAAAGATATGTTATCACGTACAATAATCCTTATAGGAGCTATGTTATATACCCTATCAGCTTGCAGCAAACAAGACGAACAACCTACTGTATCACCTCAAAATCAAACCTCTATGGAACAACCTAACAACCCCAATCCTCCTGCCGAGCAACCCAATGCCTCTGCCGACGAGCAAGCCCTGAGAGCAACCCTCGACCGCCATAACAAAGCAATGGTTGATAGAGACATCGCAACCTTGGGCAGCCTTATGGCCGATGACCTCGTACTCGTGCACGTTACGGGCAGAAAGCAAAGCAAAACCGAATGGTTAGAAGATATTCGCACCGAGCAAATGCGCTACTTTAGCGTGCAACGCGAAAACCTCAAAATACAAGTCAATGGCAACAAGGCGGTAATGACTTTTACCTCAGTGCTCGATGCTCGTATCTACGGCTCACATTACCCCAATTTCCGCATCAACGCCACTATGTATTTTGAAAAACGCAATAACCAATGGATTAGAGTCAATCCCTTTTAATAATTAGCAAATTAACAAATTGACAAATTATCAAATTATCTTTATGAAAATCAGCAACCTTATCGCTGTGTTAGCCCTTATATTTGTCGCCAGCACAGCCCACTCACAAGTAAGCAACCCTAAAAAAGAAACTAAAATGACAAAAGTAATCGTTATCGGTGCCACAGGTTCGTTGGCTACCGAAGTAATCAAGACCGTAGAAAAGAACCCTAAGGTAGCACTTACCCTCTTTGCGCGCAATATCAGTCGCCTGCCCAATAGCAATCACGCTAAAGTTCAAGGCGATGCCCTCAAGGTCGACGACCTTAAAAAAGCCATTGCAGGGCAAGACATCGTATATGTAAACCTCGCTGGCGACCTCGATACAATGAGCCGCAACATCATCACCGCAATGAAAGACACGGGTGTGAAGCGCATCATCGCCATCAGCTCTATCGGCATTTATAAAGAACCCGTACACAGTGCCGTAGTGGCTTACCGCAAGCTGGCTGATAACATCGAGGCTTCAGGCTTGAACTACACCATCATCCGCCCCGATTGGTTCACCAATGCCAATGAAATTGACTATCACATCACCCAAAAACCCGAACCCGAAGTAGGAGGTGCCGTATCCCGCAAGTCTATTGCCGACTTTATCAGCAAAATCATTGCCGACCCCACCTCCTACCAAAATGCCAATGTTGGGATTAGCAAATTGTAAAATAAAAAAGTTACCTTAGCAACTTGAATTTAGATATTATGAAAAAAGACATTATCGTACTCATTGGAGCAGGAGCAATAGGTATCGCCATTGCTCGCCGAATAGGTGCTGGCAAGCACATTCTCCTTGCCGATTTGCACCCTGAAAACGCTGAAAAAGCAGGACAAACACTCTACAATGCGGGCTTTAACTACAGTACCGCCACCGTAGATGTATCTTCACGCGCTTCCGTAGAAGCTTTGGCTGAAAAAGCCAACGCTATGGGGCGCATTACTACCCTTATTCACGCCGCTGGGGTATCACCCTCTCAAGCCTCGCCCGAAACTATCCTAAGAGTCGATTTGTACGGCACTGCCCTCGTGCTCGAAGTCTTTGGCAACTATATCGCCGAAGGAGGTGCAGGGGTAGTGATTTCCTCACAGTCCGGACACCGCTTGGAAGCTCTTACTGAGGAAGAAAACCGCGCTTTGGCTCTTACCCCTACTGAGGAACTATTGAGCCTGCCCATTACCAAAAACATCACCGATTCGCTCCGCGCTTACCAAGTCTCCAAGCGTGCTAACGGCTTGCGTGTAATGGCTGAAGCAATACGTTGGGGCGAGAAAAAAGCCCGTATCAACACTATCAGTCCGGGTATTGTCATTACACCTTTGGCTAACGACGAACTCAATGGCCCACGTGGTGAGGGGTATCGCCGTATGCTTTCTCAGTCACCTATGGGACGCGCTGCTACCCCCGATGAAGTAGGTGAAATAGGCGAACTGCTGCTCACCCATCGCGGTGCCTTTATCACAGGCTCCGACTTCCTAATGGACGGCGGTGTGACGGCTGCCTACTGGTTTGGCGAAATACAAAACCCCACGATTTCACGTAATAAGTAACAAATTAACAAATTAATATTATGCAAGAACTAAGAGTAGACCCCAGAAAAATGACCCCCGAAGAACTCGCTGAAGGCATCCGCCAAGCACAAGTGCTCTTCAAACTCAACCACACTATGCCTTTCACTGAAGAATATGATGCCCTCTTGCGCGAACTCTTTGGCGCAAATATAGCCAACAATGTGCGCGTAATGAGCGGACTCACAGGCGTGTGCTTCCACAAAGTCACCATAGCCGAAGGTGCTCTCATTATGAACAACTGCCTGATGATGGGGCGTGGAGGTATCACTATCGAAGAAAACGTGATGATAGCCACCAACGCGCAACTCATCTCCAACAACCACGACTTGTACGACCGCCAAGTTCTTATTTGCAAACCTGTACGCATTTGCAAAAATGCGTGGATAGGCGCAGGGGCTACCATACTGCCTGGTATCACTATAGGCGAAAACGCCGTAGTAGCCGCCGGTGCCGTAGTTACCAAAGACGTTGCTCCCAATACCATCGTAGGTGGCAACCCCGCCAAATTCATCAAAAGCGTTTAACTTAAAATACAAATGAAAATCAGAAACATTATCCCCGCAATGGCTTTGGCATTTGTTGCTTGCCAAGCCCCACAACCACAAGAAAATAATAACAATATACAAACAGAAACTATGAACAAAGAATTGCAAGAACTCTCAGACCGCGTAGCCCTTAAAAATGTAGTCGATACCTTCTCTAACCTATCGGACGAGAAGAAAGTAACCGAGCAAATGGAGCTCTTTACCGACGATGCCGAGGTAACCTCAATGAGTGGTGATAAAGTAGTATCGGAGTTCAAAGGCAAAAAAGCCATTGGCGATGCCTTTGCCAACTATCTTGCCCTCTTCCATACCGTCTATCACATCAACGGACAGCAAACTGTAGAGATTAACGGCGATACTGCTCAAGGCATTAGCTATTGCCAAGTAGTGCTCATCCGTGAGGACAATGGCAAGCAGATAGGTCGTTTTTCAGGCGTACGCTACACCGATACCTACGTAAAGCAAAACGGCAAATGGCTCATCAAAAAACGCGTATCCAACTTTATGTACAACGATATTCGTGAAGTAAACGCTAATTAATGCTTTTGCATTAGCCATATAGTTTATACCGAAAAAAGTGCAAAATAAACCGACTTTTGTGTAATGGTTGTTTGCCAAAAGTACCCTATTTTTGCACCATCAAATTTAAAAATAAGAATTATAATGAAAAACATCGTATTGAACAACGGGGTGGAAATGCCCCAATTAGGTTATGGCGTATACCAAGTAACGCCCGAAGAATGTGAGCGTTGCGTGAGCGATGCTATTGCAGTAGGCTACCGAATGATAGATACTGCCCAAGCCTACGGCAATGAAGAAGGCGTAGGCAATGCCGTGAAGAAAAGCGGGATCGACCGCAAAGAGTTCTTCATCGTTACCAAAGTGTGGATTAGCAATGCAGGCTATGAAAAGGCTAAAGCCTCTATCGAAGCCTCTTTGCGCCGCCTGCAAACCGATTACATCGACTTGCTCCTTATCCACCAACCTTTTGGCGACTATTACGGTACTTACCGCGCTATGGAAGAAGCCTACAAAGCGGGCAAACTGCGCGCTATTGGGGTGAGCAACTTCTATGCTGATAGGTATGTAGATTTGGCTCACTTTGCCGAAATCAAACCTGCGGTGAACCAAGTAGAAACCCACGTGTTCCACCAGCAACAAGCCCTACAAGAGGTGATGAAAAAACACGATACCAAACTAATGTCGTGGGGACCTTTTGCCGAAGGGCGTAACGATTTCTTTAACAATCCTGTGCTTAAAGCTGTAGGCGACCAATATGGCAAGAGCACTGCCCAAGTAGCTTTGCGCTACTTGTTGCAAAAGGACATTATCTGCATCCCCAAATCGGTGCGCAAAGAGCGTATGGAGCAAAACCTCAACGTGTTCGACTTTAGTTTGAACCAAGCTGATATGGCGAAGATTGAAGCCTTGGACACTAAAGAAAGTCTTTTCTTCTCACATTACGACCCTGCACTAGTTGAAATGCTTTTAGGTTATGTAATTCCATCATAGTAATAATAATTATTTCATTAAAAAATCTCTTGCTCAGTCGAGTAAGGGATTTTTTATTTGCTAATTGCCTATTATTTAGTATCTTTGTCGCCTTAATTTGTTTACTATGCGTCTTACCAATATCGACTTGTTGCGCGGTGTAGTGATGCTTTTAATGTGCATTGATCACGCCCGCGACTATACTCATTATCACCCTGCTGACCCTATGCTGTTGCCTGATACCCCCAATGACGTTTTTGTGTTGAGGATATTAGCGCATTGGTGTGCCCCTACCTTTGTGCTACTGGCGGGTATTGCGGTGGCTATCGTAGACAACAGGCTTAGTAAAAAAGACTTAGCTAAATACTTGCTTACACGTGGGGCTATCTTAATGCTCTTGGAAGTAACCCTTGTGAACTGGGGTTGGAGTTTTAATCCGTTATACAAAGTTACTTATTTGCAGGTGATTTGGGCAATAGGCGTAGCGATGATTGCCCTTAGTGCGCTGGTGTTTTTAAGTCGGAAATGCATAGCCCTTATCAGTATTGCGATACTTATCTTGCACCCTTTGGTGAATGCCTTGCAATGGAACAACGACTTTATGCACTATCTTTGGAGTTTTCTGTTGCAGAAAAATATGCTACTTGTAGGTTTCGGGCATTATGTACGCACCACCTATCCTGTATTGCCCATTATAGCTATTATGGCACTGGGCTATGTGATAGGAGCTTGGTATAGCCAGCCTACCCCAAAACGCAAGATAAAACTGTTTACCTTAGGTGTGGTTATGTTTTCCACCGGTATTGCCCTACGTTTTATAGGCTACGGCGATGCGAGTATACTGGATTATAACAGTTCAGTACCGCTACTAATGCAAGTGTTCAATGTTACCAAATATCCTATATCTCTACCTTTTGCGCTATTATTTGTAGGTTTGAGTCTCATTGTGCTCGCCTTGACCGATGGTAAACAGTTTTCGCTTAAAAACCTATTGATTATTTTGGGACAGACGCCTATGTTCTTTTATATATTGCACTTATATTTGCTCCACTGTGGAGTAGTACTTTATATACTTTATCAAGGCGAAACGCTTGATTTTACTACCTATCTCGGGGGTGTACCTCCTACCTTTGGCATTACAATGATGCAGATGTATGGGTTAGTACTACTTGTGATACTTCTCTCGCTTCCTTTGTGTAAGTGGTATCGCAGGCTTAAAAGCAGTAAGAGATTTTCTATCCTTCGATATTTGTAAATTAACAAATACATTATTTTATTCGCCAAATTTTGTTAAACATATACTTTTTCTTCAAAATAACATTTTTATATCTTTTATCTTTCTTAAAAATACAAAACATTGATATTCAGAATATATTTTCTCTTCTTATCTTTTACTTTCACCGAAGGTTGAGCGAAGGAAAGACGAACCTAAGGCGAAGCTAAGACGAACCTAAGACGAACCTAAGACGAAGGAAAGGTGTTAGTAAGCTGAACGTCAGTAGGAGAGAAGTGCTTTTTAAATTATTGAACAAAAAGCAGTAAAATAGGGATTTTAACAGAAAAAGTGATAGTTTTTATGGTACAAGTTATACGTCATAATTTTGTTTACTTGTCTTGCAAATAAATTAATTGGCTGTTTGGAAAAATATTATTACCAGAGATGAAACTGTATCAACGCAAAAGTGATTTTTCAGATAACCTCTTCGTTTTTTACTAATTAACAAGGTATTTAAAGTTTTAATTGCCTGTATGGCTTGTAGCTGTGGATTTCGGAGTTTATATAGTTCCACGAGATTGCCTTGTGTCTTACATCTTTAAAACAGAGCAGGAGGATTGCGACAGGTAGTGGAATGGAATTGGTAAGCACTTGCTAGCTGGGTAGCAGACTATAGACGTTATCATCGATGAACACTATAGTGGATAAAAAGAATTGTAATGATTGTGGATATGAATATTTTTTGTATCTTTGCACCGAATTAAAGAAATAAACACTTGGGGTCGACCGGTTTTGACAGTAAGTGGCATTGAACAGTAAGCATACCGAGCTGTGAAATGAATGCTCGATAATCTCTATTTCAAAAATTTAAATGGCGAGAATAACTACGCTCTTGCTGCCTAATCTGAAGTTTAGTAAGATTGCTGGCTAAGTCTCTACAAGGTAGGGAAGCGAGATGTCTCTGAAAAGCCCTTGTTGACGGCGTTTCGTATAGAGGCACCATAAAAGTCAACATCGAACCTGCGGTATGCTCCTGCTAACGGTTCTTAATTTTAGGGAGCTAAGCGCAAAATGGGCGGTGCTCGGTCAGTTTTGTGACGAAAACCAAACGAGGACTAAGTATGTAGAAAGCTTTTTGATGACTTATTTGGACGAGAGTTCGATTCTCTCCGACTCCACAAATTACATTAATTATCAATGTTTTAACTTATAACAGGGACTGAAATAGGGACTATCCTTATTTTTTAGTCCTTGTTTCATTAAGAGACTGAAGGTAGATTAAAATAACACCTACCTACTGACTTAGGTAGGACAAAATAAAATCTACTTTCCAACAAGGCAGATTAAAAATAATACCTACCCACCGTCTAAGATAGGATAAAATAAAACCTACTTTCCAACAAGGTAGGTTAAAATAATACCTACTTACTGACTAAGGTAGGATAAAATAAGACCTACTTTTCAACAAGATAGGTTAAAATAATACCTACCTACTGACTAAGGTAGGATAAAATAAGACCTATTTTCCAACAAGGTAGCTTAAAATAACACCTACCCACCGTCTAAGATAGGATAAAATAAGACCTATTTTCCAACAAGGTAGGTTAAAATAATACCTACCCACCGTCTAAGATAGGATAAAATAAAACCTACTTTCCAACAAGGTAGGTTAAAATAATACCTGCTTACTGACTAAGGTAGGATAAAATAAAACCTACTTATATTTTATAAATAATTGATTTACAGTCAAATATATTATTTCTTCAAAAAAAATAAACAAATATACCTATATAATGTATATATGTAAATAAAAATATATAGCATACACACCTCTCTTCTTTTTCTGCAACTAAAATCTTCTAAATCTGTAATTCATTATTAATCAGTTATATTTTTCGGTTTTGTATTCGGTCGCGGTTTTAGGGGCAAGATGTGTCTTTGTATATACACAGTTTTGAAAAAACGGTATACAAAGACTCATCTTGCCTTTTAGCTTCTTTGAAAAATTTGCCTATCGTCTGCACTTTTACAAAGGAAGCTAAAAGGGGAGAAAAACTGCGGAACTTGTTTTTCTTTCTGCAGCGGAAATAGAAATCATATATCAAAAATTCTTCAAAAATCCAATATTTTACGTTCTAATACGTACCAATAGAGTCCAATAAACACCAATACCGTCTATTTGCGTCTATTTATGTATAAAATAGTCTATTTTTTAAAAAGTTACGTCCATTTGTGCTGTTTATAGTCTATTATAGTCTACACCCCCTCTTCACCTATTGTGCACCTTAAAAATCCTCCCTTACTTTGCCTCAAATTTAAACCTAAAAACGTTGAAAAAGACACCACTTAACAAATCAAAATACCTTATTCTCAGAATTAGTGAGAGTCAGAAAGAGCGGTGGAAAAGATTAAGCGCAGAAAGAAAAACTACCCTCACCGATTTGATAACATCAGCGGTAGAAGGTAATATGAATGCACAAGAACGACGCGCGCTTTTAAAGTTCATTGAAAAGCAAGATAACATCTTTGCTAAGATTGAAAACAACATCAATCAGTTTGCTTATGTAGCCAATGCCAAGAAAGAAGTACACCGTGCAGAGTTCATTGCCTTTACCCAGCGTTTGGACGAGATAGTGAAACTCAAGGCTGAACAAAACCAAATCTTTAGGCAGATATATAAACTCATTGCCAATGATAGTAAAAATTCTTAGTTCGGCCAGTAAGGACTTTCACGGAGTGAAATACAACGACAAGAAGGTGCACAATGAGAAAGGCGAGTTAATGCTGATGAAAAACTTTCCTTCGTTTATCAATGAGCACAGTTCGCAGGAGGAAGTCAGAGATTACTTTAAAGCTATCTCACAAGGAGAGCGCACCCAAAAGCCACAGTTCCACGCGGTGATTTCAACCAAGTACCAAGAACACAGCAAAGAGCAGCTCACTGATATAGCCGATAATTTTATGCAAGAGATGGGCTATGGGGAGCAACCTTACCTTGTAGTCTTTCACAAAGACACTGAAAATAACCACGTGCATATAGTTTCTACTCGTGTAGATAAAAACACTGGCAAGAAGATAAACGACAGCTTTGAGCGACTCAAATCGCAACAAGCCTTAGCAAAGGCAATGGAAAAAGTACTGGGAACAAATTACCAAGAAGCTATAGACAAGCTCTTGCAGTATAGGTTTAGCAACCTTCAGCAGTTAGAAATGCTACTTGCGCGCAATGGTTTTAAAACAGTACAAAGCGAAGATAATCCTAATCAAGTGGATATATTGCACAATGGAGTGGTTCAGAAGACACTCTCTATTGATAAGCTCAATTACCAAGAGAAACAGAAAGGCGACAAACGTATCAAGCAAATCAAAGCCTTTATAGATAAGTACAAGGACTTGTACAGCAACAAAGTCTTTAAGGTGATAGATGATAGAGCTCAGCAGGGACTGTACGAGAAAAACATACTTCTACAAGAGCCTATCCCACCTCAGATAGAATACGCCAGCGAGTTACAAGAAAAGTTGCGCCAAATCTTTGGGATAGACATTGTTTTTCACTTTAAGGATGATAAACAGCCCTTTGGTTATACCCTCATTGACAATAAAAACCAACAGGTGTACAAAGGCAGTGAGATAGCTAAGATGAAAGACATCTTTGAATTTACTGAAGATAGTATTGATAAAAAAGAGTTTGAACGCCTAAAGGACTACAACTTGAGAAGTGATAAGGAAAAGCAAATCCTTATGCAGTACTTGAGTAAGGAAGGTATTGTTGTCAAAGATTTTATGCTCTTTGAGAACAAGCGTTTTAAGGGTAAAGAGAGCAATCCTGATTTTCAGCAGCTCAAAGAAGATGTAAAGCGACATATTCATAATGCACAGGACGATGATTTTGTCATTTTGGAGCAAGACGACAAGGGTGAGTTTTACGCTATACACGAGCGTTATCACCAAATACATAAATTGTCATTCCTTTTAGGAAAAGAGGAGTACCAAGCATTTTTAATAGGGAAATCCATACACAATACCTCTGAGATTAGAAGCCAAACTGACCTCAAACACAGCCCAAGCGGTAAAATCTCAGAGGTTTTAAACGATGTAACAGACATCTTTAAAGCTTTAGGAAAAAGCACCTATGCTCCTCGTGACACCACAGAAGACGAACTAAAGAAAAAACGTAAAAAACGAAAATAAAATGGTCATAACATTTGCTACCCAAAAAGGAGGTGTAGGCAAGACTACCTTAGCAGTTGCTTTTGCAAACTACCTCACCTTAGTAAAGAATAAAAAAGTAAAAGCCTTTGACTTCGACTTTCAGAAATCTTTCTATCAAAAATGGGAAGAGGATAAAGTACTTTCTATCCCACCCCTCTATGAAGTAGAGGTAATAGGCGATGAGAACCAAGAGAGTCTTTTAGATTTTCAGACCTTAATGGATATGAAAAAAGAAGAAGAGACAGTATACCTCTTTGACTTAGCAGGAACATTGGACGAGCGTTATATTGATTTGCTCATATACAGCGACTTTATCATCATTCCTTTTGAGTACTCCGATGTGTCAGTAAAATCTACAATGGTATTCATCAACCTATTGGGTATGATAGAAAGCCAAGCCAGCCGTGTGTTCGTGCGTTCCAAATACGACAAGGGGTATTTCTATCGCAATCAACAGGCAATGGATGAGGAATTTGGTAAGTATGGGAAACTACTATCTACACCTATCTACAAGCGCAACGACTTGCAGAGTATCAATACCCGTCGCCTTTCTTACGAACAAAAGAATGCTGTTAAACAAACGTTTGAAGAACTAATCCACTACATAAATGAAACCATCTAAATTACCCTTTAGCATACAATTGGAGCGGAAATACAACGAAATAAACACAGAGGACTTCCTCAGAGATTGGATAGAAAATGAGGGAAGCAGGCGTGATAGAACCATTAGTATGAGTAATGATTTGCACATCGAATTGGTGAAGTTTGGCACTTTTGAAGTAGACCTCAATGAAATCATTGATATAGGTCTGCGTTATGCGCTTAGCAAACGAGAATTTCGGGCTATGATAGCGCAACTGATAGCCTATAAAAGCAATTACTTAACCCATTAATTAAAAAAACACAGATGACAACATTTTTTCAAATAGTAATAATTGTCTACCTCCTTTATTACGCAGGAAATATCTTATACGATTTGTATTTCAAAAAAGAAAAACAAGCTGTAGAGGAGGAAGACAAACAAGAGTTTTCTCTATCGGGTATAGAACAGGAAACTAAAGTCACTAATATAGATTTTAGTGATGTGGAAGAATTAGCAACCAGCAGTAGCACTGAAATAGATGAGAAAGATTTATTTCCTTCTACTGATGATGAGAGTGCAACAGTTCCTGATGAAGTGTTAAATGCGATGATGAGAAAACACCAAGAGGAAGAACAACTTGACTCTGAAGAGAGCAACAACAGCAACACTGACACCAGCTCAGATAACACTGGAGGCGAAAACACAGAACTCACTGCTGAAAAAAAGCAAGAGTTTTTAAAGGACAATAAAGCGCGCTTTAAAGACATTATGAATATGGCAGAGACCAGCGTACAAGTAGTGGTTAGTGGAGAGGGTGAGGATGGCATTAAGGTATACAAAGCCTCAGTTCAACCTAAGTAAAAAACTATAAACTCTAATTTTAATATTCTATTTATGTTAAACATTCGAAAATCCGTAACAAGAAAGCAACTACTACTCTTGTTACTTTTAGGAGTTGTAGCGACTCCTATGTTTGCACAAGGTGCGGGCGCTATTACCGATGCTGCCAATAGTATCAAAACCTATTGGGGGCCTTTGAAAACGCTCATTATGATGATTGGAGGTATTGTAGGTCTCATTGGAGGTTTGCGTATCTACAACAAATGGACGAATGGCGACCAAGACATCAACAAGGAAATCCTCGGATGGGGAGGTGCTTGTTTGTTCCTCATCTTAGTACCTATTTTCGTAGGAGCATTCTTTGGTCTCAACTAAAAAAGCATCAACCTATGGGCTTCTATCTGTACAAGGGGCTTAAAAAACCCCTTGTCTTTTTCGGACTCAAAGATAAGTACATTTATTACGCTTTAGGCTCAGCCTTAGGAGGACTTATCTGTTTGGCTTCTTTACCTTCTTTCATTGGCTTTTTTGGAGCTCTTATAGGAGCAGGGATAGGCATTGGAGGGGTATGGTACACCTTTCACAATCAGAAGACGAAAGGTCTATATAACAAGATGAGAAACAATGATGAAATACACATCTTTCCTAAAAGATTTAGAAAATCATCACAAAAGAAACAACAAATTAAATCATTATAACTATGGAAATACAAGGACGTATTAAAGAAATTTTTTCCTTGGAGACAGTAGGTAACAATGGCTTCCAAAAAAGAGACTTAGTCATCACCACAGAGGAGCAATATCCTAATGATATTATTATTCAGTTCACACAAGGGCGTTGCACATTATTAGACAATTTACAAAAAGGACAGTTAGTAAAAGTACATTATAACCTTAGAGGGCGTGAATGGGTATCTCCTCAAGGAGAGGTAAAGTATTTCAACACAGTAGAAGGTTGGAAAATAGACCTTATACAAATGCAACAAGTGTCTTATAACCCAAGTCAAGGACAATTCGTTCCTGCACAAACGCAAGCACAGACAACACCATCTCCAATGAATCAACAAGCACAGCAGGGAGAGTTTTTTAATGCTTTTGGACAAGCACCTGAAAATCAATCAGATGATAACGTTCCTTTTTAACAAGAAAAGAATATCAAAATGAAGACAAAGGCTTTTGAATTTCCTTTTATAGGGTACGACTATGGCAGTGAACACGGTTGGAAGTACGATGTGCTCATTGGGCAGTATGGCAATCCTGTGATAGGCATTCGTATTAAAAATATAGTAGAACAATACTCTGCCGACCCTGAACGTTACGAGCAGTTTCACACTATTCTCAATCAAGTAATTGCTATTGTAGGAGAAGGACACATCGTGCAGAAAGTAGATATTTTTGCCAAAAAGCGATATGTATCTGAAAAAGAAAATACCTATTTGCAACAGAAATACTCTGACCATTTCGATGGACGCATTTATAAGACCATAGATACTTTACTACTTTTCACCGATTTATTGGATAAGAAGAAAAGCAAATATAAATTTTCAGAAAGGGCTTACAAGGAGCTACGAGACAAGTGCGAAAAGGTCTATATGCTGTTAGAGCAAAGCGAATGTGACCCCGAATGGCTTTTTGAAAAAGACTTTGAGTATTACATAGGAGGAACGCTTACAATGCAGTTTGCTGAAGTACCCGTGTTTGACAATATCAAATCTACTAATGAGTATCTGCGCATAGGTAATTCCTTTGTTAAAACAATCTCTTTTGTAGATGTAGAAAACATAGAGTTACCTAGTGAAATAGAAACCTATTCACGCTTAGGTGGTAGCAGTACAGTAGCCGATTTGGCAGTAGATAATTTTTCTTTTCTCAACGAGTTAGAAGCATATCAAACAATTGTCTATAACCAAGTAATTGCTATTCCACCCCAAGTATCACGTCAACGAGAGTTAGAAAAGAAAATGAAAAAACACGATGGGGTAGCTAAAAATGCCCCTTCCAATGCCATAGTAGCCCAAGAAATTCAAGAGCTTTTGCACGATATAGCTGTCAATGGGCAGCTTATAGTAGACGCTCACTTTTCGTTAGTTTTTGCTTGTGATACCTTGGAGAAAATGGAGAAAACACAATCTACTATTGAGAGCAAACTCTTTACCAAGGGAATTATCATCTCTAAGAATGCTTACAACCAAATGGAGTTATTTCGGTCAGCTATTATAGGCAATGCGGTAGAGTTGCAGGACTACGATTTGTTTACCACGACGAGCGAAGCGGGCTTGTGTTTTTTTTTTAAAGAGAGCTACCCAATAAGTGAAAAATCTAATTTTTACTTGCGTTTTGCTGATAGACAAGGAGTACCATTAAAGGTAGACACTTCAGATTTACCTTACCAAACAGGACGAATCAACAATCGCAACAAGTTTGTTTTAGGACCTTCGGGAAGTGGTAAATCGTTCTTGATGAACAATATTGTAGAGCAATACCTCACTTATAACTACGATGTAGTAATCGTAGACACGGGTGATTCTTATTCAGGTACTTGTTCCTATAAAGGAAGGCGTTACGTACAATATACAGAAGAAAAGCCTATTACAATGAATCCGTTTGCGGTAGGTAAAGAAGAGTTTAACATTGAAAAAACTGAATTTCTCACCAATCTCATTTTCTTAATATGGCAAGGAGCTGATGCAACAATGTCCCCCGCTCAGAAATCCATTATAGATAATGCCCTCCTTGCCTATTATCACCAACATTTTGAGGGCGACACCCAGTGGTATAAAGCCAAAACAAATGAGGAATTATTGCTCTACCTCAATAAGTTCAACATCTATGAAGAAGATTTAGACAGTAACGAGGAAGAGACTTTCTATGATATACTGGGACTGCCTTTAGATGCGAGTACTGAAGAGATAAAGGACAGAGGTCGCAAACTTTTAAAGGAATACCACCCCGACAAACGCAAGGACGAGTATAACGCCAATATGGCAGATATGTTCTATAAGATATACGAAGCTTACGAAACCCTTTCTGATGAAAAAAGGCGTAAAGTCTATAATGAAAGTGCCGCACTCATTGCTGTAAAACGAGAAATAATCCCCTTAGATGATGAAGATTTAGAGACTGATAGACAAAGGCAAGCAATTGTAAAACGAGTTAAAAAAGTAGCAGAAGAATTTAAAGTACAAGAGTTGTCGTTTAATACCTTCTATGATTTTTGTGAAAAGTTCCTACCCGTGTATATGAACAACAAACATCACCGCATTACGGAACAAGAGTTTAACCTGCGTACTTTTCTCTTTGTACTCAAAGATTTTTACAGAGGTGGACGCTATGGTACCACACTCAATGAGAATGCCGATAGTTCTTTGTTTTACGAGCCTTTCATTGTCTTTGAGATAGATAATGTGAAAGACAATCCAAAGCTGTTTCCCATAGTAACGCTCATTATTATGGATACGTTCATTCAAAAAATGCGTTTGCGCAGTGATAGGCGTAAAGCCCTCATTATTGAGGAAGCGTGGAAAGCCATTGCCTCTAAACTAATGGGAGGTTATATACTCTATCTGTACAAAACAGTGCGCAAGTTTTGGGGTGAAGCGGTAGTAGTTACCCAAGAGTTAGACGATATCATCGGTAATACGGTAGTGAAGGACTCAATCATCAATAATTCTGATACGTTCATACTACTTGACCAAACCAAGTTTAAGGACAATTTCGACCGTATAGCAGCTTTATTGTCGCTTAACAAAGTAGAGCAAAACAAAATCTTTACGATTAATAACCTAAACAACAAAACAGGTAGAGGGCGTTTTAAAGAATTTTATCTAAAGCGAGGGGCTAAAGGAGAGGTATATGGTAACGAAGTATCTATGGAACAATACCTTACCTATACTACTGAAAAGCCTGAAAAATCAGCTATTCTGTACTATGTAAAAGCATTAGGCAATTACGACAAAGCCTTAGACGCTTTTGTAGCCGATGTAAAAAAGTACAAAGAAAAGACAGATGCCATATTTGCCTTGGTAAACCTCTATAAAAAGCCTTTAGATGAAAAAGTAGTAGCTTTCTTTAAGGAGTTCAAGAAGGAGCACCCTAAAGATACCTTAAAGAAATTCGACCAATATGTAAAAGACAGAGAGTTACCTTTATCTGAACTTATAAACACACAACAATATGAAAAACAAGCTATTTAAATTATTACTTACCACAATGCTGTTGCCTGCGATAGGAGAGGCACAAACCATTTATTTTGATCCAGCTGTTACAGGCTCAATGGCAGGTTATGCTATTTCGCTTAAAAATGGTCAGAACAAAATTGCCGATGAGCAAACCAAATTGCAAAAAGCGCAAACCTTTATAAGTGGTCAAATGGCATTGGTTAATCAGGTACAAGAAAAAGTATATAAAGGACTTACAGAAGTCTCTACTACCATTACCAACGGAATGCAACTCAAAAATATATGGGAGCAACTCAAGCAATGCCAAGAGTATTCTTCTAATGTACTCACCCTTGCTAAGAAACATCCTCAGTACGCTGTCTTTGGGGTAAAAGCAAGTGAAAAGGCTTACGAGGAAATACTCAAGCTCACGGCAGAGATTAACAGCGTGATTGATAGTAAGGGTAAAAACCTAATGACCGCTGGCGACCGTTATAGGTTATTAGATTCTATAGAGAGCAAAATACGTTCCTTTAAACTATGGCTTTTAACCATTCAAATAGGAATAGAAAATGCTCAGCGTATTGGCTTTTGGAGGGCTATCAGTCCTTTCGACCAATATATCAATACCGATAAGGATATAGTAGAAAACATAATGCGAAAATTCAAACACACTTTCTAATGAAAAAGGTTATTTATCTCATCGGAGTATGTACTCTAGGTTTTTGGCTCAGCTCTTCAGGAGGGAGAAGTAGAGCTCCTTTGGAAAAAGAATCGTTATCCCCCGTAATGATTAACAACGAGGTAGAGCGTTCAGTTGATGAAAACAAGCGACAAAAAACGCTGAACAACAAACAAACGCTCAATACTACTACTGAAGCACTTAATAGAAGTCAATGGGAGAAGTATAAGGAAACGGGTCGCAAGATACAAGACCGCTTGCGGATAGTAGATTTTACCCTACAAGCAATTCCTACGGGCTATGTAATAAGTGAGAGAGCCAAAGAAATAAAACAAGTGCAACAGAAAATTTACAGAGAAATGCGCAATGCACCTGATGTTTTTAGAGAAGCTTTCCCTATTATCCTGCCCAAACAAATCAATTTTATAGACGATTTGCAAATGGTTACCCGATTTTTAGCAGGTATAGTACTCTCTTACGGGGCTATCAACCAAATGGAACGGGCTGAACGCCAAATATTACTTGACTATGCTCTCAGTGAAGTCAATAGACTGTATAATGATTCTTACGCCACCCTTAGTGTTATTCGTGAAACGAGCTATGCCATACAGCGCAGAAGAAGCTTATTTCAGTACTATATAGACCGAGATAAGGAGTTAGCACAAGATATTTTAAAAAATGTTAAAAGCCTTGGCATATGAAACAACTTATCCAACTATCTGTATTGCTTTTCTTTTCTGCAGTAACTACACTGCAAGCCCAAAGCTACTATGAGACGGTGATCAATAGTTCTTTATTGGCGCATATCAGTGCCAATCACGTAACAAGGGAAGCGAGTTTAGCGAACTTTAATAGTATCTTTAAAAAACAAAAAGATTTCTATGAAGAGTCTAATAAAAAAATAGTACAAGTAGTAGCTATCCACGAGAAAATTTACCAAAATCTGTACAATATCAATTCTTTATTCAAACAGAGCAAGCAGCTCAAATATATAGGTATCTACCTTGGCAATGTATTCGAAAACGTACAAAAAATGAGGCAAATAGCTATAGAAAATCCTCAGTATGCTTTTTGGGTAAAGAAAGAAACTGATGAAGTTATTAATAAAGCAACAGCACTGAGTGACGAAATATATACACTTATACAAAAAAAAGATAGAAAGCTACTGATGGACTCAGCCGATAGAGATGCACTTCTCGACCGTGTATATATGAAAGTCCGTTTGCTCAATGTTTCTATTTTAAACGTTATCAATATGATTGAGTTTAACAAGAGTCGCGCTTATATCTATTCTATACCCATATTCAACAACTTTGTAGAACACGACAAACAACTTGTTGAAGAGATTATGCAAAAGTACAGACGTTATAAACATTATTAATGCAATGAAACAAACTATTCTTTATGTGTGTCTATTAGCTTCTACTGTGGTCTCTGCTCAGTATAAAATTACCAAAGTAAGAGATGAAGCCCTCAATGCACAAGAAAAACGGCAGGTATTTCAGCAGTGGGGAGATTTTAAGCCCGAAGCACAGTACAAAAAAATATTCGGGATAAAGGTAGGCCCTCAATTGAGCAAGAACCATTCAATGGTATGGGGATGGCTTTCTTACAACGGGCGCAAGTATAACCACCGTTATATGGACGGTGAGGATATCCGTCCGCTCAGTGCTACAGGCTTAGAGACACAACGGCAGCTCAAAGCTATGGTAATGCAAAGAGAAGCTGAAACCATCAAAAAACACGTAGATAGTATTTATAAACGCAGTCTCAGTGATATGGCACATTGGACATCCTTAACCGTCAAAGCCGACCCATTATTCTTGTTGTACTATAAAAGAATGCTCACCCCTCTTAAAAATTTTCCTGACAGACCTGAGACTTATTCACAATGGGGTTTTAAAGATGAAAAAGCGTTTGAGAATGCTAAACGCACAGGACAATTACAGCCTTTGCAAGAGAAGTTAGACATCATCAAAGGAATTTACGAAAAGGCAACTACATTGGATATGCCACGAGGCAAGCGATTTTTAATGTATCACAAAGCACTGATAGGCTGGCGAGAATTTAAACGTATGCTACAGAACACGGGGAACATCAATCAGTGGTTTTTAGAAACGGAACGACTCCTCAATGATTCTTATAAAGCTACCGATGAAATAACTCCTTATGTTGAAGATGTACAAATAATGGAAAGTATAATGCGACAATACAAACATAAATTCTAAGTATATGAACTTAAAGAAAATTACAATCATTATAGCAAGTTTGCTCTTTATATTGGCAACTCCTGCTTCTTTAGCACAACCCAGACCTCCTTATTCAGGGGCGGGCTCATCTATAATAGGCCCGCCACCACCTAGTATGGAGCAAGGAGATAAAACCGTAAAGTTTATGAAAGGTAGTGGCGACTTTGAAGAGTGGTTTATGGAAGCTTTTACGCACTTGGATACTTTTATAGAAAGTTACGCCTACCAAGCCTCTATACTGGGAAAAGCTATTGGAGCACTCGGAATGCTTATTTACTTTTCAATCATAGGTTTTAGAATGCAAAGCGGAAGTGCCGAATGGGACGTAGAGCCAATGATTAAACCCGTTATCATAGGACTTATACTCATCTACTGGGTACCTTTCACCCAAATGGTACAATATCCTTTTCTAAAACTTGCTGAAATGCCCAAGGGAGTTTTCCAAGAGATAGAGAAGACAACTAATAATCTTCGGACAACTCGCTATACCAAACAAATGCAAGTATTAGATGCTACTATCAAAGAAAGAGCAGCTCTTATGGCTAAAAGACAGGACTTTTGGACAAAAGTAGGTAATGGTGATGTAGGAGAAGCTTTTGGCGACCAATGGGATAAACTTACAGCTCCTATTGAAGATGGATTGGAAAGACTCAATTACAAAATGCAAAAAATCATAGGAGAAGCTATTGAGTTAGTATGTTTAATGATTTTAAGGGTGGGGGTCTATCTCATCTTCTTTATACAAAAGGTATGGTCGTATATACTGATAGTTTTAGGGCCTATAGCCGTTGGGATGTCGCTCATACCAGGTTTTGAAAGTTCGCTTACGAACTGGATTTCTAAGTTTATCAATATCAATCTATACACTTTTATAGCCTATACGATTATCAATATAGGGCAACAGATTATAATGGCAGGCTACACTATGGATATTACACGTCTTTCAACGATAGTTGATGCTAATGGCAATGTAATCAATCAAGGACTTCTAATGGCATATACCACCTATAGTGGAATGATGAACTCTGTGATTTTCCCTTGCGTAGGCTATGTAATAACTGGATTAGCCGTACTAATGACACCTACTATTGCCGACTCAGTGGTTTCAGCTGGAGGAGCTAGCATAATGACCAAAGCCAAAGGAGCTGCGAGCAAAGCAACTAGTGCAGTTTCAGCAGGTGGTAAGGCTGTAGGAGGTACTGTAAACGCAGGACGTTCTCTAGCAAATAGCGTGAAAAACTCAGTGGCAAATAGTACTTTTGATGTTGTTAGTAAGAATATCAACAGAATGCCTGACGTACCTAAATCTAGATAACAAATTCAATTCACAATGATAGTAAAAAACATAGAAAAACGTATCAAAATCAATAAAACAATGGCTATAGCTACCGTGATATTTGCTATTGTTATCGTGATTGTAGGGTTTAGCTATTCCTACAAAATTGTACAGGACTCTCGAAAATCTATCTATATCTTAGACAACGGAGTACCTGTGCTGGTCAAACAAACTGATGAACTCCTAAATCGCCCCGTAGAGTACAAGGCACAAGTGGAACTTTTTCACCGCTTATTTTTCACCTTAGCTCCTGATGATGAGTATATCAATAAGAATATTGATAAAGCACTCTACCTTATGGATGATTCAGCAAAGAAAGAGCGAAGTAACTTAACCGAAAAAGGTTGGTATAACCAAATCATCTCCTCTAATGCAACCGTGTCCATACAAACAGACTCTATCAATATTGATTTGAACAGCAAAAGGTTTATGTACTATGGTACACAGATGATTAATAGAAAGACAAGCCTTATCATACGAAAGCTCATTACACAAGGTACTTTTAGGGATATACCGAGAACGCCTAACAATGCACACGGAGTGCTGTTAGAAAACTGGAATATCTTAGATAATACAGAACTATCTGTCAAACAAAAATACAGCTATTAGAATGGAAAAAGAAGTAGAACAAAACACCTCAATAGAGCCTCAAACAGAGGAACAAGAACAGCAACCTAATAAAAAGCTCAAAGAAAGACTCAAAGAGAGATTTAAAGAAACCTCAGTAGGTAAATGGTTGTATGCCAATCCTAAAAAGTTTTATTTCTATGCGATGACTTTCTTAGTGCTGTCGTTTATAGGAAGTACTATTTGGGATATACGTTTGTCTCAGCAAGCTAAAAATGGTATGATACCAATGCTTTATGAGCAAAGTAGCAAAATTATCAGGCAAAACGAGAACAGACAAGAGCAAATGCAAAACATTACTGAGGAACTAAAGGGATATAAAGCCAAACGCGAATTAGGAGAGCTCACCCCTTCTGATAGCCTTAGAATTGAGTTTTTATATCAGCAGTATCAAACCCTACAAAACCAAAGTCAGCAATGAAAAAAATCAACTTCAAGCAACCCAAGTATATCTTTCCTCTCATTGCTTTGCCTTTTGTGTGTTTCATAGGCTATCAAGTAATAGACCTATTTGGCAAAGACGATAAAAAGGAACAAGCTCAGAAAGACCTGAGTACCTCTTTAGGAAAGGTGGAAACGCCCATAATGAACAAAAACGATGCGTACGACAAGATGTTTGAGAATACGAACGACAGCCGCTCTATGATTCAAGACTTTGAGAAGGAAAGTGATAGTCTTTACAATTATTCCGACAATCTAAATGACGCGCAAAAACGTTACTTAGACTCCTTGGAGTACGAACGCAAGCGCAACGCTAATAGCAAAGTAACCAAAATAGGTGATAACACCTATTACCACCCTAACAATAGTGGTTTTTCTCAGTCTTCATCGCAATCACAACAATCGCAAGACGATAAAGATTACGAGCGTTCCAAGGAAATGATACGTATGCTTAACGAGTCGCAACAGCCTACAGCAACTGCAAAACAAGAAAAAGAGGAGAAAGAGTACGACCCAGTAAAAGGCTTGCGCGAACAAATGTTGTTCTTAGATTCATTGGAAAAATCCAAAGACCCCGAAGCAGTGCGACAAAGAGCAGCATCAGAGCGTTTGAAAGCTAATAAAGAGAAACGCGATGCCTTTCTCAATCGTACATTAGAGGTAACCAAAGCAAATAACTTGGGTAATTTCAATCACATCTCTAAAGAGAAAGAGGGTAACAACATCAAAGCAGTAATTGATGAGAATATCAAAGGCTATTTAGGTAGTCGTATTCGCATACGCCTATTGGAGGATATTTTCATCGGTAAAAAGCAGAAGAGGTTAGTGAGAAAAGGCAGTTTTCTATACGCTGAGATTGCAGGGTTTTCTCAACAGCGCGTTTACCTGAGTATCGTATCAGTAATGACCAACAATGAGATTTACCCTATCAATCTTTCCATTTACGATATGGACGGACTCAAGGGGCTATACGTGCCTGCGAGTGCCTTTAGAGAAATGATTCGAGAGTTAGGAGCGAACTCCGTACAAGGGGTAAATGTAGAAACAGGCCAAGGATTCTTTACTAGCCTTGCCTCCAATCTATTCCGCTCTACCTCCGAAGCTGTAGCTGCTATCATTCGCAAGAACAAAGTAAAACTCAAGTACAACTCTTACATCTATTTAATTAACGAACAAGATTTAAACAAAAATGAAGAATAACATCATTACAAAACTCTCTATAGCGTTATTTGCCATTGTTTGGGGAGGACAAGTACAAGCACAAACCCTTGTCAATCAAATCAACGTAGATGACCTCCCCATTATCTTTATGGGCAAAGAAGTGAATATCCACATCATCGCCCCCGAACCTATTCAGTTTGTAGACCTCTCTACAAATCTCCTTATAGGTGATTTACCTTCCGAGAATATCGCCCGTATCAAAGTAGAGCAGAACGGAGATGATTTAATGGAGAATGCAACTCAAAAAAAGCAACTCCGCTCAGGAACGGACATCGGTATTATCACCGTGGTAGGGCAGTCGTTTTTGGCGCAATACCGCGCTATCTACCAAGAGCAAGAACACAACTGGTTAGCTTCTAATATCCACATCAAAGCCGAAGATATGCAACCGTTGGAGTTTCCTAAGTTTAAGTACTCTAATTACGAGCTCAAACGCTTTGCGATGGATATCCAAGCAAAGAAAATCAAAAAGCCTATTCGCAAGAAAAAGAATCTAAAGCTCAGAATGCTACTGAATAACGTTTATGTATTAGATGATTACATCTTCTTAGACATCAGTATTGAGAACCTAACTAATTTACCTTGCAATATTGACACTATGAAATTCAGTATCGAGGACAAGAAAATTTACAAAGCCACCAATAACCAAAGTATCTTGCTAACGCCTTTGTATGCGCTAAATAATCAGACTAAAATACGCAAGAACTACCGCAATATTTTCGTGTTTGAGAAGTTTACCTTCCCCAATAGCAAAATACTAAAAATACGCCTTATCGAGGAGCAAATCTCAGGACGCGTGATTGATATGAAAGTCAATTACTCCGATGTACTCCAAGCTGATACATTCTAAAACCTAACCCCTAACACCTGAAACCTATGAGTATGCAAGAACAACAAAATCAAATTAAGATATACGACTTCTTCCAAAAAATGGTCTATGGAGTCGTTACCTTGGACTGTCTGATTCTTTTCTTTCAGAATGCAGAAATACCTGTGCTGTCCAATATCTTACAAAGCTTTGCTAAAATGGGAGTGTTCTTTCCTCCTATCAATGCCAAACTGAGCACCCTCGTGTTAATCGCCTTGGTCGCCATTGGTACACGTGCTAAAAAGAAACGCGACTTGGATGCAACCAAAGAAATCTTTTTGCCTATCTCTGTAGGGCTGATAATGATTATTGGATCATTAGCTCTTGTATGGGGCGCAGGTAATCCCAATTTGCCCTATATAGTGCCTTACCTTAATGGCTATCAATTAGGTTACCTCTTGCTCTCGTATGCAGGAGCGATGATCACCCAAAAGGGAGCTGATAGTATTTCTAAACTAATGCAAACAAAAATGGATAAAGACCGCTGGAATACTGAAGAGGAGAGTTTCGACCAAAATAGGGAACTTGTGGAAACTCCTACCTCAGTAAACATCCCTTACAAGTTCCGTTACAAAAAACAAACGCACCAAGGGTGGATAAATATAGATCCCTTTCGTGGTTCAATGGTAATAGGAGTCCCTGGCTCGGGTAAATCCTTTGGGGTGATTAACCCCGCTATTCGTCAGTTAGTGAGCAAAGGTTTTTGTCTCTGTATATATGACTTTAAATTTCCAAGCTTAGGTGAAATCGCCTATTACCACCACTTGCTAAAAAAGAAAACCGACCCTAACTACAAGCATCAATTTCACGTGGTGAACCTCGATGAGGTGGAGTACTCCCGAAGAGTCAATCCATTCAAAAAAGAGTACATCAACACCTTGGCACAAGCACAAGAAATGGCTGAATCTATGGTGAGTGCTTTGCAAAAAGGAGGAGGTTCAGGCGGAGGAGGCTCTGAACAGTTCTTTACTCAGTCAGCGGTGAACTTCCTCGCTTCTACTATCTATTACTTTGCTACTTATGAGAATGGTAAGTATTCCGACCTTCCTCATATACTCGCCTTTATGAATCGCAGTTACCAAGAAATATTCGACACTCTCTTTACCAATGAAGAGTTAGTATCGCTTATGTCGCCTTTCAAATCAGCTTATGAAAATAAAGCCTTCGACCAGCTCGAAGGACAGATAGGAACGATTAAGATTTTCTTATCGCGTTTGGCTACTAAAGAGAGTTTTTGGGTATTCAGTGGCGACGAAGTGCAACTTAAAATATCCGACCCTGAAAATCCCTCTATCCTCATTCTCGCCTCCAATCCGCGCACGCAGGATATTAACTCAGCCCTTTATTCAGCGGTACTCAATAGGGTAATAAGTCAGATAAACGACAAAGGCAATCTCTACAGCGGACTTATTGCCGATGAGTTTCCTACTATCTACATTCACAAGATAGACAACCTCGTAGCTACTGCACGTAGTAATCAAGTAGCGGTAATGCTCGGTTTGCAGGAACAACCGCAATTGCGCCAATTCTACAAAAAAGAAGTAGCCGAAACCATTTCAGCTATTATGGGGAATATCCTCTCAGGAGCCGTGCGAGACAAGGGTACCCTTGATTGGCTTGAAAAGCTCTTTGGTAAAATCAAACAAAAAAGCTACTCGGAATCTATCTCCAACCAAGGTACCAATATGACCATCAGCGAGAAGATGGATGTAATGATACCCGCGGGCAAGATTGCAGGACAACGCACAGGTGAAATGGTAGGTATGGTCGTACAAGGCGAGGACAACGCCACCGAAGAGTTTAAAACATCAGCTATTTCAGGTAAAATCAACCTTGATATGAAAGCTATCAAACACGAGGAAGCAAATTACGTGAAAATGCCTACCTACTATTCATTCAAAGACAGTGCAGGCAACGACCGCAAAAATGAAATCCTTATGACCAATTTCCGCCGTATCAACAAAGAAGTTGAAATGATGATTAGAGAAATAAAAGAAGCAGTAGCCTAACTGACACCTAAACCCTAAGACCTAACACCTGAAAAATGCAACCCAATAAAAAACATATCAAAACAATAGCCCTATACCTTTTCTTTTCTGCAATAGGTAGCACCTATGCACAATTCAATACACTCACCCCAAAAGTAGCTCCCGAAAAAGAGTACCAAAAATTTAGAGTAGTAGAGAATAATGAGCTAAGTAATAGCAATGTAAGTGCAGAAAAAAAAAGCAGTGGCGTGTGGAAGCGATTGTTTCGCAGTGAAAAGGCAGCCCTTCGCAAAGAGGTAGATTCGCTGAAGACACTTATCTGTCAATCACAACCTACCGCACCTAATATCCTCAAACAGGTGCAAGATTCTATCATCTTATCCCTTGCTAAAAAGGCAGTGACTGAAGCACATACCAAACAGCAGGACAATGAGCAACCTACTCCTACCAAAGAAGTCGTACGGCTCTCTCTGCCTCTGAAGGGAGAATTGCACGTTACCTCTCATTTTGGAGAGCGTTTCCACCCCATTCTAAAGCAAGAGCGTATGCACAACGGCATTGATTTACGGGCTAACTACCAACACATATACGCTGTTTTAGACGGGGTAATTAGCGCAGTAGGCTGGGATAGCAAAGGCGGAGGCGTATATATCAAAGTCAAACATCAGAATTTTGAAACAACCTACTGTCACCTCTCCGAAGTCTATTACCAGCAAGGGGAATCTGTAAAAGCGGGGTTTATTATTGGTAAAAGCGGTAATACTGGACTCTCAACAGCACCTCATTTGCACTTTTCTGTAAAGCAGAATAATGAATATATCAACCCTGTAACATTTCTTAACAATTTAATATCTCTAAAATAACAAAACTATGAACGAAGAACAAAAAGAATATTTAGACAATCTTAAGCAAGAGGCGTTAGATGCCGTAAAAAATCTATTGGGATATCTAAAATCAATGCGCCCTAATGGTTTTATCTCTACAGAAGGAGAAATAGACGCAAGAGATGTATATGTAGATATAATGTATCATTTACGTGATTTTATCTACAAAAGAAACTCTATAAAATAATTGATTATGCTTAAAACCCTAATCATAGCCGAAAAATCAACACAAATGCGTGAGTACGCCCGCGCATTAGGTTTTACCCTCAAAGGAGACCATTACGAGAAAGGCGATACTATCCTTTCTTGTGCAGCTGGACACTTGTTAGAACTTGCTGAAGATACCGCCTATCGAGGAGAAGGAAAATGGGATAAATCCTATTTGCCACTGCTTCTGCAGATAAAAGATTATAAGTACGAACCTAAGAAAGAGGAGAACCGACAAGCCCAACTCAATAAGTTAGGCAGCTTACTGAACAGTCCTGAAATCGGTAATATCATTGTTGCTACTGACTCCGACCGCGAGGGAGAGCTTATTTTTAGGTACATCTACAACTATTTTAAGTGCAAGAAACCCTTTATTCGTGTGTGGGTATCGGCATTAGTTGATGAAAATATTCGTGAAGCCTTTGCCCACCCTATCTACAAGCAGGGTGACCCATTTTTGGAAAACCTTTGTAAAAGTGGCTATGCTCGTGCTTTTACCGATTGGCTCATTGGCGTAAACGCCACCCAAGCAGCCACCCTACAATTAGGACAAGGGAAATTGCTATCGATAGGACGCGTACAGAGTACTATTTTAAAGATTATTTGCGATAGATACATCAAGAATAAGGGGCACGAAAAAACCTATACTTACAAGATTATCACCAATCATTCTTACAATGGTACTACCTATACGACCGAGAGCCCCATATATGAGAGCAAAGAACAAGCTCAAACCGTTTTTAACGGACTTTTGCCCGCTCATAGCTTTGTATCTCACGAGGTGAAAAAAGTGTCTAAAAACCCGCCTCTATTGCATACATTGGACAGTTTGACGATTGTAGCTAACAAACTCTATAAGTACACGCCCGACCAAGTGTTGGCGTCTGCTCAAAAGCTGTATGAAGGTAAATATTTGTCCTACCCGCGTACTGAAGACCCTTATATCACTGAAGAAGGGTATTACAACCTCCAAAAGTTCTTTGTCGGTTTGTGTAGAGATTTTTTAGGCGTTACTGACTTTGCTTTTATGAGCAAGCCAAAATCGGTAGATGATAGTAAAATAACAGGTTCACACGATGCTTTAATACCTACAGGTTACACCAATGGTTTAGAAAGTTTAGCCGAGCAGGAACACCGTGTATTTGAACTTATCCTATATCGCTGTTTAGAAAGCTTTTCCGAGAGCTCTCAATATGAAAAAGGCATATATCTTTTTGACAATCAAGGAACGCCTTTTAAAACCAATACTAACAAACTGTTATATGCAGGTTGGGAGCGTTACACGCCTAAAAATAAAACAGCAGCTACTGATGAAGAGAGTGAAGCAGACGATGAAAAAATTACTGTTTTGGATCTGCCTTACAGGCAGGGCGACGCGGTCGCTATCGAGGCGAAAAACGTTCGTGAAATTGAGAGCAGACCTCCCGCTATATACACACCTGCAACCCTTACCGATGATTTATGTAACTTGGACAAGTTCCTACAAGAACAATCGCCCGAAGTACACAAGGAGCTTTCAAGTCAGTTTGAGTTGAAAGGTCTGCAAATCGGTACCAAAGGTACTCGCCCTGGCATACTTGATACGCTTATTCAAAAAAGACAGTTTATCACCTTACAGAAGAACAAGTATTTGCCTACAGAGTTGGGACTACAGTTTTACAATGCTATCAAAGATTTAGAAGTGGTGAATGTAGCCCAAACCGCCCGCCTTGAGTATCAACTAAAGCAGATAACAGAAGGAAAGTTATTAGTAACACAGTATTACAATAACTTATTGCAATACGTGCAGAATATGGTATATAACATCTTTAGCATTGAGGCTACTGTTAAGGTGGAACGTCCAACCTTGGGAACTTGTCCCAAATGTAAACAAGGGCAAATCGTGGAGGGTAAAAAAGCCTTTGGCTGCACCAACTACAAAAACGGTTGCGACTTTACCATTTGGAAAGAGGTAGCCCATAAAACCATCACCGCAAAGCAAGTAGCCGACCTTGTTGCCAAAGGCAAAACAAGTCTGCTAAAAGGCTTTAAAAGCAAAGTGGGTAAAGACTTTGAAGCGTACTTAGTACTTAAAAATTATAAAGTAGATTTTGAATTTAAAAACAATAAGAAGAAATGACAAAACAACAGAAATTAGAAATTATTTGCAACGTTATACTACTATTGCTTTTTATAGGAATTGTTGTATCAGTAGTTGATTTTAATAGTTTGGTAATAGAAACTTTACAATCTATCGATGATTCGACTCTCATTACCTCTAAAGAAGCTCAAATGGCTAATGAGTTAGCTATTCTTATTAAAAAATGTATAGCTCCTGTTAATCTAATGTTGGGAGTATGTATAGGGCTATTAGCTCCTGAATTAATCAAAATGGTGAAACAGTTAAGCAAATTTAAAAACAAATAAATCAGTAACAATATGAACGAACAATTACCCACATCTGACCTTAAAGAGTATGGTATTATGAGTGAAGATAATACTTTCTCTAAGAAACTGTCCAACAAGGATATTGAAAACTTCCTTAAAGGACACGCAATGATTGCCGACAACGGCAAAGACCGTTTAATTTTCCTCCTAACGGATAACAACACCCGTTTAAATGTGAATATCTATCAGCGCGACAAAACCATTGACGAGATTGTAAAACAAAGCCAAAAGGAAATTGTCTATAGCCTGCTTAACGAACTCACCAATAGTAAGTCCATAGATATTGAGAAAAAAGCCTTTATCTACGACCAAAGAACGCAAGAAGTAACTGAGTATGACCTTCTCAAGGATACTGAGAAAATCGCACAAGTGGTTGCAGAAAAAAAAGATATCCAAGAAAGTAACCGTTTTAAAAATGAGCTTCTCAAACTCAAAGGTTATTTGCAGGATAAGATTGAGAAGTTCCCTGAGATTGGCAAAGAAATCACCAATAATCTAAACATTGTATCCAAGACCATCAGTACCATAGACGATACTACGCCTAATGAAAACCAATCACAAAAGCAACAGCAGTCTAAACTCCGTTTAGATGTCAATGACGATGACCTCTACCAAGATGCTAATCGTCACCGTGAAGAACAGCAAGAGCAAGAACAGCAACGCCATCGTGGCTTTAGAAGATAACATCAAAAATACAAAATTATGGCAGTTTATATAAAAGTAAGTAAAGACGATGTTACTTTAGAAGAAGTAAGACAAGTATTTGAAAACCCAACAAGCAAGTTTGACATTCATAACTTCGATGGAACTAAGGGAGATTATTACGAAATGGAAGTTAGAGGCTTTGAAGAGGGAGAAGAGAGAAAAGCTAAAAAAGAACTTCTCAAAATAGTTGATAACCTTAGAAAGCAAAACTTGCAGATTAACATCGGTCAGCAATTCTATTCTAAAGATTACGACGAAACTTTAGAAGTGTATAGCATTCGTCAGCAAACCGACCCTAAAATCTATCTGAGAGGTACTGATTCCGATAGAGAAGTTACCGTTTACAAGTCTGATATTGTGAGACTTCTCAATGAAGAGAGGTTGAAAGCTGTAGAAACAACTAAAAAGTCCTTAAACACCTCCTTACTTAATGACTTTATAGACGATTTAGCTTGGGGAAATGGTACTGAAACGGACAGACTTAAGCAAGTATACCTCTCATTTTCTCCTCAAGAGAGAGAATTTGTAGAAAAAAATGCTGTGAGAGAAGGGGCAAATTCTATTGAAGAAGTCTTTGAGAAACCATTATCAAAGGACGAAAAAGAGAATTTAGAAAACAAAATCAATAACTTTTTTAACACTGTAAAACAAATGGAAACAACAGAACAAAAAGAACTAAATCAACAACCTACAATTGATTTACAAGTAGGACAAAAACTCCATTACAAAGAGGATGTTTTTGAAGTAGCAAGATTTGCTAAAGACAAAAACGGCCAAGATATGGTCATTCTAAAAGACCCCTCCATTGGAATGGGAGTAGAAATCCCTTGGTATAGGTCAAAATTAGAGGAGGTCATAAGTAGCGGGCAGTACAAGTTTGCAAAACCTAACAACATTGAACAGCAACAAAATCAAAATGTTAATCAATCAACAGCTCAAACAAACGATGTAAGCATAGGTCAGAGATTTCAACTCAAAGAAAGTAATTCTGTTTTAGAAGTTGTTAAGATTGACAAAAATGCTCACCCTGATGGTAGTGATGAACTAACAATGAAACCCGTAGGTGTGTACGCAGGCAACCAAGAGTACCATTGGAGCAAGTTAGCTTTAGAAAGTGGTCTTAAAGAAGGAAGACTTGTAGAGGTTACTCAACAACAGCAACAAGCACAACCAAGTACTCAACTGTCAGAGCAACAATTTACTCAATTGAACTACCTTAAAAACCAAGTAAAATATCTTGGTTTAGGCGAAGATAGTAAACTACACAAGGACTTAGAAAACGCTATACTATCGCCCGAAGCTAAAATTACCGTTCGTGCCGAATACAATCACCCCGACCGCCTAATGAAAGGCAACACGGCTACCTTTGACTTAAACATCAATAAAACCGAGCAAGGGGGCGTGTTCCTAAATTCTTACCGTGCTAATCTCACTACCAAAAAAGGGGAGGAACGCTCTCAAACCTTTAAGGTGCAGAAAGAAAATAGTATTACCGCCAAAGAAGCGATTAACCTCCTTGAGGGGCGTTCTGTAAAAATGGAGCACGATGTAGTAGACAAGGAAACGGGAGAATTGTCACGCACCGAGAGCTTTATCAAACTCAATATGAAAGAGCCTAAGACTGACTATGGTAACTACAAGTACGAGTGGTATAATCAAAAAGCTTACGGTGTGGATGTAGACAGCATTATGCAAAAGTCTAACTTAACCTTTGCCAATGATACAGAGAGAGAACGCACTAAAAAACACTTGGAAAAAGGCAATATCACTCAGGTAAATTTTCAACACGAAAACAAACAAATACAAGGTTTTGCTGTGTTAAATCCTCAGTGGAAAATGCTCAATTTGTACGATAGTGCGATGAACAGGGTTACTACTCAAAACCAATTGGTAAAGCCCGAAGTTACCCAGTCTCAACAAAAGAACAACGTTCCTGAACACAGTATTTCACGATAAAACCTAACTTAACAATGAAAAAAACTCTCTTTTTATTTTCTGCATTATTGTGTTTTTCTTGTGGTAAAAAGGAGATAAAAGCTGAAAAAGGAGGTATTGATATAGTGTCCAACATCTATTTCAATGCCTCCAAAGGCTTAGAGGATATGAAAAGCGTAGTTGTGTCTAAACTCAATTACAAAGGCGATACTATTGTGGAGCTCGTTCCTTATGCTGATTATCCTGAAATCACTGAAAAAGTATTTATCATTACTGATACGCTTGCTTTTGATATTACCGAAAGAAATCCTCAACAGTTCATATTTTCCACGCTCTCTAAAACACCCTCTATTCCGAAATCTAAAAAAGAACAGGGGGCTGTGTTTAAATCAAAACACTTACTGAATTACGGTTACAGAAAAGACCTTAATGATACCATTCTTTTTAAAAAGCAATACAAACGCTTTAGGGTAATCACCCCTGAGAATTACACTACCTATTATGTTTATCAAACCGATACGATATTGCCTTATCAATTATATGAAAGGCAAGGCAAAGAGTACGGAGGTCGTATAGAACGCATAGACCTGTACAACAAGCAAAACGATGTGTTTATATCTCTGCAACTCCTTCCTCGCAAGGAATGGGATAGCGAAGCTAAAAACATCTTTGAATTTAACGATTTTATCAAAAAACGCAAATAGAAATACCTATATGGCTACATTATTACCACAAGATATTGAGAATATTGTCAATAATACTTCTGCAGTTGATTATTTTTTCTACCTTGAAAGATTAGGTAGAGTAAAATTCGATCGTCAGCGCGGACAAGATTACTATTTCCTTACGGATAGTGAAAAGTTTTCGGTAAACGAAAAAGGCTATTATGACTTTAAGGCAGGTAAAGGCGGACAAATCTTTAAAGCTGTAATGGAGCTTGAAAAGAAAACTTGGAAAGAAGCTGTCGAGTTCCTGAAAGATTTTTCTAATACTACCATTAGCCAAAGTGCCAAAAATAAAAATGCAGAAAATAAAATAGCTACTTCCACTCAGCATAACATTGAGAAAAGCTCCAGAACTACAATTACCCAATTAGCTATTCCTAACAATGATAAATTGTTAGAGTATTTTGCAGGGCGTGGTATCTCAAAAGAAATTTTACAGCAATACGCTCAACAAGTACATTACCGCAATAACGATGGTAAAAATTATTTTGGTATTGGTTTGCGCAATCAATCGGGAGGTTACGATGTACGTAATCCTTATATCAAAGCTAAAGTAGGAGCAAGTGATATAAGCATTATCTCTGGTACTCGTAACGAAACAGTCGTCTTTGAGGGAATGACCGATATGTTTTCTTATCTGCAAATGGCTAAAGATAACGGCAAACCTAATGACCGTACATTGGTAGTACTGAACTCCATTACCAATACGGGTACTTTTATTGAGCAATTTAAAAACTACACAGGCAAAATACATCTGTTTTTAGATGGGGACAAAGCAGGTAATGATGCTACACAAAACATACTTAACAGTTTGAAAAACAGTGTAGATGAAAGAGGTAGATATGGTATAGGTAAAGGTGAAATAAATGACTTAAATGATTTTCATTTAAAAGTCTTTAATTCCTTGCGTAATCCAAATAAAAGTCGTACATTTGCCAATGATAATAACATACAAATTCAGACACAAAATGGAAGCACTACAATTGAACCCAACAGAGTATCCTCACCTAAGCAGGTGGGAGAGCAACCACTTGAACCAAACCTTAGAGAACCTCTCTCGTCAAGCCAATCCCAGCAAGAAGGAACTCACCCAAGCCGACAAGCTGTGGGCAGCAACAATGCTGGAAATGGACTTGGCAGCTCAGAGCGGAGCGATTTGGGAGGACGAGCAGGAAGACCCGAAATGGGCAGCAACATTGGAGCACAACAAGAAATTCTACCTAATCAAAGACCTCTTTCAACAGAAGAACACCGAAGCACTGGAAGAGATATTCCAAACGGAGACCGACCTCGACCTCAAGGAGATGGCGAACAATTACCTAAAGACTCTGTACGACCTACCCTTTTAAACAAATCTAACAGCACGAAAGTCAGCAATGAGGAAATAACTACCTTAGTCAATTCGCTGACTTTCGTTGCTGATGATAATACTATTCAGCTCAAAGAGGGGGTACAAATCACTGACGAGATAAAAGACACCATTAGCCAATATAAAAGTGGTGGTATTACTAAAGACAATCGTGGTGTATTAGATGAATACTACACCGATGAAAAGTTAGTGAATGCCGTACGCAACCTCATCAAAAACAACTTCACAGGTAAACAGTCCATCAATGTATTAGAACCCAGTGTAGGCACGGGTAACTTCTTGCACGCTACTGATAATTTAGGACTAAAAACCAATATCACCGCCTTTGAAATCAATGAAACTACTGCCAAAATAGCAAAACTTCTGCACCCCCAAGCTACTATTAAGCTGCGTTCCTTTGAAACCGAATTTATTACCGACAATGGTACCAAAAAAGACTTTACCCCTCGGTACGATTTGGTTATTGGAAATCCTCCTTATGGTAGCCACAGAGGACTTTATTTAGGTTTAGGTGAAGAAACTAAACTCCCCCGCTACGAAGATTATTTTGTAAAACGTTCCCTCGATGTAATGAACGAAGGGGCTACCCTTGCAATGGTACTCCCTTCAGGTTGGCTCAATAGACAGGATAAACTCTCAGGTGCTGAACTCTATGAGGCGTATCGTCTGCCTAACGGAGCTTTCAAAGCTACCGATATAGGTACTGATATTGTAATTCTCAAAAAGAATAGTCAGGCGCAAACCCAAGATATCAGCAACTATTTTAAGGAACACCCTCAACAGATATTAGGCAATACTTTACAGCGCAAAAACCGCTTTGGTCGTGAGGAGGACTACGTGAAAGGCAACTTAGATGATGCCCTTACACGCCTACAAGAGTTTGCTACAAAAAAAGTCATACAACTTGAACAAACTCAAACAACACGAGAGGTACAACTTGATATGTTTTCAACTTTTGAGAGTGCTCCTGCCAAAGAACCTATTGCAGAAAAAGAAGAAGATGTTGTTGTGACTACTGTCCCTAATGAAGAGTATAACAATTTACTTGTTGAAGCTAAAGAAAAAGTAGGACAAGCAATTAATATCTTTAGGAATATCAAGTTTAAATCATTAGCAGTCATTACTGAATGGGATAATTATGCTGCCTTACTGAGAAAACTCGATAGAAAAAATACTAAATTTACCAAAGAAGAACTTTCGGATATTAGCAAGAAAGCGGATAGCATTATTCAAGAGCATACCCCGAAATTTAAAAAGGCACAAGAAGCAACGGATATTGAAGTTGTTGCTAAAAGCAAAAAACAAGCCATAGAAAATACTGGTGAGTACAAAGTACAATCCACTCCAGAGATTAGCAAAAAGACACTCAAATATCATTTTGTAAAAGATGATATCGTGGTAGATACAGCTTTACAGAATAGTCATAACATCACTCCTGAGCAAGTAAAAGCCTTTACTGATACCAATTACAATGGCGAAATAGCCAATCCTGAAATACACGCCCAGTATGCTAATTATTACAAGGGAAAGTACATTCACGATTTTTACTATGCCGAAGGAGATATTTACGAAAAATTAGAACGTCTAACGGTTGATTTTGCAGGTAGATTAGATGATGAAAAACTAAAAGCACAATATAACAAACAAAAATCTCTCTTACAAAGCGTTTTACCTCCTAAAAAACAGTTAGAAGATATTATCATTTCACCTAATCACGAGTTTGTACATAATTTTGACTTAGGAAAGGTGGAAAAAGAGGTCTATAACAGCTATATGAGGCGCTATGATATGGTCAAAGTAGATTATAATTTAGCGGATAAGTTCAAAGACTTTGTTTTAAAATTACCAAGCCAAGCCCTTGAGCCTTCTTCTTCTTGGGAGGTCATAGAATTTGTAGACAACCAGATGGTAACTGGTAATGATAAAGAGCGTAATGCATTGATACGAGAACGTCGTAAAGAAATAGCTAATAACCTCTTTCAAAAGTTCCTGCGTGAGGAACTTCCTAATGACCTTAAAGAGCGTTTTGTAAACGAGTTCAACCGCAAATACAATAACCTCCACATCCCTGACTATTCTCAGTTTCCATTGTTTTCTAAGATACATCAGAATTTCAAAGGCAAACCTTTAAAGCTGACAGAAGTGCAGAGGGCGGGTATCGGTCGCCTTACTACCAAAGGAGTAGGGCTACTTGCCCACGAAGTAGGTTTTGGTAAGACACTTTCAGGAGTGCTCTCTATGCACGAGGCTATGGAGCGAGGCAATGCCAAACGCCCTCTTATTGTCGTACCTAATGATAGTATCTTAAAACAGTGGGTAGAAACTATTTTTGAAGCTATTCCTAATGCCAAAGTGAATGTATTAGGCAACCTTGGTAAAGATTACGATTTGTCTCATTTTGACAATAAAGACAGTGAAATAACCTTAGTAACTTACGAGGGGTTTCAAAATATCGGCTTTAGTGATGAAATTACCCAACGATTGGCTGAAAAATTCTCGTATATCAATAAAAAAGATGTTGATAGCTTAGAAAATCCTATTACGGGAGGCGTTTCCGATGAAACAATGCGTGAAATAGAAATAGCTATTGCAAAAGAAAAGAAAATGCAGGGAATAATGAAACGAGGCAAGGTATACGACTGGGAAGATTTTGGTTTTGACCACCTTACTTTTGATGAAGTACACAACGCCAACCATATCATAGATAAGGTACGTATCGAGGACAAACGTTTTGCCTCCGATTTCCGCAGTCAGAACCAACGCCCCTCAAAATTGGGACTCAACACTTGGGTAGCTTCTCAGTATATACAAGAAAATTACGATGGGCGTAATGTTACTTTACTTTCTGCAACTCCTTTCACTAACAAGCCGTTAGAGTATTATTCTGTATTATCCCTTATTGCCAATCAGCGATTAGAAAAATCGGGCTATTTCAATGTAAATAACTTCTTTGAGACCTTTATGGAAGCCGACAACGATATGGAAATTGATGCCAAAGGTGATGTAAAGTTTAAAACTAATGTACGCAGGTTTAAGAACAACGCTCTATTTCAACAACTCTTATCCGAGTTTATTGATATTAAAGGCGAAGAGGACAACCCGCAATTGGTACGCCCTAACCGTATCAATAAGGAATACAAGATTGAACAAAATGAGTTTACAAAAAAAGAATACGACACCCTAAACCTCCTTTTTGACGAAAGTGAAGAAGGGGCTATTCTTTCTCATATACTCAATGCAAGACTCATCGCTTTTTCTCCTTACCTCTCTGAAAATTATGAAGGTGATGTAGACAAAGTAAGTACTAAAAATTTTATAGAGAACTCTCCAAAACTCAAAACCACAATGGACTTAATTCGTCAGAATAGAACCGACAAGCCCGAAGCGGGGCAAATCATCTATTCTGAGTTAGCTGTACAACAATTTCCTCGTCTCAAAGAGTATTTGGTAGACCAAGTAGGCTATAAATCCGATGAAGTAGGTATCATCACTGGGGCTACCAACAAAAACCAACGTTTGGATATTCAAGAAAAATTCAATGCGGGTAAGATAAAGATAGTTATTGGCTCAGAAGCTATCCAAGAGGGTATGAACTTGCAGGAAAACACTACCGATATGTACCTTTTAACGCTACCTTACAACTTTACCTCTTTACGACAAACAGAGGGACGAATGTGGCGACAAGGCAACAAATGGGAAAATGTACGTATGAACTATATGCTTACTAATGATAGTATTGATGTATTTATGTTACAAAAACTACAAGCCAAGCAATCTCGTTATATGGAGGCGATAAAAAAAGGGGCAAACATCATTGATGTGTCTGATGTAGATACACAAGAACTCAAAACCGCTATTATCACCAACCCCGAAACACGTGCTGAAATTGAAGTAGAGTTGATGAAAAAACGCTATGAGAATGAGAAAACCAAACACGCTGCTGATTTAGGTTTTATCTCTCGCAAATTCGAAGATTATACTAACGTATATGATGAATATTTAAAAGAGAAAAAAAGCTATGAAGATGTAAAGGAATGGGCTAAAACAGATGATTATTGGAAAGAGAAACTACCATATAGAGCTCTACAAGTAGAAAGAGCTAAAAAAGAAATCGAGCAAGTAATTGAAAAACTGGCGAAAAAGGGTGTCAATATAGCCGATTTTCAACATCAGCAAGAGATTGTAGAAAATAAAATAGCCTCTATAGACAAAGCAATCAATGAGGAATTACCCATTATCCGTGAAAGACTTATTACACAGTACAAACAAGAAAAGCAAGAGCGCCTCAACGCCCCACAAATAGACTTTGTGCAAGAACGGGCTGAAGAGAATAAAACATTCTTTAAACTTCGTCCAACTGCTGAAAAGTCTGAGAATAAGGTTGCAGAAAATAAAACATCTCAAGATGAGCAACAGCGCACTTACAAAGCTTTTAAACGATAATAAAATACCCCTGATAAACTGACTTACTTATCAGAGGCTGTTTTTATATCTATTGGCGTACGAGATTGTACTTGTACTTATACTTGTAGGCTAAACCATATTTTAATTGTAATTCTATTAGCTTTTCTGGATAATCAGGAGCAGTTGTATCTAATTGTGAAAATTCTTTTAGATATGCTTCTGCTTTTTCATTTTCTAAATTATCTAAGTTAGTATCTGTTACTAAATAGAAAAAATCAGTATTTTCAGCTAATAATTTGTTATTTTCAATAGAATAAGTAGCTAAAGGCAACTTATTTTCTTCATTAACTATTTTGTCGCCTAAAGTTGAGTATGCAATATCCTGAAAAGAATATTTACCTTCCTTGTTAGTTATGTTTAGCCTTTTTTCATTAAAAACTACTCTAACTGCATAGGTTTGATAGTTACTTTCAGGACTACCTAATAAAGCTCCATACGATTTTTTAAAAAGTTCTGATACTTTACTTTGTTGTGCAGGTTTTTCTGCAATAACTTCTACTGTACCTACCCAAGTTCCTAGCAGCTTATTGTTATCTCCATTATTAGTATTAGTAGGAGTGTCGTCAGACTTAGAGCAGGCAGTCATTCCTATTGCCATAAAGGTGAGTAAAAATATTTTCTTTACCATTGTTGTTAAGTATTAAAATGTTAATGTTAAGTTACTAATTTGATTGTGCAAAGGTACGTATTTTATTAGTAAATTCAAAAAACATTCTTTTAGATTACACAATTAACGGCGAGATAGAGAAAAATTGAAACAATTCTTATAAATTAAATACATTTATGAAGTGTTTTAGAAATGGGTTTTTATATCTTTTTTGAATAAGATATAAATTATATTTTATTGAATTACAGAGTTTTGTATTTTTATAACAAAATATATTTCAATTTTATTTGAGAATATATTTGTAATTTAAAAATAAATGTATAATT
The DNA here is from genome assembly GCF_054772415.1 of Capnocytophaga sp. HP1101. Taxonomy (NCBI): domain Bacteria; kingdom Pseudomonadati; phylum Bacteroidota; class Flavobacteriia; order Flavobacteriales; family Flavobacteriaceae; genus Capnocytophaga; species Capnocytophaga sp. HP1101. Next base: position 457,241 of record NZ_BPUU01000003.1, read on the forward strand.
TTGTGGCGTTTAAAATATTACTATACTTTTGATATGCTATAAGTATGAAAAAAGCCTTATTTCTTATCTGCTTTTGGGTAGTAAATTGGTCTTTTGCTCAATTGTCTGATACTACTCCTTCAGTAATGCTCAAGTCCTACGTTCAAAAAGATAGAATACTGCTCCGTTGGGCGGTAAATACTCCTATTGAATGGCAGAAAGCAAATCAAAAAGGCTTTGTTCTTCACAAAATACTCCTCAAAAAAGATGGTAATCTCCTCGAAAACCCTGAAAAACAAACTATAGCCACTCTAAAACCTGATAAACAAGAAGATTGGATAGACTTCATTCAAAAAGATAATTATGGTGCTATCATTGCTCAGGCACTATATGGTGAATCTTTTTCTGTAGAACAAGATAGTAAAAATGGTATATCTAAAATTGTAAATATAGCAGAGGAACTAAACCAGCGTCATACTTTTGCTCTTTTTGCAGCAGATATGTCATTTGTAGCAGCTCAGAAAGCAGGTTGGGGATTTATAGATACCGATGTAAAAGCGGGAGGAACCTATATTTATCAGGTAGAAGTTCTCGGAATGCCCGAAATAGAGTCGTCTGCGGTGATGGTAGGGCTTTCTGATGTTGAAACACTTCCTAAAATTCACGATTTCACAGCTATTCCCGATGATAAAAAGGTGCTCTTCTCGTGGGGGATTACCTATTTGAAAGATATATATACTTCTTATATTATAGAACGTTCTGAAAATGGCACTGACTTTCAGCCCATTTCTTCAACACCTATTGTAGATATGAATGGAACAAGTAAAAAACAAATGTTCTATGCGACTACTTTAGAAACGAATGATACGCCTTACTTCTTTCGCATCTATGGTATCAATGCCTTTGGCGAAAAAGGTAGTCCTTCAGCCCCTATAAAAGTACAAGGGATTTCTGCTACTACAGCTGTCCCTCGTATATCCGATTATAATTTCATTAACGACGGGGTAGAACTTATTTGGGAATACCCTAAAGAAGCTGAAAAAGCTACTGAAAAATTTGAACTTTGGCACAATACCAAAGAAGATGCGAACTATCAAAAAGTAGTGGACAATATCAAAAAAGAAGACAGAAAACTGATTTATAAGAAACTTTCAGCGTCTAACTACTTCAAAATAGCCTCAGTCGATAAACAACAAAAACGACATTTCTCACATAGTACTTTAGTGCAACCATCCGATTCTATTCCTCCTGCCCGACCTATAGGGCTACAAGGAAAAATTGATAGTTTAGGTGTAGTTACTCTTTCGTGGAAAGCTAATACTGAAGCAGATTTAGCTGGCTATAGAGTACTGAGAGCCAACACTGATAAAGAAGAATTTGTAGATATCTTTAATCATATCATCACTGAAAATACAGCCCGTGATACAGTGAGTTTCTCTCTTTCTAATAAAAAGGTGTTTTACAAAATTTTAGCAGAAGATTTGCGTTACAATCGCTCTCCTTTTTCTGAAGTAATAGTAGTTGAGAAACCTGATAAAAACCCGCCTACTGCTCCTATTTTTAATAATTTCACTACCGAAAACGGAAAGATAACACTGTATTGGATAAGCAGTTCAAGTGATGATGTAGAGAGCTATACACTAAGTAGAAGAGAAAAAGGAACAGAAAAATGGCAACCACTACAAGTATTTCACAAAGAAATCAATACATTTATTGATGAAACTACTGAAAGTGGCAAAACGTATGAGTATCTCATTCAAGCAAAGGACAAAGCAGGGTTATGGTCAAGTGCAGACAATGCAACCATAACCATAAAAGCACCTATAAGAGCTGATAAAGTAATTAAAAGTGTAGATTTTGTAGCTGATAGAAATGCGCGTTCTATCTCTTTGTTTTGGAAATATCAAAAAAATGCTAAAGTAATTGAGATTCAGATTTACAAAAATGTAAAAGGTACACCACCCTCGCTCTGGAAAGTACTCCCCCTCAAGCAACAACACATCACCGATAAAGAAATACATATCAATACGATATATGAATATTACTTTTTACCTTCATTAGCTAATGGAAAACCCACACAAGGTGAAAAAGTAGAAGTTAATTATTAGTTTTTTAAACACTTACACTATGAAAAGAGTATTTTTTTTAATCGCCTTAGTAGCAACCGTATTTGCAAGCAACGCTTGTGGAAAAAAAGACGACTCTAAACCTCAAACCCCACCTCAAGAACAACCTAAAGAGAAAGAGAACTCCCTCGAACAAAAGTTGATAGGGAAGTGGAAATCTTCATTAGAAATAGATGTTGATGCACAAGGGAATAAACTTGTAGAGAAGAAAAGTGAATGCCTTTCTTTGGAATTTTTTGCCAAAGGAAAAGGAAATTGGCTACTTGATCCGAGTTCTGATTGTCAGGATGGGAATGACTGGACAAAAAAGAGTATGAATTGGAAAGTAGAGGGGAATTACCTTATTATGTCTAATGTAGAAGGACACGAAGAGTCAAAACTTTTTAAATTAGAAATCGCTTCTGTAAATGATGATTATTTTGAATATTATACAAATCTTTCTGACGAAGAGAAGCCTTTTCATAATCCAAAAACTGATAAAATACTAAATCGTTATGTAAAAGTGAAATAAAGTATAACATTTACTTCTAAAAACACACTGAATGTATTATTCTTATATGAAAAAAATATTTACCATATTCCTCTTTTTTACTTTGTACTCTGTTTATCCTCAGTTATATATAAATGGAGAAGCGCATTATAATATGTCTGTTAAAGGGAAAGTTGGTTTTACAAGAAGCCCTTGTGGAAATAATATAACAGGGGGATTACAGCATATTGTTGGTATTTATGAAAAAGGTTATCCTACTCCTTTTGTATTTGCTCAAGGTAATTCTCCTTATCCTAATATAGGGCATGGTTTAAAAGGTGTTCCTTTTGGAGAAGAAGTTACATTCAAAGAATCTAATAAAATTTTAAAAATAGATATCATAACAACATCTAGAGGAGAAACTTTTTTGGGATTTTGTAAGGAAGAGGATAATGAAAATAAGAGTGTAAAGATTGAAAAATATTGCTTTTGGGGAGTTTATGATTTTTATAAATTAGGGTTAAATCAACCTGGGTGGTTTAATTTGTATATTTATCCAGTGGTAAATCTTTCTTTTCGGGATTCTCGCTCAGATATACTTGGTGATGATGATTATCTTATTATTCCTGAAATTGATGGAATAAATAAAGACTTTTATCAATGGCAGTATGATATTGGTGAAGGATGGAAGAATTTTGATACTAAATATCAAAAGAAAAATTCTTTAAAAATAAAAGGAAAAGATTTTATACCAAGTAATAAGATAAATCAGAATGTAGCAATAAGAGTTGATATGGGGTGTAAACTTTCAAATGAAATTCAATTTACATATCGAAAATCTCTCCCCCATATTATCAATCAATCTATTAGTAAAACGTCTTGTTATGATAGTGAAGATGGTAAAATTACACTCTTTTTTGATCGTGATTTAGAAGAATATGAAAATATGTCTTTTAGTATTACGGATATAGACAATCACCCCATTCCTAATAATTACAAAAACATCACTCAGTTACAAAATAATAAATCATATACTATTGAAAACTTACCTGCAGGGAATTATAAGCTGAAACTAATAGGAAAATATAAAGGAAATCCATCATATTCTCCTCATAGTGATCAATTTTATTACTTTACAATTCAGAAAAGCAATCCTGTTAATTTTAGTTTTTCACAAACAGATGTATACTGCAAAGGAGGAGAAGACGGTAGTATCGTTTTATCTGCTTTTGGAGGAACAGAAAATGGTTTTGAATATGAACTTAATAATAACAATCAATGGATTGCATTCCCTAATAATGATCACTCTACCATAATAAAGAATCTAAAGAAAGGTACTTATGTTGTAAATGTTCGTGATAGGAATAAATGTGTTGCTAAAATACAACGTTATGCAGGAGGAAAAATTGTTTTAGGTGATATCAAAAACACGCATATCACTATTTCTGAACCTGAAAAACCTCTTACAATAACTTATACTGAAAAAATAAACCCCAAGTTCAATGGAGCAAGTAATGGTAAAATTGTAGTAAAAATAGAAGGAGGAACTCTCTATTACGATAATTCTTATGACTTTGAAATACTAAAGGATGGTACTCAACCAATAATGCATTTGGCTACAACTGAGTTTGTAAATAATGCTTTTTATATTATTTTAGAAAATATACCTAAAGGTATTTATAACTTTACAATTTATGATAAAAATTATTCATTAGCTACTAATAAAGAAGGTTGCTCTATAGAAAACTCATATATAGAACTTACAGAGCCTCAACCCCTCAAAGCTTCTATAGAACTTTCAAACCCCATCTCCTGCAACTCCCAAAATGAATTTGGCGACGAAAAGGATAAAAACCCTTATGACGGTCAGCGCGATGAAAGTCAGGATGGTGAACTGAAAATTGAGGCTTCAGGAGGAACTCCTTTTACAGGTACTCAAAATGGTGGTAAGCCTTACATTTACACTTGGAAAAAACAAGACAATAATGGCAATTGGGTAACACTCCCTATTGAGGCTGATACTGCCAAAAATCTTTCTGCTGGCAAATACGCTATTAATATACAAGATGCCAATGGTATTGTATTGGGTGAGTACAACACCCATACAGTAACCAAAGTGGTAGATGTAGTCTATGAGCTTAAAGAACCTGCCAAATTAACCCTTTCCCTCCAAAAAACAGATGCTACTTGCAAGGGTAACGATGGTAAAATTACCGCTACCCCTACTGGGGGCACGCCTCCTTATACTTATCTGTGGTCTAATGGAGCTACTACCGCTTCCATCGAAAACTTGCTACCTATGCCTTATACAGTTGAAATCAAAGATGGAGCAGGATGTATGGTACAAGGAAGTACGGCTGTTCTGCAACCCAATAGCCTTACGGTTACGGGTACTATCACCCCACTTCGTTGCCATAATGCTAATAATGCCGCTATAGCGCTTGCAGTGCAGGGAGGTACGGCACCTTATCAATACTTGTGGAATACAGGAGCTACAACAGCAAATATAAACAACCTCCCCTCAGGAGAGTATAAGGTAAAAATAACTGATGCTCAAGGCTGTGCTCATTTCAAAACCTTTACCATTGAAAACCCTCCTAAATTTGAGATTGACTTAGGAGAGAATCGCACGCTTTGCAACGGACAAACACTTACCTTAAATATAGCTATTAATGATCCACAAGCTACTTACTTGTGGACTGGTGATAATGGTTTTTCTTCTAATACACCTCAGGTAACTTTATCCGAAAAAGGTACATATACTACTACAGTAACTACTAAAGATGGTTGTACAGCAACAGATGCTATTACCATTGAAAGTGCAAATACTCAAATAGCTTCTGAGTTCTTACTCACTACCCAAGCCTATGAGAATGAAGAGGTAATATTAGTAAACACCAGTAGTCCTAAAGGAGAAACTACTGAGTGGTTAGTACCCGAAAATGAAGCTATTGAAATCACCAATAAAAATGATGACTATATCTCTCTCATCTTCAAAGCAAAAGGTGAATACCGTATAGGTATCAAGCAAACACAAGGTAATTGTTTTGAGTCGTTCTACAAGAATATCATTGTAGAACCCGCTACCGATTTGCCTAAAACTCAAAAAACCAATGAGGCTTTTGTAAGAGAATTTGAAGTAGCACCTAACCCTAACGATGGCAAGTTCAAAGCAAAAGTAGTTTTAGAAAAAGCAGGGGCTATCAAATTCCGTTTATATAGTATCACAGGGCAATTAGTGAGCGAGAAAAACTCAGCTTCAGCTACTGAACACTGGGTTGATTTTCAAGACCCACTACCAGCTGCTACCTATATATTGGTTTTAGAAACTCCTTACCAACGATTAAGTAAAAAAATCATTATCATTCCTTAAGTACGATGCGCCTATTCTCTTACATATTCCTCTTTCTGCTCACAACGTGGCAGCTCATAGCACAAACCTACCCTGTGCAGGTAGTGCCTGTGCTCACACCTCCGTATAGTAGTAAGATTGCCGACTATGCCAACCCTATGGCTAATAAGGTACAACTGCAACTCATCACTACCGACTTAAGTGTACAGAACCGCCCCGTACAATTATATGTAGAGATTAAAGGCAATGGACTTACAGTAGCCTCAGTCCCTGTACTTTCAGGCGTTTCACCCTTGCGTATCAGTGGAGGCGAAATTCTTCGCCTCACCAATGCCGAGCTGGCAAGCTACTTCCAGTTGCGCAACCTGCAAGGTATCACCTCACAACAATACGCCTCTGCCTTGCCCGATGGGATGTACTCGTTCTGCTTTAGGGTAAAAGATGTGCTCAGTGGTCGTTGGCTCTCCCAAAGTCATTGCGCCATTGCCTATCTAATGCTCAATGACCCCCCAATTCTGAATATTCCCTCTGATAATGAGCAAGTAGCTGTAACCGATTTTCAAAACATTATTTTCAGTTGGACACCTCGCCAAATCAACGCGACCAATGTAACCTATTCCTTTGAATTACGTGAGATTTTAGACCCTACCCTCGACCCTCGTTTTGCTTTTGAAGTAAGTCGACGCATACTCAAAGAAGACGATTTGCGAATGACCACCTTCGTCTATGATGTGAGCAAACCCAACCTCATCCCTGGCAGACGCTATGCTTGGCGCGTAAGAGCTATCTCCACAGGTGGACTGGCAGAAAATAGTGTCTTTAAAAACAATGGTTATAGCGAGGTACACACGTTTGTCTACGCCGTAAACTGTAGCAAACCGCTCTTTTTGCTAAGCGAACAGCAGGGTAAAAGTCGTACCAAACTACTCTGGCAAGGGCACACACTGCATCAAAAATACCATATCCAATACCGTAAGAAAAACGTAGAAGGCGCACAGTGGTTCGAGACCTTTACCCGAAATACCCAAACCCTCATCGCCAACTTGGAGGCGGGTGAGTACGAGTTTCGTGTAGGAGCTTCTTGCGAGGGCGAACGCTATGGTATTACTCCCAGCTATGTGTATTCAGATATACAGACTTTCAAAATAGAGAAAACACCCAACACCACTGAGCAAGGGTATAACTGCGGAATTGTACCCAAAATAACGATTACAAACCAAAAGCCTCTCAATAGTTTAATAACCAATGAAGTGTTTACCGCAGGTGATTTTGCGGTTACCCTTTTGGAGGTGAGTGGTAGCAATGGTGTATTTTCAGGTAAAGGCTTTATAAAAGTGCCTTACTTGAACGATACTAAGCTGGCAGTAGAATTTGAAAACGTCAAAATCAACAGTGATTACCAGCTCACAGACGGAGTAGTGAAAACTACTTATGATGCCGATTGGAAAAATGTACAGTTCATAGAAAACCTCACAGGTCAAGGTAAAAAATCCTATGAGATAAACGTACCTTTTGAGATTGAAAAGGTAGAAACTCGCAATGGTGAAATAGTAGTTACAGGTAAAGACGGTCGCAAGGAAGTATTCCCTTTTGGAGGTAATGATTCCACTGTTAAGGGAAAAGTTACCACTACTACCAATGGAGAAACTACCACTGAAGAAAAAATATATTACATAGATAAAGACGGTAAAGTATCTGAACCTCAAACAGTAGCTCAAGGAGGCAAACCTACCAAAGAAAATACCAATGGTGTTACCCAAAACGGTGAGGCTACAGCCCTTACCGCCAAAGGTATTGAGGTAACTTTTGAGAATACAGTCGACTCTAAATACGCTTATGAAGTCCCTGCCAAAGCCTATAATAAGGACTACCAAAAGTTTGACGGCAAGTACATTCCATTTAAAGCGGTGGTAAAAGGTGAAACAGAACCTTTCTTAGCCAAAGTACAGATTACCGATAAGAATATTAGCGCTGATAGCCTTATCTTCAAAACCGATAAAGGCGCACTCATCAAATCCAAACGAGTAGAAGGTTCTAACGACTTTTTGCTTACCCTCAAAGGTTTCCATAGCTTTGCAGTAGAGCAAGTACAAGCTACTATCAAACAGGGCAAGAAATACCAAATCGCAGGAGTGTTTAACTTGGTACACCTCTCACCTAAAACTGCCAAGGTAATCCTTGTACCCACTTCCGAAAACACTTCTATGGATATAGATAGAGTAAAATCTATTTATAGCAAGATAGGAGTAACTTTAGATATCACTTGGGCAGTACCTTTTGACATTACCCCTTATTTGAGTGATGGTGTATTGGAAACCAAAGATGTATTTGGCGACCTTACCGATTACAGTCCGTCGCAACAGGCACTTATCAATGCCTATAAAGCCACAGGAAAGGTAGCAAACGATACCTATTACGTGTTTATTACCAATGCCAAGAGCAGTACCGGACAAGGAGGCTATATGGCACTCGGTGGACAGTTTGGTTTTGTATTCGACCAAACCGAAAGAACCCTCGCCCACGAATTGGGGCACGGAATATTTAAACTAGCACACCCATTCAAGAAAAAACAACAAGGTAATGTCCCCTCCCTAATGGACTACACCTCCGATGAAGCCCTCCTCTTTGCTGATTGGAAGCAAATCAACGACCCTGCATTTAAAATAGGTATTTTTCAAAAACAAAGCGAGGGAGAGTTTGCAGGTAAAATATGGCTTACCCCTGATTGGCGACCTTTTAAATATGATAGATCCCATATCACAGCTATTGATAGAGAGGAACTATCAGAAATACCACAAGGAGCTTTGCCCGCAATTTTAGGAGAAGATAAAAAAGCCTACTACGCCGAGTTCTCTAATAAAGAATTTGTAGGTTATAAAAATTTAGATGGACTCTTTTTAAAACTTGATTATCAAACATCAATAAATGATGAAACAGAAATTTATCTATATAGAACAGGTAATTTTTGTGGTAGTGATACTTACTATAAAACCACTTGGAGATATATTAAAGATAAAAAGGGAACTGTTAGTTTTACAGTAACTCCTATTACTTTTGTAAATACAGTAACCTGTACCAATGCTAACCCGACAGTCAATCCTTGTGACAATTTTAGAGTAATTAAAACCTCTGACCTTGCTGAAATAGAACAATATCGTAAAGATTTAAAAGAGTATTTAGCAAATGCTATTAAAAAAATAGCAACTTCACGAAAAAAAGAAGTTGTTGCCGTTGGGCAATACAACCATATTGTAAATAACTTTGTAACTAATGTACCTGAAAAACAACTTTATGAGTTAGAGGAAAAATTACATCTATTATCGTATTATACAAAAATAGATGTAGTACTTACATTTTTACCATTAAGAAAAAATTCCTATATACCAGAGCATATACTTTCCGATTTAGCACAAAAAGCAATAGAGGGTGTTTCTGGCAATAAGTCTGATCGTAAGTTAGTATATTTAGTGGTAGCTTCCTCTGAATATGAGTCTATTTTCAAAGAAGGTACTATTAAAAAACTAAATTGCTATACAATAAGTTTTGCCCAGACAGATAATAGCATTATCCGAAGCAAATATAAAGGGAATTCCATTTTTGAAAAACTTCTTACCCTATATCAAGATATTCCTAAGCCTTTGATAATGAATAAATATTATCAATATGCTGATGGAAGTGTAAGAAATTATACCTATAAGTCAAAAGAAAACTTACGAGGTTATCCTTTTATTAAAAATTTAACTTTCTATCAGTCAAAAGAGTTTAGAAGAAATAAATATTGTGTTTATACAAGTGATTATCCTGAACTTTATCAGAATTGTGAAAATAAAAACAGAAAAGCTCTTATAAAAAGTCTAAAAGCTGAATACGCACAAGATGGATTGAAAAATAAAGCACTTTGGGAAGAAGTAGACATTCATCAGTTAGGCAGGTTTAGAGAGGTGTATATGGATTATGGAATAGACAAAACACCTAATTATCCTCTCTACCTATGGCAAAACTCAGTTGATACTTGGCAGTTTAAGAATAAAGTAAAAATAGCCTTAGAAAAAGGAACGCTCCCTCCTGAAGTCTTTTATGATTTTGAAAAACTAAAGGTTTTAGACGATGCCGTTTATGGCACTTTAGATATCATAAGCCTTATTCCAGGGGCTGATATTTTCACCGACCCTCTATGTGCCGCCTATGCCTCTGCGCGTAACGATGCTACTAATTTAACAATTTACTCAGCTGGAGCTATCTTGCCTCTTGCCAGTGGTGCCTATATAAGAGGAGGAGCAAAAGCTCTCAATGAGGAAATTATGGTTGTCGTAGCTAAAAAAGCTGACAACGACGAGGTTGAGTTAGTTTACAAAAACATAAATGATATAGCCCCTAACGAGCTTTATATTGCTACAACTATTGACAACAAACAAACCCAAGCCTTTTTAGATGAAACTAAAAAACAGTTAGACCTTTATTCTATAAACACTCAGTTAGATAACTTAGGAAAAACTGGAAAACAAATAGAACAACTTTTATCAAAAGAAGGTAAGTTTATTGATAATGCCTTAGAACAAGATTATCAAAAATACCTTGCAAGAAAATCTAAAGAATCTAAATCAGCAAGAGACCGTCTAAGCTGGAAAAAAGAACGAGACTATTGGTTAAACGATTCACCTATGGCAAGAGGAAATGAATTTAATAAAAAGGCTTGGAAAGAAGAATGGTATCCTGCTTGGGAAGTTCAATTAGATAATGGAAAATTTATCGATGGATACAATCCATACACAAAAGAAATTATATCCCGAAAAGCAACTGATTTAGCAGATATTCAAGAAGATACATTCGTAAAATACCTAAATGAATTAAGAAATAAATATGCTCCCCCTAAAAAGATAACAACTAAAAAAGAGGGAGAAATATACGATCTTATTAGAAATAAAGAACTTCCTATGGATTCTAAATTGATTTTAGAAATACCTGAAAGCAATAAAAAATTTGATAAGATTGAAGAATATATTAAAATAGCAAAAGAAAAAGGAATAGAAATAAGATTTAGACCTGAATAAAATGAAAAAAGAAGATTTACTACAACCTGAAATAGAGAAAATCCTTTTTGAAATGGATTTTATTGATAAATATAGAAACATCTGGGAAAAATATGATAAAGAAGATGAAAATTATAAGATATCATCTAAAGATATAATAACTACATTTCAAGATTTAAATTATTCGGTAAAAAAAAAGAATAAGGAGCAATATTTTTCAGACTTTTTCCTAAAAGATAATTTCAGTTATAGGATAGGAATTTCTATCAAGTACAACATCATTCATTTTGATATCAGTATCAGAAATGATAAATATAATATCAAGGGGGGGGGGGGGTATGGTCTTTTAGTTCAATTAATGACTAACTGGGGAATGCCTATAAGTAGTCCTAAATTTTATGACCTAAATTCGTTTAAAAACCTAATTGGAGAGCTGATTTCTCTTTTTGAGGAAATTCAAAAAAATATAAGTACTTCTTTTAATAAAGTCAATACCAAAATGAATTAAAAGGAAAAGTTTTAGAGGGTAAACACTATTTGGAAATTCCAGAAAGTAATAAATCCTTTAATCAAATTGAAGATTACAAGAAGATAGCTAAAAAATACAATATAGAAATTATATTTTTAAAAGAATAATTTATGAGTATAGACATTAGATTAAAAAAAGTATTGCAAAAAATCAATTTTGGAAAAAGATATTTAGAAATATGTAATAAATATTCTGATTTTCAAAATAGTATAAATAGTAAATCAATTTCAGATATTGATTTATTATTAAATCAAATGGAAATAAAATTTAAATATTCCAAAAAAGAATGTTTTTTTAAAATAGAAGACAAGAGTAATTTAATAACAATTGGGTTTAATATAATTCCTTATACTGGAGCTTTACAATTTGTGTGGAGTGCTAAACTAAATAAACAAATGCTTGAACTAAGTTGGGGAGTTTGGGAAAGTATTTTAGAGGAAATGTTGAACAAAAGTTTTGAGATAAGACCAAGACCTTATTACTCAAATTATCAAGAATTAGAAGAAATTCTAACTGAAGCCTTTGCTATTTACGAAGATTTCAAAACTGAAGTCTTAAAAGTAGATTGGGAACAATAAGATTTAGACCTGAATAAAATGACCTATAAAGAATATGAAATCTATAAAAAAATATCTTTCGTTGAAAGATATGAAAAATTGAGTAAAAACTTTCATTCTAAAAATGAATTTAACTATTTGAATGAAAAAGTTTTAGAAATAGCAAAGGAAATTGGGTATAAGATTTCTTTTGTCAAGAAAAATAACTTTTTTAAATTTCAAGTAAAAATAGGAACTTACAAAATCTATTTCAATTTTAGCCTAAAATATAGTATAATTGAATTAATTATAGGCATTACAGATTTGAAAAAAGACGTTTTTATAACAGGAGGTACATTTGGAAATTTATATGAAGACATTAAATATTTTGAAACAAAAAAAGAATCTAAAATATTTATGCCTTCTTTTGAAAATTATCAAGAATTAGAAGAAATTCTAACTGAAGCCTTTGCTATTTACGAAGATTTCAAAACGGAAGTCTTAAAAGTAGATTGGGAAAAAGAATCTGATCTTTAAAAACTCCTATGAAAAACAGTATCATCATCACATTAGTCTTATGTTTCTTTCTTAGTTTTGCTACAAAAGCGGAAGAGAATTTCTTTTTATGGAAAAAATTAGCCCCTGAAAATGCTGAAAAACTAAAAGCTATTGGAGGTGAACAAGGACTAATAAATTTCTTGAAGAAATATAAAGATGCTCCTTGTGGCAATTGTGGAGAAGCAGGAAGGAAAATTTTTGGAGGTCGCACCATAGATGAGATGCTCGAAAACTATATAGAAGTAGCCCATACTTTTAGAAACCGTCCTGATTTATGGAAAAAAATAGAAGAAGGCGCTTTAAGTAGCAATGCCGCTATGCGTGAAGGTACTCAGCATATGTTATCAGCTTTTAATAAAAATCCTAAAAAGTACACCCCTGAAAACATTGAAAACTTCGATATGAAGTTTGAAAATACCTTAGACGGCATTTGTCCTAACTGCCGTTATGATGTAAAGTTTAGCAGAAAATATGATGAAGATTTGCCTTTATATGAAGAGTTTAAGAGCTATAGTAGTGAAACTTGGAATAAAATAGCAAATGACAAAGATTTTATCAAACAATTTGAAAGCTACTTACAAGTAAGAGACCTTCATAAAATAGAAGATTTATCTTATGTAATTAACACTAAAAAAGCGAATGTAGATGAAGTAAAGCAAGCTTTTAAAGAATTGTTTAAGAATAAAAGAAGTGAGTTCTTTGAAATTATTAAAAAGAATAAAAATCTTAGTGAAAGCTTAGATATAGATAATATATCAGACTTAACAAATGAAAAGATTAGTGATATTGTTGAACATATTGTAAAGGCGCAGTGATATGAAAGAAGTACAATGTATTAGTAATGTAGATAACTTTCTTATAGTAGATAAGAAACTATATTTTAGCAATGGGAAAGAAGTTATAGGTGAAAATGGACATTCTATTCTGATTTCTCCTTTATCTTTGCAGTTCTTAAATTATAAAGAACCTTATTTTTACATTCCTGATATCTATGGGAATACCTATTTGATAATGGAAAATGAGGTGAGATTCTTAAAAGATATTTTTATTAAAGATGTTATTTCTGATTCTTTGTTATTAGTTAGTAAAGATAAAAAGACAGCTGTTTTTGATATAAAAAATAATGAATTTCACTATGTACTGAATTTTAGAATATTTAAATTCTTAGAGTGGAAAAAAAATATTTTTTAAAAAACAAAAATAACATACAAGGAATAGAAATATGCACAGGGCAATTTCTTTGGGAATTTTCTCTTTCTTTATTAGGGAAGCATAAAAACCCTTATACTGATGAGGAGAAAGACTTTGAAGTAAGACGTTTAATAGGTATATACAATAATATTCTTTGGGTTTTTCTAAATGCAAAAGGATTCATAGGCTTAGATATTGAAACAGGAAAGTTAAAATATCGTATTCCTGAGTTTCACCAAGCTATAGGAAAAACAATTACCAGTTCTTATGAAGACCGCAAAGGTTTTTTTAGAAGTGATTATCTTTTAGACAATGAAAAAGGAAAAATTTTTGGTTTAGGAGTTGATGTTTATATTGAAATAGATTTAAATCAAGAACCTCCTTTTGCTACTCAGTATGGTTTACAAGAGGAATTTGAAAAATACAATGTTAAAGGAAATGACGCCGCAGAAGATTATGTTGTTCAAGATAATTTATTGTATTTTTCCCTCTTTAATCAACTGAAATTTGGTGTTTTAGATATCAATACCAAAGAAATTGTATACATTTCAGAACCTATTACAGTAGGTGAACGAGATGATAGGGTTACTCAGCTTAAAGATTTAAAAGTTTCAGGGAATAAAGTGTATATCTTAGATAGTAATGATACTTTGCATATTTTTGAACGTGAAGAATAGTTCTTGTTTTATCATACTAATTTCATTTCTATTACTTTTACTTTTATTTAGTAAGCATAGAAAAACCCTAAAAAATATACGCCTGAAAACATTGAGCATTTAGATATGAAGTTTGAAAAAGGTTTAGATGATATCTGTGCCAACTGCCGTTATGACGTGAAGTTCAATAGAGAAAACAATAGAAGTTTACCATTATTTGAAGAGTTCAAGAGTTATAATAGTGAAACTTGGAGTAAAATAGCTAATGATAAAGGTTTTATCAAACAATTTGAAAGCTATTTACAAGTAAGAGATCTAAAGAATATTGATGATTTAGCTTATGTGATTAACAGTAATAAAGCTAATATAAATGAAGTAAAACAAGCTTTTAAAGAATTGTTTAAACGTAATAGTGATGAAATTTTAGAGATTATGAGCCCTGAATTGAAGAAAAGTTTAGGACTTATGAATAAAGATAGAGAAGAAGTATTTAAACTACTAATAAAAGACACCAATTCTCCACTTTATAACTTTATAAAATCACAATAAAATGTTTAAACTAAATTCTAAAATAGATAATGTAAGAGATTATGTTATTTATAAAGGCAAACCCTATTATATCAATACATCACGTGAAATTCAATGTGGTGAAAAAAAACAAATACTTTATAAAACGCCACTAAGCCCCCTTGTTACGTTTAATAATAAGTTCTATTGTTCTGAATGGAATAATAATTACAAAATTTTTGACGAAAATTTGGAGTTGGTAGAAGAGGGAGAAGATAAAGTTTTTTTGTATTTATCTAACGATTATTTAGAAACACAATATTCAAATGAATATCTAGAGGATATTACTGCTATTATAGATAGAAAAGAAAATCTCATAGTATTAGGTGAAATTGACAAATTTTCTATAAGTTTTTTCCAAATGGATATATATATATATATATACAAAAAGAATAAAATATACGATGATGTGATGTCTATCAGAGCTTTTTCTATTCAAAAGAAAGAACATCTATGGGAGTTTCCTGTTGCTTCACTTGGTAAAGGTAAAGATTACAGTACAGATGAAGAATTTGACTATGAAGTAGAACAAATTGTAGGAATATATAACAATATCCTTTGGGTTTATATAGAAAGAGGTGGATTTATTGGTTTAGATATTCAAACTGGGAAATTGAAACATCGTATTCTAGGGATACCCAAGGGGAATTTATTAGGCAAAGTAGATAGTTATGTAGATAGTGAAGAGTTTTACATTTTTTATCGTGCAAAATTTATTTTGGATGATAAAAAAGGAATAATTATCGGTTTAATAGCTGACAGATTTTTTGAAATAGACCTCAATAAAGAAAAAATAACTCCTATGCTATATGGTATGTGGGATAAAATGGAAAAAATGAACTTGAAAAAATATGGGGTTAATGGAAATACAAGTTTACAAGGAGATTTATTGTATTTTTATAATGACAAAGAATTACAATTTGGCATTTTAGACATCAACACCAAGGAAATTATCTATGTTTCAGAGCCTA